>NZ_JBGLRI010000006.1:0-248591 GCF_041403025.1 Aeromonas sp. S5(2024) | reverse complement strand
GTCCCACCAAGGCGAGGGTTTCAACGAGCTGCGCTTCGAAGACCAGGCGGCACAGGAAGAGATTTATATCCACGGTCAGAAAGACCTGAACGTGCTTATCGAGAATGATGCGGCGTGGCATATCAAGCACGACGAGCACCGCAATATCGACAACGAGCGGGTGACCCGCATCAAGGCCAACGACCACCTGACGGTGGAGGGCGAGAAGCGCGACCACATCAAGGCGGACTACTCCCTCACAGTCGATGCTTCCCTGCACCAGAAGCTGGCCCAGTCACTGCTGGTTGAAGCCGGGCAAGAGGTGCACCTGAAATCCGGTAACAAGATTGTGCTGGAGGCCGGTGCAGAGCTGACTCTCAAGGTCGGCAGCAGCTTTGTGAAGGTTGACCCCAGTGGGGTGACGCTGGTTGGTCCCAGTATCAAGATGAACTCTGGCGGTAGTCCGGGTTCTGGCTCTGGCTGGGCTGGAAAAGTGCCGAGTCTGCCCGGTGCGGTAGAGGTCGTAGCCTCACCCAAGCCACCGCTGTTTAAGGCTATGCCACCCCTTGAAAAGCCGGTCTGTATTCCTTGCATGCTGAGAGCCATGGCTCAGGGCGATGCTGTGGTGAAGGGAGAGTAAGATGCTACCTGAATCAATCTGGCGTGGAGGAAAGACGGTAGCACTTCTCGAAGCGGCCCATCTCAATGCCGAGCAACGAGAGAGGCTGAGTGAGGGGCGTTTTTTGCCACTCTATCTGCACGACGACTTGTTTGATCTGGTCAATCTTGGCCCTTGGCTCTGGCAGTGCTCACAACAAGATGAAGGCTTGCTTGCCGAACTCGCCGAGCAAGGGCATGTTGTTGGGCTGATTGACAGCGAGCGACCTGTAGAGGCACTGCAAGAGCAGTTGGCTCTGGGAGCAAGAGTGATAGAGCCGGGTGGCAAGTACAGTATGCTGCTGCGGTTCTATACCCCTGATGCCTTGCCGTTGCTGCTTGACCAGCAGGGTACCCCCTGGCTTGGTGGTCTTTTTGGTGGCATCAATCGTTGGTGGCTGCGGGAGTGCGATGGCAACTGGCGTGAACTCGTCTTGTCTATCCCCCCGACAGAACCAGAGCTGGTACAGCTGACCCCGGTACTCTATCAGGCGCTGGAGGGCTCACCGCAAGCCCATCGCCTGCTGGCTCTCTGGCAGTCTGGGGAGAACATCGCTCAGTTTCCGCCTTGTGAGCGGATGGCCATGGCGCGTAAGGCACTCGACAAGGCCAAGCAGGCAGGGGCAACCGACGCTCAGTTAATGCTCTGGGGATTGGCCTATCTGGAAGGTGGGCGTTCTGCCCTGGAAGAACAAAAGAGACAAGCATGACAGTAGAAAGAAGCCTGACACGATTTATTTCCACGATGGCCACGGCTGCGTGGGACTTGATGCCCCGCTGGGGACGCTGGCTGAGTGCCATTGTGCTGCTGCTTTGGCTGGGATGGACGTTTCTGTTGCAGGAGCGACATGGCGGAGCCGCTATCGTGGTCATGTCGGTGATGGATCGCCCCATCAGTTACGTCTATGTCAATGGCAAAATGGGCAGCAACACATTTGCGTTTGATGGATTCGGTGCGGGCGGGGGCGGTAGTGCTGGCCCCTATCGGATCGACGGCGATACGGTGAAGATCGACTGGGAACTCGATATGACCGAAGAGCAAGAAAAAGCAGGCTACCAATTTGAAAAACACTCGGTCACTTTGCCCATGCCCAAACGGGAAAAGGGGCAGGATGATTTCTGTGTATTGATGCTGCCTGACAATACCCCGATGATTCGTTGGGCCCATAGCTGCCCTGTTGAGCTGGATAGTATTGTTGATACCTATCGGACGAGGAAATAGTGATGGTGGATAGGGATGACCAGAAGTGCCGTATTGATCGAGAAGAGAGCCTTCATCAGGCGGGGATCGGCACCTGCTCGCTGGCGTTGCAAATAGCTTTCTTCTTCGATGGCACCAAGCGGAATATCTACACAGATGAAGAGAGCCAGCGGCTGACCAATGTGGGACGTCTGTTTCGAGCCCATCCGGATGAAATCAAGGCTCCACTCACCTCGTCCTATTCATACGCCAAGGTTTACATTCCAGGCTTGGGCACAGAGCTCAACGATACGACCTCTGAGCAACTGGACAGCATTCTGGATGCAAGGCAGAAGGCGTTGGCTGGCGATTACCTTGACGATTTGAAAGGTCAGGCTAAAGAAACTGTGGTCGAGGCCGTCAAGGGGGATTGGAGCAAGGTTCTGACCAATAAGCTCGGCGACATGCTGACCCTGAAGAGCGGTTTCGAGGCATCAGTCTCAGCGGCCAAAAATGCGGCCAAACGAGCACTGGTCGAAGCGGTAGCTCCCATCCGGGATAACCCGTTGGTCGCTGACCTGCTGATGACCGGAGTGGACGCCAGGGTCGACTTTGCCAAGAACCGCTTCAAAAAGAACGTGTCTGCTTCCAAAGAACTGAACCAGCTTCCCATCAAGTTGATCCAGGTATCGGTCTTCGGGGCCGATCTGGGGGCAGCGCTGGCTCGCCGCTTTATCGAGGAGCTGCTGGAGTCAGTCTGTACCAAGGTGGGCAACGAGTACCGCTACGAGGAGAGCAAGGTCGAGGTGATCTTCGCTGGCCTCTTCGACAGCTCACGGCGTAGCCTGCTCGATATGGGAGATACAGTTGCTGAGGTGTCTGACTGGGCCGGTCTGTTGACCAAAAATCCGGCTGGCGTGCCGTTAGGCGTGGTAGCGGGTGCCAAGGTGATCGACTATAACAAGCCCCTTCACCCAGCCGTCAAGCGAGCTCTGCATCTGGTGGCAGCCCATGAACGTCGTGACTATCGCCCACTGCTCCCCCTTGGGCCGCTCAAGCCAGGTTGGCGGGAGGAGCTCAGCCCAGGCATCAGCGAAGATGTTACTGGGGGCTTACTGCCCAACGAACAGCGGCCCAGTGCCGAGCTTTGCCGAGTGCCACTTAGAAAGATGTTTGATACCGCTCGTCGGGCTCAGGTGCCTTTCCCCAACTTTCGTACTTTGGAAAAAACATCCCGCAAAGTGGCGAGCTACTTCGTTATGCTAGACAACTTGGCGGGACAATCAGTGCAGGATTTCTGCAACTATTATCAGAAGTGGGTCGGAAGGAGCGACCCCACTCCAGCTGGGTTTGAGATGCACATGACCGGTTACTGTATCTGGCTCGGAGAGAAGCTGCATGACTACCGGGCTCGCCTGAAAGTGGCCAGAGGTCGTGATCGCGATGAACTCAAGGAGCGTTGGGGTTGGCTTGAGCAAGTAGGAAAGGATGCCGATGACATCGTGGTGTGGCAGCGTTACAACAGCAAGACCGTACAAGCGGCCAAGCGAGTGAAATTCTTCAATGAGTCAATGCGAGTTCCGCCAGCGGTTGACGCGTTCTTCAACTACTTCATGCATGACTTCAGCTCGAAGGAGCTCAAGCACGCCACGCTCGACGCTCAGGCCAACACCATGCTCAGCAGCAACAACTTCTTCGTTCCCCGTGGCATTGAGACGGTGGAAGCTAATGAGGAAGCAGCAGCGTGAAGCAGTACCAAAACTGGTTGGCCCAGTACCTGATTTTTCGTCGTGATAACGACCATGCTATGGCCGCAGAATTGGCACAGAGCATCTGTGCTTTCTGGCACACCAGAGGCGATAAGGTTGAGTATTCCTAGTGGCATAAGATCACTTACAGCAAGCCACCTGACAGGCAAGGCTAATGGCCAGGGAAGGCGCCGCATCAGCTTTGTGCCTATCAGGTGGCTGCGTAGCGTATCGGGCTAAACGGGCTCATAGAAGGAAGCGGCCGATGGCCGCTTCCTTCTTAGGTCTGATCGAGCTGAAAACTCATCGTTTACCGAATGTCCCTTGGATTACGTTCCCCATAACATCAGGTGATTTTTCTACTTCATGTTTGGCTATTTGATGTTTCACAATATCCCCCCACCGAAGAAATAAACTCCTCAGTTTTTCAGGGTTACGTAAAGCGCCCGCCTGATAAGTCCGCAGGAGTTTGTCACTGATCTGGTGGTTCAGCATATGCTCTATCTCTAGAGGTCCTGCACCAAGTTCAATACCACAGCAATTTGCAACACTGCGCCGCAGGTCGTGTACGCTGAAAGGCTCAAGTTCAGCCAGCTTACGCTTCTGTAGCCGGTCAAGGGCACGCATAAGTGCGTCACCTGTGATGGCATGACCTAGTTTTGTCGTCGATTCGAACACATACGGGCAGTTAGAAGAGGTGATCATTCGTTGTTCCGCAATGATTTCCTGAGCCAAAGGCGACAAGGTCACCACGTGCGGACGCCCATTTTTGGTTTCCGGAATCGTCCAGCGATCACCATCCAAGTGTGCCCACTGCATCGATATGACTTCACCTCGACGAACCGCGCTTAATATGACGATTTTAATTGCATTGGCGACACTTCCAGAAAGAACAGAAGTTGCAGCAATGCCACGGCCACCAGCAGCTAAAGCTCCACCACCTCCAACCCCCTCCCCCAATGCATGCCACAAGGCTCGTAATTCAGAGATTGGTAGCCATCGCTCTCGAGGTGGATTGGGGGTCGCATTGTAAACTTTGGGTTTAAGCGCCAACGTGGGGCTCATCTCGATAAGCTGCCGTCGCATAGCCTCTTCCATCACCTGGTTCATTATGCCCATTGCTTTGCGAAGTCCTTCCAGAGAGACCTTCTGTAGCTTCTGATAGTGATGGTGGAGGACAGCCATGGTGATATCGCAAATGCGATATTTACCAAGGGCCTTTTGCAAGTGTGTTTGATAAATTCGACGATAGTCAGTGACTGTCCGAAGGCTAATTTCAGATCGAATCCCATCACGGCGTTTTACGCTGGCTTTGTGGCTAAGCCATTGCTCAAACAGTTCATCAAGCACGAGCATCTGTTCGTTCTTTTGTTTAGCCTCTACAACAACCTGACGAGGATCGATGCCCTGTTTTACTTGCCCCACCGCAATACAATGTCTCTCACGAGCCTGAGCAAGCCCCATCGCAGGGTATAGCCCAAGGACCATGGTTTGCTGCTTGCCCAATAGCCTAAATCTATACACGAAGCGCTTTTGCTTACCGGCCCTAACTTCGAGTGATAACCCGTTACCATGTTTAGAGCTGATAGCAAATCGGGTTGCGGTCGCCCCTTCTTTAAGTTCTGCTGCCGCGACTTGTCGATCTTGAGAAATCATCCTAAAACCTCGTATTGGGGTACCACATTTGGCATCGTATAGGGTGCATGCTGTTGGACAAGAGTGAACAATGAAAACAAATAACACATTGAATATAAATGAAATGTTTTTTGAGAGAGAGTTATTAAGACAGGATTGAACGTGAGTTTATTGACTTCGTAATGCGAAGGTCGGGGGTTCGACTCCTCTTACCGGCACCAATCACGCAAACAACAACGCCGCATATCTTATGCGGCGTTGTTGTTTATAGGATGTGCGGGCTCTGCTGCATTGGGCTGGCAGGCTTGAACCGGCTCAAGCCTGCAAACCTCTCAGCTCATAGCAGCAACAGATTGTCCTGCCGAGTGGAGGCGGTCACCAGCACCGGGATGGACTTTGAGGTGGGGGTAAACGAGCCCGCCCCTATGCTGTCGATGGGCACCAGCGGGTTGGTTTCCGGATAGTAGGCCGCGATGTTGCCACGCGGGATCTCGTAGATCACCACCACAAACCCCGTCACGCAGCGCTCGCGCCCATCGTTGCAGATGGCCGCCATGTCGACCCGATCCCCTTCGGCAAAGCCAAGCTGGCGAGCATCCGCCTCGTTCATGAACACCACGTTGCGCTGGCCCTTGATGCCACGATAGCGGTCATCCATGCCGTAGATGGTGGTGTTGTACTGATCGTGAGAACGCAGGCTCTGCAGCAGCAACACCGGCTGATCCACCATCTGCTCGGCATGGCGGGTACACTCCGGCAACACCGATTGCGGCAGGGTGCTGGCACGAAACTCGGCACTGCCGCTGGCGGTATTCCAGGTCAGTTGCGCCGCGGAGTTGTCCAGATGAAAGCCGCACGGCTGCTGGATGCGCGCATTGAAATCGGTGAAACCGGCGATGGTCTGTTCGATGAGATCACGAATGCGCCCATAGTCATCGCGCAGGGCGAGCCAGTCGACCCGCTCGCAACCCACGGTAGCGTGAGCCATCCGCGCCACTATGTCGGTCTCTGACAAGCAGAGCGGCGACACCGGCTCGGCTGCACCGGTCGAGGCGTGCACCATGCTGAAGGTGTCCTCCACCGTGATCTTCTGGTTGCCGCTGCGCTGGATATCGAGCTCGGTACGGCCGAGACAGGGCAGGATCAGCGCCGCCTTGCCCACCTGCAGATGGCTGCGATTGAGCTTGGTGCTGATCTGCACATTGAGCTCGGCTTTTTTCATCGCCCCGTAGGTGAAGTCGGTATCGGGCGCCGCTGCCGCCAGGTTACCGCCCAAACAGATGAGCACCTTGCTCTTGCCCTCGTCCAGCGCCTTGAGCGCTTCGTAAACATTGTGACCGCGGGCCCGTGGCAGGCTTACCTGCAGGTGACGCTCGAGCCGGTCGATAAAGGCGGCGGTCGGCTTTTCGTTGATCCCCATGGTGCGGTTGCCCTGCACGTTGCTGTGGCCCCGCACCGGACAGAGCCCCGCCCCCGGCTGGCCAATCTGGCCGCGCATCAGGTGCAGGTTGACGATTTCGCGGATAGTATCGACCGAGTGCAAATGCTGGGTCACCCCCATGGCCCAGCAGCTGATGATGCGCTGGCTGGCGGCAAATACTCGAGCAGCCTGCACGATGTCGGCGCGAGTCAGGCCGGACTGCTGCTCGATCGCCGCCCAGTCGGTGGCACGCACCTGCGCCTCGTACTCGGCAAAATGGCGGGTGTGGCGGGCGATAAAGTCGCGATCCACCGCCTCTGGCGCCTCTTCCAGGATGTACTTGGCCATGCCACGGATGGCGGCCATGTCGCCCCCCAGTTTCGGCGTCAGGTACTGGTGGCTGATGGTGGTGGCCGCCGGAGTCAGCAGCTCGAGCGGGCTCTGCGGGCTGGCGAAGCGCTCCAGCGCCACCTCTTTCAAGTTGTTGAAGCTGACGATCTTGCAGCCGCCGCGCGCCGCCTGGCGCAAGGCATTCATCATGCGCGGGTGGTTGGTACCCGGATTCTGGCCATAGACGAACACCGCATCGGCCTGGTCGAAGTCATCCAGCACCACAGTCCCCTTGCCGATGCCGACCGACTGGCTCAGCGCTACCCCGCTCGCCTCATGGCACATGTTGGAGCAGTCGGGGAAGTTGTTGGTGCCAAACAGGCGGCCAAACAGCTGATAAAGATAAGAAGCCTCGTTGCTGGCACGCCCCGAGGTGTAGAACTCCACCTCGTCCGGGCTATTCAGCCCCTTGAGGGTGTCGGCGATCAGGGCGAAGGCGTCGTCCCAGCTTACCGGCTCGTAGTGGTCGGTCGCCGGGTTGTAGCGCATCGGCTCGGTCAGCCGCCCCTGATACTCGAGCCAGTAGTCGCTCTGGGTAGCCAGCTGGCGCACCGAGTGGGCGGCGAAGAACTCGGCCCCCACCGTCTTGCCGGTGGATTCCCAGGCCACCGCCTTGGCGCCGTTTTCACAAAACTGGAAGGTACCGTGGTCGTTGTCACCCCAGGCACAGCCCGGGCAGTCGAAGCCGTCGGTCTGGTTGACCCGCAACAGGTTCTTGATGTTCTGACGGGTCTTCTGGCTGCGCAGCACCTGTTTCATGGTGGATTGCAGGGACGAAAAACCGCCGGCTTTGGCGGGCTTTTCAATATGACTCATGGCACTCTCCGATGGGATCCGCCGGGCGATAGCTCGAATAGCTGACCGGGGCATCAAACTTGGGAATATGAACGACGTTGAGGTTGTATTTGAGGGCCAGCCTGACCGCCAGCTGGCTGGGCGATGCCAGACAGATAAGATGACGGGCGCCGAAGCGGGCGGCTTTTTGCACCAGCTCGCTGCCACAGCGGCTGGTCACCACCAGGGTGTCGCACGCACTTTGCTGACGCAGCAGCAGGCCGATCAGCTTGTCGAGGGCATTGTGGCGCCCGATATCTTCCCGGCAGTACAGGATCCGGCCCTCGGCATCCAGCGCCAGCGCCGCATGCAGGGCGCCATGCTGCTGCCCCTTGAGCTGCCACTGGGCGATCTGCGCACGCAGCCCCGCCAGCAAGGCCCCATCCAGCGGCGGCGTCAGCGGCAACACCGGCAGTGCGGGCAGCGCCTGCTCCACCGCCGCCACGCCGCAGATGCCGCAACCGGTCGCCCCGGTCAGCCGGCGTTTGTGCCGGGCCAGAGCAGCCAGGGAACGGTTGGCAATGGTGATGTCGAGCACAACCCCCTGCTCGGCTGGCGCAATCTGGATGTCGTGGACCTCGTGGTTGTACCGGATGATCCCCTCCCCAAACAGAAAGCCGACGGCAAAGTCATCGAGATCGTCCGGGGTCGCCATCATCACCGCATGGTTGATGCCATTGATGTTGATGGCGACGGCTACTTCCTCCACCAGATGATCCAGTGAAGGCGAGGCAGGCAAATTGACGGGGATGTCGACGGGCGTGTAGGCAGGCATGCAGGTTGGCCTAAAAATGCAAACTGCATTCAAGTTTAGAGAGGCGGCAGACGCAAAACCAATGAAATAAATCTATATGGCAATAGAATTGTTCTATTGACGGCGTTTTTTCAATTGATTAATTTTTAGATTCATCCCCGCCTCCCGAATGATCATGAACATCAAGCAGCTGCACTATTTCCACGAACTGGCCAAACACCAGCATTTTGCCAGGGCGGCCAAGGCCTGCCACATCACCCAGCCGACCCTCTCAGCCAGCATCACGGCGCTGGAGAAGAACCTCGGCACCGATCTGGTGGTGCGTACCAGCCAGTTCGTCGCCCTCACCGAAGCGGGTGAGCTGGTGCGCCAGTATGCCGAGCGGATGCTGCTGGAGCAGGAAGCGCTCAAGCAGGAGCTGGCGCTGTTTCATGGCGAACTCTCCGGCACCCTGCGCATCGGCATAGTGCCCCAGTCCAATGTCGACATCATGCCGCTCATCGCCCGCTGCAAGCAGCGCTACCCCGACATCGTCATCCGTCTCTCGGTGCTCAGCAACGAAGCCCTGCTGTCACAGCTGGAGCTGCACCAGTGCGATATCGGGCTGGGGTTTGACGAGCCGCTCACCGGCGCCGCCAGACAGACCTTCCACCTCTACCCCCAGGGGCACAACCAGATGGCGGTGCTGATGAACCGCGACGAGGCGGATCAGCGCCTCCCCGGCGATGAGCTGACCCTGACGGCACTGCAGCAGCGGCCGCTGGTACTGCCCAGCCGCACCATGCAGTTTCGCAAGTATCTGGACCGCGCCGCCGAGCGGGCCGGCATCCGGCTTGACGTGGTGCTGGAGACCGACTCCCTGTTTCACCTGGTGAGTGCCGTGCGCCACCGGCTGGGTTGGGCCATCGTCAGTGCCGGCCTCGCCCGATCCGCCAGCAAGCTCTCGGATCTGGTCTGCCTGCCGCTGGCGCCGCAACGCGACATCGGCCACACCGCCTTCATCACCCGCCAGCACAGCATCACCCCCGCCATGCGCGCCTTCCTCGAGCTGGTGCAAGAGGCAGACGCCCCCCTTGAAAAATAAGGTGACGCCAACAGGCACACTTTTTTATATTTCTGCCATGACCAAAGGTGGCAGAAATATATACCTTCCCACTAAAAAACAACCGCAACGTGGTTAACAACAAGAGATAAACACTCAGAAAAATGATTGCTGCAACGAGGTAAATAAATGACAACTTAATCCCTATCCAGACTCCTTGAAATAGTTATTCCTCATTGAAAATGACTTTAACCAGGAGATAGAAATGTAGTGATTCACTGACAAATTAAGTTCTCAAACAAATCCAGGAAAAATATTCAAAGCGACTCTTTCACCTTTATTTAAAGGTTATTTGTGAAGCACCACACAATAACGACTTTTCCTCCCGTCCCCCATTTCCTCATATTGATGGCGATCAAGAATGAACATACCGTCTGGTCGGTATGATTGGGCCATGAACATAGAAATCCAACATAGAAAAAAAGACCCTGTACGTCTTTATCGACAACTGCTGGAGTCGGCCGCCACCATCGCCGGCCGGGACGGTATCGCCGCCCTGTCGTTGAACGCCGTTGCCTATGAGGCCGGGGTGAGCAAGGGGGGCTTGCTGCACCACTTCCCCAACAAGCAGGCGCTGATCTTTGCCCTGTTTGCGCGTCTGCTGGCCATCATGGAAGAGGCCATCTCAGCACTGATGGCGGCAGACAAGACTGCCTACGGTCGCTTTACCCGTGCTTACCTGCACTATCTTTCTGCTCCTGAATTGACGGACACTCAGGAGAGCCGCCAGCTGATGGTGCTCTCGCTGGCCATGCCGGATGAACCGGTGCTGCGACAATGCTGGCGTGACTGGATGCTGGCGCATCTGGCGCAAGGGGATGAGCTGGATAATGGCCATATCGGCACCCTGGTACGTTATGCCGCAGACGGCATCTGGCTATCGGAATTGACCGAAGGGCGCACCATGAGCACCGAGCACCGTCAGGCGCTGGTCAAGACCCTGCATAATATGACACTCCCCACGTGAAGCGGATGGATTGAGGCCGAGATGCGCTACCACATCAATGCCCGCTTCATTTATGACGCGACCGATGGTTCCCTGACTCAGCGGGAAAGCGTTGAGCCGGACAGCCAATTATCCATCACCGCCAATGCGCTGTTTTATTTTTTCTTGCGAAATACCGGGATAGTCAGCCGGGAGGAAGTGCTTAAAAAAGTCTGGGACGATAACGGATTAACCTCATCGAACAGCAACCTCAACCAATACCTGAGCATATTGCGCAAGGCTTTTCGTCACTACGATATCGACAATATCATCATCACGGTGTCGCGCGGTTATTTGCAGCTCAATCCCGAGGTCATTATCGAGCCTATTGAGCATGTGCCCGCACCGTCCATTGAAATAGTGCCTTCGCCCTCCACGGTGGCCGCAGCCGAGCCGGCATTCGACCCTGCCGAATGGCCACTTCCCCTCACCCCCCGTTCACGCGGCATCTGCTGGTACATCGCGGGGGGCTGCATGCTCGCGTTTGCCCTCATGCTGCTGGCATTTGGTCTCTTGAATGGCCGTGAGCCGCGCCCCGTCACCCTGACCGGGATCCCCAACAGCCAGTGCGAATTGCTGGCCAGCGACGAGATGCTGCGCTCGGTCAGCGCCACGACCTACGGTGAGCATTTCGAGCAGGTGCGCCAGCGTTTGAACATCAGCTGCAAACCCGGCGAGCGTTTTCTGTTTTTCTACGGGGACAGACTGGAAACCAACGGCCTGGGCCGGGTATTTCTGGCCCACTGCGCCATGCACGAAGACAACCCGTTCAGCTATTGCGACAACTATTTCTACTACTCCTGGAAGCCGTGATGAGACTTGCGCCGCGTCCCTTCTTTCTCTTCTCCTGCACCCTGTTCCTCGCCGCGGCACTCTATGCCTGCTACCAGCTACCCAGCGAAAATGATGGCGTCATGAGCTGCGCCACCAAAGGCATCATGCGCTTTGAGGACATGAACAAAGAGAACGTCAACGGCAACATCCACTTCAATTTCGGCCGCCAGGGGAAAGGCTCCATGGTGGTTGAAGGCTATACCGATTCGGCCGCGGGCTGGCTCTACCTCCAGCGCTACGTCACGTTTACCTACAGCAGCAACCGGGTCTCCGCCACCGAGCGTCAGTACCGCATCAACAAATGGGAAGCGAGCGCCTCCTCCATCGATCAATCGCCGGACGTCATCTTCGACTACTTCATGCGCGAGATGTCCGACAGTCACGATGGGCTGTTTCTGAGTGCCCAGCGGCTCAATCAGCAGGCCATACTGCTGAGCTCCATCAACTCGCCGCTCTGGATCTGCACCCTCAAATCCGGCAGCGAACTGAACTAGTCCCGGCAATACGGCAGATGCCCGACCCAAGCGTCGATGACGCACACATATCGCCCGGCCCCCGCAACCTGACCCGCGCAAGCCCCTGATGACTCAGCCCTGATGCGGCCTGTCCGCCTGTTTGCCCTGAAGGCAATGCCGTGGTGACTGCCTGCCCCCCTTCCCCCGACTGCACAGCCGTGCCGACAAAAAGCCCCTTGCGCATCACCAGGCAGGACCGCTTCCCGCTACTTTTCCAGCCCGCCCCATTCACTCTCGCGCCGGCATCCACATGACTCGCGCCCCGCTCTCAATGCAACCCCCCCCGTCTGACCCGCCGTCACCGCCCTTATCTCGCCTTCCCGTCACACACCGCTCGGTTTTTACATTTAGCATCGCCGGCAAAATATGAGCTCCGCCACAGTTAGCAGCCGGCCAAATTACCTCTCGGCCCCCATTACCCAACAACTCATTAACATCGACCAACGATCTTTTCCCGGGCCTGAATTCGGCCTTATGCAAGGTGAAAACAGCCTCGTGGTCGCAGCATAAATAGATAAATACGGCTTATAAAAATCATAAATACAGAACAACAAACTAAATATCTCAATTTTACAGATTCAAATTCCACAAATGCCGTCAGTACCTATAGTGGCGATTGAACGCCGCAACCGTGGCTCAACGCCGTGACACGGACGGAGTTCCTTAACCACACCACACAATCTGTTCTGAGGAGATCACCATGGGTGACGCATTGGGGCTTATCGAAACCAAAGGTCTGGTGGCCTGCATTGAAGCCGCGGATGCCATGTGCAAATCCGCCAACGTGGAGCTGATCAGCTATGAAAACATCGGCTCCGGCCTGGTCACCGTCATGGTGAAGGGGGATGTCGGCGCGGTGAAAGCGGCGGTGGATTCCGGCGTGGAGTCGGCACAGCGCATCGGTGAAGTGGTGACCTCGCTGGTCATCGCCCGTCCGCACAACGACATCAACAAAATCGTCATTAAACACAAGGCTTGAGGCCGGGAGATCGCAAATGGGTGATGCATTGGGTTTGATTGAAACCAAGGGCCTGGTGGCCTGCATTGAAGCGGCGGATGCCATGTGCAAAGCCGCCAACGTCGAGCTGATCGGCTATGAGAACGTCGGCTCTGGCCTGGTCACCGCCATGGTGAAAGGCGACGTGGGAGCCGTGAAAGCCGCGGTGGACTCCGGCGTGGAATCCGCACAGCGCATCGGTGAAGTGGTGACCTCGCTGGTCATCGCCCGTCCGCACAACGACATCAGCAAGATTGTCGCCCACTACAAAATTGCCGAATAACGGGAGAGAACATGATGAAAGAAGCGCTTGGTCTGATTGAGACCAAAGGCCTGGTGGCCTGCATCGAAGCGGCGGATGCCATGTGCAAGGCCGCCAACGTCGAGCTGATCGGCTATGAGAACGTCGGCTCTGGCCTGGTCACCGCCATGGTGAAAGGCGACGTCGGCGCGGTCAATGCGGCAGTGGATTCCGGTGTGGAAGCGGCGAAACGTATTGGCGAAGTGGTCACCTCTCGCGTCATCGCACGCCCGCACAACGACATCGAAAAAATCGCGGCGCAGCACAAGGCATGACCTGAGAGGGCACGCCCCGCCCGCACTTTTTTAGTCTGATGAAGGATAGATTCATGATTGAACTCGATACCGATTTGCTCTCCCGCCAGAACGCGAGAGAACTGGTGCGCAACGCCAAACAGGCGCAGGTGATTATGGCCACCTTTTCGCAGCAGAAAATCGACGCCATCGTGAAGAACGTGGCCGAAGAAGCCGCGCGCCATGCCGAAACGCTGGCGAAAATGGCCGCAGAAGAGACCGGTTTTGGCAACTGGCAAGACAAGGTGCTGAAAAACCGGTTCGCTTCGCTGCACGTTTACGATGCCATCAAAGAGATGAAGACCGTCGGGATCATTCATGACGATCAGGCGAAAAAAGTGATGGACGTGGGCGTGCCGCTGGGCGTGATCTGCGCGCTGGTACCCTCCACCAACCCGACCTCCACCATCTTCTACAAAACCCTGATCGCCCTCAAGGCGGGCAATGCCATCATCTTCTCGCCGCACCCGGGCGCACGCCAGTGCAGCTGGAAAGCCATCGAAATCGTCAAGCGCGCCGCCGAAGCCGCCGGTGCCCCGGCGGGCATCGTGGACGGCGTCACCCAGCTGACCCTGGAGGCCACCTCCGAACTGATGCACAGCAAGGACGTGTCGCTGATCCTGGCAACCGGTGGCGAAGGCATGGTGCGCGCGGCCTATGCCTCCGGCACCCCGACCATCAGCGGCGGCCCGGGCAACGGCCCGGCCTTTATCGAGCGCAGCGCCGACATTCATCAGGCGGTGAAGGACATCATCACCAGCAAGACCTTCGACAACGGCGTGATCTGCGCCTCCGAACAGTCGATCATCGTCGAACGCTGCATCTACGACGAGGTTCATCGCGAGCTGGCTGCCCAGGGCGCCTACTTCATGAACGAGGACGAAGCCGCCAAGATGGCCGCCCTGCTGCTGCGCCCGAACGGCACCATCAACCCGAAAGTGGTGGGCAAGACGGCGCTCCATCTCAGCCAGCTGGCCGGTTTCAGCGTCCCCCCCAGCACCCGCGTGCTGGTGGCCGAGCAGACCACCGTCTCCCACAGCAATCCTTACTCCCGTGAAAAGCTCTGCCCGGTGCTCGGCCTCTACGTGGAAGAGGAGTGGCGCGCCGCCTGTCATCGGGTGGTCGAGCTGCTGACCAACGAAGGGCTGGGCCACACCCTGGTGATCCATACCCGCAATCAGGACGTGATCCGCCAGTTCAGCCTGGAAAAACCGGTCAACCGGATCCTGATCAACACCCCGGCCGCCCTCGGCGGCATCGGTGCCACCACCAACCTCACGCCGGCACTCACCCTCGGCTGCGGCGCCGTCGGCGGCGGTTCCAGCTCCGACAACGTCGGCCCCATGAACCTGCTCAATATCCGCAAGGTGGGTTATGGCGTGCGCACCATCGAAGAGCTGCGCGCCCCCATCCAGCCGGTTGCAGTGCAGCCCGCCAGCGCCGCTCCGGCCACGCCCCAGCCCTGCAGCATCCTCGACGATGCCCGCTTCAGTGCCCCGGCGCCGGCCTGCCACAGCGCCGACGACCGCTTTGCCGGCGCCAGCACCGAGGTCGGCGGCGAGATCAGCGAGCAGAACGTGGAGCGGGTCATCCGTCAGGTGCTTGAGCGCCTTGGCAAGTAACCCATTGAGATAAGGCGATAAGAACCATGATTCTCGCAAAGGTAACCGGACATGTGGTCGCCACCCAGAAGTGCGATGAGCTGCGTGGCAGCAACCTGCTGCTCATCACCCAGCTGGACGATCAGCAGCAACCGATGAAGGACCGCTCCTGGGTCGCCGTCGACAGTGTCGGCGCAGGCATGCACGACGTCGTACTGGCCGAGGAGTACCTCGCGCTCAACAGAGACCGCTACAAGGCCATGTCGGTGGTCGCCATTGTCGAGAAGGTGTTTCGGGACGCTTGAGGAGTGAATGACCCAATGAGTGAATTTTTGCTGAAACCCCGGATCCGCTTCGGTCAGGACGCCCTGTCCGCCCTGGCCGAAGTGCCCGCCCGCCAGGCGCTGCTGGTCACCGATCAGATGATGGTGAAAGTTGGCCTGGCCGACCGGGTGACGCAGATCCTGCGCCAGCGCGGCATCCCGTTCCAGTGCTGGGACGATGTAGTGGCCGATCCGGACATCACCACGGTCGTGCGCGGCATGAAGCTCATGGACAGCTGCTATCCGGATCTGGTGATAGCGCTCGGCGGCGGCTCGGTGATTGATGCAGCCAAAGCGGTCATGTTCGCCCTGGCGCAAACCCGCCCGAACCTGGGGCGCAAGCGCCCCTGCTTCGTGGCCATCCCGACCACCAGCGGCACCGGTTCGGAAGTGACCAGCTTCTCGGTGGTCAAGGCCAGCAGCGAGAAGCTGGTGCTGGTCGACCCGTCATTGCTGCCGGATATCGCCATTCTCGATCCGTCGCTGGTGGCATCGGTACCGCCTGCCATCACCGCCGACACCGGGATGGACGTGCTATGCCACGCGCTGGAGGCCTATGTCTCCCGGGCGGCCAGCGACTTTTCCGACGCATTGGCGGAGAAGGTGGTGCAGCAGGTCTTTCGCTACCTGCCCGCCTGCTGGCGCGACGGCCACGATCTGCTGGCGCGGGAGAAGATGCACAACGCCTCCTGCATGGCGGGCATGGCCTTCACCAACGCCTCGCTCGGCATCACCCACAGCCTGGCCCATGCCCTCGGCGGCGTATTCCGCGTCCCGCACGGGCGTGCCAACGCGCTCCTGATGGCGCAGGTCGTGGCATGGAACGCCGACCACGACGGGCAGTGCGATACCCAGGCCGCCCACAAGTATGCCCGTCTGGCCCACCTGCTGAACCTGCCCGCCCAGACGCCGCGCGAGGGAGTCAACAGCCTGCTGGTGGCCATCCAGGCACTCAAAGACGAGATGAAGATGCCCGCCGGCATTGGCGATACCGGCCTCCTCGCTGCCGATTTTGACCAGCGGCTGGCGGAGATGGTCAGCCAGGCGCTGCGCGACAACTGCACCCCGACCAACCCGCGCGCGCCGGATGTCCGGGCATTGACCGAACTCTATCGCAAGGCATGGTGCGGCACTCTCGCCGCCGGCCACTAAGAACAAGAACTGGAGAACCTACCTCATGGCACACTACAGCTTAACGCCGCGCGTCAACGTGCTGGCTGAACGTTTACTGGCGCACACCAGCACCCTGTGCACTGAACACGCCACGATTTTGAGCGGGCTGGATGGCGACATCGCGGGCATTCCTGCCGCCGTCAAACCGGCACGCCGCTTTTACGAGCTGATGCGCCAGCTGCCGCTGACCATCAGTGCCGACGAGCTGATTGTCGGCAACCAGACCCGCACCCCGCACGGCGCCATTTTCCACGACGAAAGTGCCGGGCAGCGCCCGTCTACCTTCCAGTTCCTGAATCTGAACAGCGCCATCGACTCCCCCGACTACAAGCTGGTGGTGGAGAAGGGCGTGCTGGCCATCAAGCAGCAGCTGGAAGAGAAAACCCGCGCACTGGGCAGCGCCGTCAGCCGCAGTGGCATGGACGAGGTCAACGGCTGCCGCGCCGCCATCCACGCCTGCGATGCCCTGATGGCACTGGCACAGAACCTGGCCAACAGCGCCGAAACCCTGGCCGCCGCCGAAACCAACCCGTTCCGCCAGGCCGAGCTGCGCGACAGCGCCGCCATTTTGCACCACGTACCGGCCCACCCGGCACGCAACTTCAAAGAGGCCTGCCAGTCGTTCTACCTGTTCCAGCTGGCGCTTCAACTCGACAACGGCAGCTATGCGGTCAACCCGGAGGGGGCCGACAAGGCGCTGCTGCCCTACTTCCAGCGCGACATCGCCAACGGCGCGCTGACCGAGCAACAGGCGTATGAAATCGTCGAGTGCCTGTGGTTCAAGCTGGCAGAGCTGAGCGAAGTGCGCGCCACCTGCGCCATCGACGGCTACCCCATGTTTGATGCCCTGCTGCACGGCGCCAGCCTGGAGCAGGCGAGCATCAACCCGCTCTCCGAGATGTTCCTCTGCGCCCAGCAAAACCTGAGCGCCCTCAAGCTGCCGGTTCGCCTCTTTCGCACAGTGCAGCACGTCTCTGCCGCCCCGTTCGCCGCCTGTGCCGATACGCCGGTGATGGAGGGGCTGACACCGCGCCTGCAGCGCCTGCGCAACCACTATCTGACCGTGCGCCCCAGCGTCTCCATCTACCGGGCGCTGGCCTTTACCGAGGCCGTCAAGGCCAACCCTGGCATGCCGACCATCTTGCTGCGGGCCAAAGCATTCCGTCACGCCTGTGAAACCGCCCCCATCCTTATCCAGAACGACGAGCTGATCGTCGGCCACCCGTGCGGCAAGCCGCGCGCCGGTGCCTTCTCGCCGGACATTGCCTGGCGCTGGGTACGCGACGAGCTCGATACCATGAGCACCCGTCCGCAAGATCCCTTTGAAATCAGTGAAGCGGACAAGAAAACCATCCGCGAAGAGATAGTGCCGTTCTGGGAAGGTCGCTCGCTGGACGAGATTTGCGAAGCGCAGTACCGGGAAGCCGGCGTCTGGGCCTTCAGCGGCGAGACCTTCGTCAGCGACCTCTCCTACCACCAGATCAACGGGGGCGGCGACACCTGCCCGGGCTACGACGTGCTGCTGTTCACCAAGGGGATGAACGGCATCAAGGCCGACGCCCAGGCCCATCTCGACCAGCTGAGCATGGAGAACCCGGACGACATCGATCGCATCTACTACTACAAGGCAGCGATAGAAACCTGTGAAGGGGTGGTCAACTACGCCCGCCGCATCGCGGCCCATGCCCGTGAACTGGCGGCCAAAGAGCAGGATGCCCAGCGCCGCGCCGAGCTGCTGACCATCGCCGAGGTGAACGAGAACGTGCCGGCCAACCCGCCCAAGACCCTGCAAGAAGCGCTGCAGAGCATCTGGACGGTGGAGTCGCTGTTCGAGATCGAGGAGAACCAGACCGGTCTGTCACTCGGTCGGGTCGACCAGTACTGCTACCCCATGTTCGAAGCGGATATCCGCGAGGGCCGCCTGACCCACGAAAGCGCGCTCGAGCTGATGCAGGCCTTCATCATCAAGTGTGCCGAGCTGATGTGGATGTCGAGCGAGCTGGGGGCGAAATACTTCGCCGGCTACCAGCCCTTCATCAACCTGACCGTGGGCGGCCAGAAGCGCAGCGGCGGCGATGCCTGCAACGATCTGACCTACCTCATCATGGATGCCGTGCGGTTCGTGAAGGTCTACCAGCCGTCACTGGCCTGCCGCATTCACAACCAGTCACCGCAGAAATACATGGAGAAGATCGTCGACGTCGTGAAGGCGGGGATGGGTTTCCCGGCTTGCCACTTCGACGACTCCCACATCAAGATGATGCTGCGCAAGGGCTTCGACTTTGAAGACGCCCGCGACTACTGCCTGATGGGCTGCGTCGAGCCGCAAAAGTCGGGGCGCATCTATCAGTGGACCTCCACCGGTTACACCCAGTGGCCCATCGCCATCGAGTTCGTGCTCAACCGTGGTCGCATGGTGCTGTTCGACAGCCATCAGGGGCTGGATACCGGCGAGCTGCGCGAGCTGCGCACCTTCGAGCAGTTCGATGCGGCGGTCAAACAGCAGATTGCCCATATCGTTCGCCTGTCGGCCATCGGCACCGTGATCAGCCAGCGCGTGCACCGCGACGTGGCGCCGAAACCGCTGATGTCACTGCTGGTGGAAGGCTGCATGGAGAAGGGCAAGGACGTCGCCGCCGGTGGCGCCGTGGTCAACCACGGGCCGGGCCTCATCTTCTCGGGGCTGGCGACCTATGTCGACTCCATGGCGGCAATCCGCAAGCTGGTGTTCGAGGAGCAGAGATACACACTCGAACAAATTCGCGATGCGCTGCTGGCCAACTTCGAAGGGTTCGAAGCGCTGCGCCGCGACTGCCTCAATGCGCCCAAGTACGGCAACGACGACAACTACGTCGACCAGTACGCGCTGGATATCACCGAGTGGACCGAGCGAGAGTGCCGCAAGTACAAGATGCTCTACTCCACCCTGAGCCACGGCACCCTCTCCATCTCCAACAACACCCCCATCGGCGAGCTGACCAACGCCACGCCGAACGGGCGCCTGGCCTGGATGCCGCTCTCCGACGGCATCAGCCCGACCCAGGGGGCGGACAAGCAGGGGCCGACGGCCATCATCAAGTCCGTCAGCAAGATTAACGTGGAGACCATGAACATCGGCATGGTGCATAACTTCAAGTTCCTCAAGGGGCTGCTGGATACCCAGGAGGGACGCCATGGCCTCATCACCTTGCTGCGCACCGCTTCCATCCTCGGCAATGGCCAGATGCAGTTCAGCTATGTCGACAACGAAGTGCTGAAAAAGGCGCAGCAGGAGCCGGAGAAGTACCGCGACCTCATCGTGCGCGTCGCCGGCTACAGCGCCTATTTCGTCGAGCTGTGCAAAGAGGTGCAGGACGAGATCATCAGCCGCACCGTGATTGAGAAGTTCTGATCGATGCGTTGATAACCCGTCTTTCTTAATCGCAAAAATAACCGGAAGTACTCCGCAATGGCAGGTCGCAAATAATGCGACTGCGGCCTGCCACATTCGGAGAGGAGGCAAGCGTGATCGCAAATAATGAATTAACCGGCCGCATATTCAATATCCAGAAATATTCGATATATGACGGCGATGGCATTCGCACGCTGGTTTTTTTCAAGGGCTGCAACCTTCGCTGTCCCTGGTGCGCCAACCCTGAAGGGCTCAGCAGCCAATTTCAGGTGATGTTTTCGCACGACAAATGCATCAACTGCGGTGACTGCGTGAATGTCTGTCCGGCCGGAGTCCATTACCGGGCCGAAGAGAACGGCAGCATGAAACACTTCGTCGATCGCAATAAGGATTGCATCGGCTGCCGCAAATGCGAAGAGGTCTGCACCCAGC
Source organism: Aeromonas sp. S5(2024) (assembly GCF_041403025.1). NCBI lineage: Bacteria > Pseudomonadati > Pseudomonadota > Gammaproteobacteria > Aeromonadales > Aeromonadaceae > Aeromonas > Aeromonas sp. S5(2024). Next base: position 228,047 of record NZ_JBGLRI010000006.1, on the reverse strand, counting down.
ATGCGCTGGACATCATGGGCAAGGATGTCACCGTCAGCGAGCTGATGGAGATCATCATGCAGGACTATGACTTTTACATCTCCTCCGGCGGTGGCGTCACCATCGGCGGCGGCGAGATGAGCCTGCAGACCGACTTTGCCGTCGCGCTGTTTAGCGAATGCAAGAAGATGATGATCAATACCGCCATCGAGACCCAGGGCACCACCTCGCTGGCCAATTACCAGCAGCTGGCGCCCGTCACCGATACCTTTTTGTTCGATATCAAGCAAATCAACAGCGAACAGCATAAGGCGATGCTGGGTATCGGCAATGAAGGTATTCGCCACAATCTGGAATGGCTGGTTGATTACGGTGCCAAGGTGATTGTGCGCATGCCGCTCATCCGTGGATATAACGATTCATGGGATGCCATTACCGGCGCCATCGAATATGTACAGAAATTGGCAAAGCGGGGAAATATTCTGCGGATCGACATGCTGCCGTACCACCAGCTGGGCCGCAAGAAATATGAGCGGCTGGATATGCCCTACCCGATTGCGCAGGACCCCTCTTACACGCCGGACGAATTGGATCGGCTGGAGGCCTTCTTTGCACAATTTGATTTCGATATTCGCTTGGTCCGCCATTAACAGGAGTCGACGATGAAAAGTTTGGGCGTAATTGAAACGCGAGGGTGGGTCGCCGCCATTCAGGCGGTGGACGCCGCCTGCAAAGCGGCAGGCGTCAGCTGCATCGGCTATCGCAAGGTGGGTTCCGGGCTGGTGAGTGTCTGCTTCGAAGGGGAGATCAGCGCCATCCACACCGCCATCGAGCGTGGCGCCGCGGTGGCCGCCACCATCGACCAGCAGGTCCATTCCCTGGTGATTGCCCGTCCGGAGCCAAGCGCGGTAGCGGCGCTCGGCAACCTCAAGGGCTACCCGCCGCGCGCATCGGCCAGCACCAAGAAGGAGATGACTACCGCAACAAGCGCTGTGCCGGCCCTGTCACCGGAAAGCAGTGCCGATGCCGAACCGGCCACTCCATCGACCAGCCAGCCAGCCGCGGACCAGGCGGAAGACCGACAGGGCGCGGCAAGAAAAGGGAAGAAAGCATGATCGATCCCCAGCTGCATCAAAAGATCGCCGCCCGTCTGAGCCTGGTCAGCCCGGCGATCCCGGTCGGCATCTCGAATCGCCACGTCCACCTGGCACAACAGGATGTGGAGGCCCTGTTCGGCAAGGGCTACACCCTGACGCCGCTCAAACCGCTGCGCCAGCCGGGCCAGTTTGCCGCCGAAGAGTGCGTCACCGTGGTCGGCCCCAAGGGCTCGCTGACCCGGGTACGGGTACTCGGCCCGACCCGGCCGGTTTCACAGCTGGAGATCTCCCGCGCCGACTGCTTCACCCTCGGCATCAAGGCACCGGTCCGTGAGTCAGGCCAGCTGGAAAATACCGGCAGCGCCCTGCTCATCGGCCCCGCCGGCCACGTGGAGTTGTGCTCCCAGGTGATCTGCGCCTGGCGCCATATCCACCTCTCGCCACAAGACGCTCGCCAGCTGAACGTGACCCACGGCCAGAAGGTGAGCGTGCGCAGCGACGGTGAGCGCCAGTTGACCTTCGATGAGGTGGTGGTGCGGGTGCGCGACGATTTTGCGCTGGAATTTCACATCGATACCGAAGAGGCCAACGCCGCCGGCTTGAAAAACGGCGCGCAGGTCAGGCTGCTCGGCTAACGGAGATCCCCATGACCGACCAACAGATTGAACGCCTGGTCGAACAGATGCTCAGGCGCCTGCAGCCGCCACTGCTGGTGATGGTGACCGCGGCCCAGGGCTATCGGCAGGCCATTCGAAACCGTCTGGCCGGCTGTGGGCAGCTCCTGCAGCTTGCGCTGGCAGCAGACATCGAGGATGGCGCGCTCTGGCAACCGCTGGGGGAGACAGTGCCGGCCAGCATCTGGCAACAGGCCCTGCCGCCCGCCCCCTATCGCGCGCTGGTGCTGCCCTTTCTCGACTACCCGCTGGCGATGGACCTGCTGAGCGGCTCGCTGCAAAGCCCCGTCGCCCGGCGGCTGCACGACGCCCTGCTGAGCGGCTTGCCGGTGCTGGCGCTGCGCTATCACTGCGATCCCGCCAGCGAGCTGAACCAGCTGCTGGGGGCGCAACCGGGCACGCCATACGCCGGGCACATGCAGGCGGCGCTCAGCCGTCTGGGCGAGATCGGTGTGGTGCTGTGCACCATGAATGAACTGCTGGAGAAGCTGGCTCCGGCGAACGACGCGGCTACTGTGCCGGCGGGCACGGCGCGCCGTTATCTCACGGTCAGCGATGTAGAGAAGGATCCGGCGCTGGCACAGACGGCCGAGGCCCAACTGACCGATGCCGCCATCGATTTTTTGAAAAGCAGAAGAAAAGAAAAACAACCTTACCTTAAATAACAAACCCGGAGTTTAACTTATGTCTTCAAAAACAAAATGTTGGCTATGGATGCTGCTGGTGATCGTGTCCGAAACCTCGGCCACCTCCACCCTCAAGATGTTTGGCAGCAGTGAAGGAACCACCAAGATGCTGTTGCTCGGTCTGCTCGTGCTGCTCTATTGCACCTGCTACTACTCCCTCTCCCGCGCGGTAAAAGACATTCCCGTTGGGCTTGCCTACGCCACCTGGTCCGGCACCGGCATTCTGGTGGTCTCCACGCTGGGGATGGCGTTTTACGGCCAGCACCCGGACACCGCCGCCATGATCGGCATGGCCGTCATCGCCAGCGGCATCGTCATCATGAACCTGTTCTCCAAGATGGGCAGCGAAGAGGGCAGCGATGCCTCCGCCGAGCCACTCACTCCCCCCATGAACAACAACATCGCCAACTGACAAAAAAGGAATGACCCATGTTTAATTTCGGATTTTTATGGCTGGCGCTCTCTATCGGCTCTGAAATCACCGGCACCTCGATGATCAAGAAGACCAACGGTTTCAGCAGACTGGGGCCATCCATACTGGTCGTCTGCGCCTACAGCCTGTGCTACTTCGCCCTCACCCGCGCCATGAGCACCATTCCGGTCGGGGTGGCCTATTCGCTCTGGTGCGGCTTCGGCATCGTCGGGGTCACCATCTGTTCGATGATCCTCTACAAGCAAAAACCGGATCTGCCCGCCATCCTGGCGATGGCGCTGATCATCTCGGGCGGGGTGATCATGAATGTCTTCTCCAGCATGTAACACCGTGACAAGACCCTGGTAGTGGCGCTCTGCCCCTGCCACCGGCATGCCGGCAAACGTGCAAATAGAGAAAGGCCCAAGCTGCTTGGCAGCTTGGGCCTTGAAGATGGCGGAGAGACAGGGATTCGAACCCTGGGTGGCATTGCTGCCACAATTGATTTCGAGTCAATCCCGTTCGGCCACTCCGGCATCTCTCCACGGGGCATCATTGTTACCGGAGCCGCCTCTGGAAATCAACTTGAATCTCTTTAAAGATCAAACAACTGCACATAAAACAAGCAGATGAACGCATGCCCGGTGGCGAGATGTTCTCTGCTATCGTGCCTGCTGTCGATGCAGCACTCACGCCGATACACTCCCCCTACACCGGTGCTGCCAGCGTTACTCACCACTCATCCCCTCTCCCACAACCCGCCAAGCATGCTGTTCATTGCAGGTTATGCTGCCTTGCATTAAAAACGGGCAAGAAACAGTCAAAATGATGGATTGCCATGTCGGGACCCGGCTGTAACCCTGGCCGGCCAAGCTGGCAATCGTCACCCGTTTGACTGACAATTTCCCCCTTTTACTCAAGGCGGTCGCCTCGCGGCCCCCTCATCTCAATCAGACAGGAAGTACATGTTCATAGCACGAACCCTCTCATTGCTGGCGCTGGCCGCCAGTCTGCTGACGGCTCCCGTCCTCGCCACCACCTATCCACTGCCCCCGGCTGGCAGCCGCCTGATCGGCGAACTGGAGGACTACATAGTCCAGCCAGATGAACATCTTGAGCTCATCGGCAAGCACACCCAGATTGGTTTTTTGGCGCTGCTCGAAGCCAATCCGGGGGTCGATCCCTATTTGCCCAAGCCGGGCACCCGGCTGACCCTGCCGACCCAGATGCTGCTGCCGGACGTGCCTCGCGAGGGCATCGTCATCAATCTGCCGGAGCTGCGCCTCTACTACTTCCCGAAAGGCAAAAGCGAGGTGATGGTGCTGCCCATCGGGATCGGTGACATAGGGCGGGAGACGCCGGAGATGACCACCACCGTGATCGCCAAGAATCCCAATCCGACCTGGGTGCCCGGCCCCATGGTGCGCAAGTCCTGGCTGGAGCAAAAGGGGATCACCCTGCCGGCGGTGGTGCCACCCGGTCCCGACAATCCCCTCGGCAAATTCGCCATGCGCCTCGGTTATGGCAAGCAGGACTACCTCATCCACGGCACCAACAAGGATTTTGGCGTCGGTCTGCGGGTCAGCGCCGGCTGCATTCGGTTGCGCCCCGACGACATCGAGGCCCTGTTCAAGATTGTCCCCATCAGCACTCAGGTGCGGGTCATCAACCAGCCGGTCAAAACCGCCATCGAGCCTGATGGCCGCCACTGGCTGGAAGTGCACTCCCCGCTCTCCCGTACCGAACTGGAGCTGGAGCAGGGCGCCCCGCTGATCCTCTCCCCTGAGGTGGAAGCCTTCATCGCCAAACCGGAAGTCGATGGTGACAAAGCCGCCAGCGTGCTAAACAGCAAGAACGGTATCCCCCGTCCCGTCAGCGGCTGATGGCCAACCATGTTCACGAGGATCTTCATGAGCTACCGCATTTTTTGTCTGCTGGCCCTGCTGCTGAGCCCAGTGGTATCAGCCGACATCCTCTGGATGGACAACGGTGACCGGCTGACCGGCACCATAGAGGAGATAGGCGACCAGCAGGTGCGCATCGCGCTCCCTTACAGCGCCCCTGTCACCGTCAAGCGCGAAGCGGTCAAGCGCTGGCGCATCGAGAAGCAGGACAAACCCAAACCGACCGTCAAGACCGGCATTACCCTGCTGGCCCTGACGCCAGATGACCAGAAAGCCTGGTTGTGGAGCGGCAGCAGCGATCTGAACGTCAAGCTCAAGCACAGCGACAAGCAGACCAACAACGTCAACCTGAAAGCCTCCACCGAGGTGGCCAACCTCGACTGGCGCTATACGCTGGATGGGGAGTACATCTACGAGACCGCCAACAACGTCACCAACAGCCATGAGTACCGGCTCAAGCCCATGCTGGACTTCTTCTTCGATCAGCGCTGGTTTCTACGCTCCGCCGTCGACTTTGAATACCAGATGCTGAGCCCCGAATACATGGATGTGGGTTATGTGGCCGGACCTGGTTACCGGTTCTGGAACGACAAGCGGCGACGGCTGGAGCTGATCAGCCAGGCCGGACTGGAGCGTTCCTACTTCCGGCCGGATGACATCAACACCATCTTTATCATCGATCTGTTCAACGACAGGATCATCAACTATCCCCTGATGGGCCTTGGCTGGGACTACCGGCAACCCATCGCGCTCTGGTCGGAGCAACTGGAGCTGTTCAGCAAGGGTAACTACAAGCGCTATCTGGACCAGCCATCCCCCTACATCACCCGGGAGCAGGCCGTGCAGGGCAGCCTGGGGATGCGCTACTACTTCAACGATCACCTGCGCCTCTCCTGGTCGAGCGAGCTCGATTGGGAAGACTCCAGGTTGGACTATCAAGGTGTGCAAACACCCTTATCAGGCAAAGAGTGGCGGCATCTGATAAGCCTGGGGGCCAGCTTCTAGCCCTCGGGGCAAGCCATGGATGCGCGAGCGGCGCCTACATAGAGGCGACATAGGCAAGTGCAACAAACGCCATCAACAAAACAGGCTCACCGAGGTGAGCCTGTTTTTTTTCAATACGATTCGTGCCAGCAAGTGACACCGTCACCCCGTCAGAAGTAGATCCGGGTGACCGATTCAATGACGCAGCCTGGGCGGCGAATACCCTCGATCTCGACCTTGATCTCCTTGAGCAGCTCCAGCCCCCCCTTGATCGGGGTAACCCGAGCCAGCTTGGTGCGGGCGCGGATGTTGCTGTCCACCTTGATGGGGTACGGGAAACGCACCTGATCCAGGCCGAAGTTCACCACCATGCGGGCGGTCGGAAACTCGGGAGAGGCCTCGTTGATGCTGCCCGTCAACCGCGGCAACAACGCCAGGGTCAGGAAGCCATGGGCAATGGTGGTCTTGAACGGTGACTCGGCCGCTGCGCGCTCCGGATCGGTGTGGATCCACTGGTTGTCGCCAGTCACGGCGGCAAACTCATTGATCATCTGCTGGCTGACCATCAACCACTCACCGACATGGATCTCTTCGCCGATGCGCTCCTGCAAGGTGGAAAACAGAGCGGCTGCCTCGCCGCTGAGTTCGACGGCAGGGGTATCCAGCGGCATGGGCTGGCCGTTGACGGCTTGCGCCGCGCCCTGCTGTTGCTGCGTCGACTGGCTGTCGCTCTGCAAGTCCAGCACCCGGCCCAGCAGAGGGTGGAGGTGTGCCTTTTGCTGAAACTCACGCCAGTAGTCGCGGATCGCCGGAGAGAGCCAATCCTTGAGCTCAAAGGGGTGCTGCGCCAGTATTTCGCGCTTGCGCTTCAGAAAATCGACAACTTTCATGTACCGATCCCTATTCGATTCAAAGCCTGTAAAGAGGTCTAACCAGTCCTATTTTATGAAAGTTTCAACTGCAAGTGCAAAAAAATCTCAGCGTACAACTGTACCGAGGATGAAAGTGATCACTAACATGCAGGCGCCAGCCCATATGCCACAAGGGGAAAAACGATTGTCATGGGTGCCGGGTATCGACCCAGACTGGCCACTGACGCCCACCAAAAAACAGGGGCATACCATCGGTATGCCCCTTGTCGTCGTCCCGCTTCAGCCGGCTCAGGCGTTATCCTGCGCCATTGGCGACCACCACTGCCTGCTGGCCGCCTTGTCTTGGAAAGACCAGGCCAGGACCCGGCTGATCTTGTTGCCCTGGGTCATCTCAAGCACCCGCACCTGACGGGCCCCGACCCGGCTCAGCCCCTGCTTGGCCGCCGGCAGGTTCTCTTTTTTTGACACCAGCGAGCTGAACCAGAGGCACTGGCTGGCGAATGCCTTGCTCTGAGTGATCATGCTCGCCAGAAAGGCCGCCTCCCCCCCTTCACACCAGAGCTCGGCCTTCTGACCGCCGAAATTGAGCACCGGCTTGGCCGTCGCCTCCTTGCCCAGGTTGCGCAGCTTGCGCTCCGTTCCCTTGCTCGCCTCTGCCAGTGAAGCATGAAAGGGAGGATTGCAGAGGGTCAGCGCAAAACGCTCGCGCGGTGCCACAATCCCCTGAAAGATGTCACCAGCCTTGCCCTGCAGACGGCATTCGATCTGGCTGCCCAGCCCGTTGCTCTTGGCCAGCAGGGTAGCGGCCTTGACCGACACCGGATCGATGTCGGAGCCGACGAAGCGCCAGCCATATTCGCGGGCACCCAGCAGCGGATAGATGCAGTTAGCACCAACCCCGATATCCAGCACCCGCACGCCCTTGCCGGTCGGCACCTTGCCGGCACTCTCGGCCAGCAGATCGGCCACCCGATGCAGATAATCCACCCGCCCCGGAATGGGCGGGCAAAGATAGCCGGCCGGCAGATCCCAGTGCGCAATGCCATAGTGCAGCGCCAGCAACGCCTTGTTCAGCGCCTTGACGGCAGCCGGATCGGCAAAGTCCAGGGTCTGGGTGCCGTGCTCGTTGACGAACACGAAGGGTTGCAGCTCGGGGGTGCGCTGACAGAGCGCATCGAAATCATAGGGAGCCTGATGGCGATTGCGTGGATGCAATCCGGATTTGCGGTCGGAATGGGTCTTCATGCTGGGCCTGCCGAGGAAAACGGGCCCACACTATAGTGACTTGGCCCCGGAAAGTCTAAATGACGGCCATAAAAAACCGGGCTGTCGAGCCCGGTTCAAGTGAGGTTGGAAAAACAGTCCGTACTGCGAGCCGTTTGTCCAGCCTGACTCAGATGTCGATCCGGCGTGCCTGCCAGAATTTGCTGCGCCAGTAGGAGCTGTCGAGCTTGGAGCGCGTTACCCCGGCGCGGGTGGAGGCGTGAATGAATTCACCATTGCCCACATAGATGCCGACATGATTGAGACGGCGATTGATCTTGAAGAAGACCAGGTCACCTTCGACCAGATCCTGCTTGGAAACGCGGGTGCCTTCATGGACTTGGGAGCGGGTATCACGGGGAAGTTCGATGCCGACGGCGTTGCGGAACACTTCACGGGCGAAGGCGGAACAATCGATGCCACGCTGGCTGCTGCCGCCCATGCGGTAAGGAACACCGCGCCACTCTTTGTATACTGTCAGGATTTCGTTTACATCTGGGGTTTGCGAAGCTTCCGGTTCAATAACGGGTTCCATCATGGAAACTTCGATCTTGCTCGCGACCTCGGGCTGGGGTGCCGAGGCACAACCCACCATTCCGAGCGCGACCAGCAGTAGCATCAGGTGGCGCAATCCTTTATCCCCGCAAAATAGTAAAACTTGTTAAAATACGGCCCGAACGGGCAATTTATAAGGCAACAGCACCCGACTATATCCAAGAATTCTATCGAGGCAAGCGAAAATCCCTATCGACCTCACATTTCTGCAAGGAAATGCATTATTTTTCCTGATTAATGTGATCGTGGCCAAACAATATACAATCCCGAAAGGGCGCCTTGGGCTCATGGAAAACTGACTTTTATCGCTGCTTCGCCCTCTTTTTTAAGTGAAAAATTATGATCTATACGGATCTCTATTTGTTAAAACCGGCCAACACGGACGCCGACCAGCTGAGCCTGCTGCAAACCCTGCTCTCCCCCGAAGAACGGCAGACATGGCAGTCCATCGGTCAGCCGGCACGCCGCCAGGAGTACCTGCTCAGCCGTGGCTTGCTGCGACGGCTGCTGGCCGAGCGCCTGCAGTGCCGCCCCGATGCGCTGCAGTTTTGCAGCAACCCGCACGGCAAGCCGGTACTGAGCGACGGGCGCTGGCAGTTCAACCTCAGCCACAGCGGTGACTGGCTGGCGATCGCCCTCTGTGCCGCCGGCCCGCTCGGAGTGGACATAGAAATGGGCCAGCGGCGCCGCCAGATTCTGCCACTGGCCCGCCGTTTTTATGCGCAGAGTGAATATGAGTGGCTGCTCGCCCTGCCCGAGGCGGAGCAAGAGCCGGCTTTCTATCGGTTCTGGTCGCGCAAGGAGGCGGTATTGAAGGCCCAAGGCGCTGGCATCGCCGCCGGCCTCGACAAGGTGCGCTTCGTGCCAGAGGAAGCGTGGCAGCTCGACAACCAACTCGATGAACAGGATTACCAAGTACAGGATTGGCCCATCGGCCGAGGCTGGCTCAGCCTGGCGGCACCGACCCTCGCCGTCAACGGCTGGCTGCTCGACGGCAGCTTGAATTCTGTGCCCATCAACCCCATGTTAACTCACACCATTTTCCAAGAGTCAGCCTCATGATCGTCGACATCAATCCCCAGAATTTCCAAAGCGCCCTGATCGATGCTTCCATGAAAAAGCCGATCGTCATCTATTTCCACGCCCCCCAGATGCCGGAGTGTCAGGCCATGACCCCGCAGGTGGAAGCGCTGGTCGGCCCGGCCAATCCCCAGGTGACCCTGGCCAAAGTGGACATGAACGATCCGCAGCTGCAGCCGTTAGCTGGCCAGCTCGGCCTGAGCGCCCTGCCGGCGCTGGTGCTGTTCCATCAGGGCCGCCCTGACGAGCAGGCCATTCTGGAAGGCCCGCAGGACGAAGCCACCCTGCGCCACTACTTTGCCGCCTTCGCCCCCAAGGAGGAGGAGCTGCTGTTCGAACAGGGACAGCAGGCGCTGGCGGAGGGTCAGGCGGACCTTGCCTATGCCCGTCTCGGCAAGGCCCATCAGCTGGCACCGGAGCGCCACGACATCAGCCTGTGGCTCATTCAGGCGGCGCTCGATCTCAATCTGCTGGACGAAGCGCAGGAGCGGCTGGGCAAGATCCCGATGATCGCCCAGGACGATCACTACCAGACCCTGACATCCCGGCTGGCACTGGCCCAGCAGGCCGCCGACAGCCCGGAGCTGCGGGCGCTGGAAGCCCGTCACCAGCAGGAGCCGGACAACTTTGCCCTGGCCCAGGAGCTGGCGGTGCAATACAGCCAGGCCGGCCGGCAGGAAGAGGCGCTGATGCTGCTGTTTACCATCCTAAAACGGGATCTCGCCTTCGGTGATGCCAAGAAGACCTATCTCGACATCCTGACCACCATGGGCAGCAACCCGGCGGCGCAGAGCTACCGTCGCAAGCTCTACAGCCTGCTCTACTGATCGATACGGGAATGAAAAACGGGGTGATGCCGAGTGTTCGGCATTGCCTTGTCAGGCGGGTATCAGAGGGGAAAACGCGGGAATTTGACGAATTTCAGGCAAAAAAAAATGGCGCATAACTGCGCCATTTTTTTCGCATGGATTACTTCTTGTAGGAAGTAGCCATGTTGTCGATGCGCTGGTTAGCACGCATAGCTTCTTGCTTGGCTTCTGCAACATCAGCAGCGATCTTGGATTGATCAGCACGAACAGCGCTAACATCTTGAGCCAGTTGGTCAACTTTGTTAGACAGATTCTGAACGGAAGTTTCCAGTTCGCTGGTGTTTGCACAACCGCCCAGCAGAGCGGACAGACCAACAACACCTACCAACAACATTTTTTTCATTTTAAAAGCTCCCTTTAACTCGCCAGACGTTTAGCAAGCGGCGTGATTATGGCACAAAAAAATCAGAGTTTGGATAGGCCCCATCACAGATAAATGCATTAAAACCCTCATTTTTTTTTAAACGTACACTTTTTGTGCAAAGTTAAGCCAAAAATGAGGGTCTCTGGATGAGGTTCGCACAAAGCGTAACCAAATTTTGGGCTTATTACAATTTCGTATGAGGCTCAGGCTGAACGTTCTGACAGCAATTGACGATATTGCACCAGATCCTCGATGGTCAGCACCGGCATCTGATGCTGGCGACCGAATGCCACCAGATCCGGCAGCCGCGCCATGGAGCCATCTTCCTTGGTCAGTTCGCACAACACGCCGAACGGTTTGAGTCCGGCCAGCTGCATCAGATCGACCGTGGCTTCGGTGTGGCCGCGACGGGTCAACACCCCGCCGGTGCGAGCCCGCAGCGGGAAGACGTGGCCCGGACGGTGCAGGTCGGACGGTCTGGCGCCGTCGGCGATGGCGGCCCGGATGGTGGTGATGCGATCGGCCGCCGACACGCCGGTGGTCACCCCTTGCGCCGCTTCGATGGTCACGGTGAAGGCGGTCTGATAATGGCTGGAGTTGGCCTCCACCATCATCGGCAGTTCGAGCTGGCGTACCCGCTCATCGGTCAGGCAGAGGCAGACGATGCCGGAACACTCGCGGATCATCATCGCCATCTGTTCGTTGGTCATGGATTCGGCGGCGAAGATGAGATCCCCTTCGTTCTCCCGATCTTCATCGTCGGCCACCAGCACGCCGCGGCCGGCGCGCAGAGCTGCCAGCGCCGCTTCGACACGGGCAATGGGATCACCAAATTCACTGAGAAGAGACTGATTCATGGTAAGACTCCTAAACAAGACAAGGACCAGAATCAGGGCATGGAAAGGCAGACAGAGATAGGTATGCAGCGGCCGGCCCATGGGGCTTGCCTGCAATATCTGTCTTATCCTCTTTCATCCGGACTATGACCGTCGGCTCCGGCATCTCACCGGATCTGCTGACCCCGACCCGGTGCAATACCGGGTCGGGCGCTCGCGGGCTCCCCGAGTCACATCGGGATACCGCCGGTGGGGAATTTCACCCCGCCCTGAGAATAAGCGCAGACAGCGTAAAGAAAAAAAACGCCGGATACCAGCCCAAAACCCATCAAAGATGAATAGCGTACCGCTTGTGGCCGCATTGCATCAGGGCGCACGGCGCACTGTCTTTTCTGATTTTGTTTGTGGCATAGTGCCTGAAAAAACGCGCAGCCTGCGCAGACTCAGGCGCCAACAACACAAACGGAATCATGACAGAGATGGAAAAGAAAATACTGCTGACGGACTGTCCGGACGCCAAGGGCCTCATCGCCAAGATCACCAACATCTGCTACAAGCACCAGCTCAACATCAACAAGAACGACGAGTTCGTGGATCACGAAAATGGCCGCTTCTTCATGCGCACCGAGCTGGAGGGACGCTTCAACGACGAGACCCTGCTGGCCGACCTCGATGATGCCCTGCCCGCCGGTGCCCAGCGCCGCCTGGTCAAAGCCGGCAAGAAGCGCATCGTCATCCTGGTGACCAAGGAGACCCACTGTCTCGGCGACATCCTGATGAAGAACTATGCCGGTGCGCTGGACATGGACATAGTCGCGGTGATCGGCAACTACGACACCCTCGCCGAGTTGACCGGCAAGTTCGACATTCCGTTCCACACCGTCAGCCACGAGGATCTGAGCCGCACCGAACACGAAGAGCAGGTGCGTGCCATCATCGACGGCTACCAGCCCGACTACGTGGTGCTGGCCAAGTACATGCGGGTGCTGACCCCGAGTTTCGTCGAGGCCTATCCGCGCAAGATCATCAACATTCACCACTCCTTCCTGCCCGCCTTCATCGGTGCCCGCCCCTATCGCCAGGCCTTCGATCGCGGGGTCAAGCTGATCGGCGCCACCGCCCACTTCGTCACCGACGATCTGGATGAGGGCCCCATCGTCGAGCAGGACGTGATCCACGTCGATCACACCTTCAGCGCCGACGACATGGCCAAGGCAGGCCGCGACGTGGAGAAATCGGTGCTGAGCCGGGCACTGGAGCTGGTGCTGAACGAGCGGGTGTTCGTCTACGGCAACAAGACGGTGGTATTCAAGTAATCCCGGCCACTGAAAACAACAAAGGCTCCCGCGGGAGCCTTTGTTTTATGTGCACGAAAGCAACGTCAATCAGAGCGGCAGACCGTTGACGGTCATGGCACCCTTGTCGAGCTTGAGCTCGGCCGTCAGTTGCTCCTTGTCCGCCTTGAGGTAACCCATGGCGGCGAACTGATCCAGCATGGGCGCCAGCTGCGGCACCGCCTTGCCCAGCTTGCCGCTCAGGTTGGCGTGCAGCAGGCCGGAGAGGGCGTGCATCCCCTCTTCGCTGTTGAACAGCTGCTCGAGCGAGGTAGCCGCCAGCTTGATGTCACCCTTCATGGCCACCGGCTCGCCATTGAGATGGGAGCTCAAGTCCACCAGCTCCAGCGTGGCGCCACGCTTGAGCATCTTGTCCAGCGCCTGCTGGATCGCTTCCTCTTCCACACCCTGGCCGCTGGAGGCCTGCAGCGCCTGATAGCCTTCCAGATCCAGCCCCTTCAGATTGAGGGCCAGCTTGCTCTGGGTCAGCGCCAGGTTGTCGGTCTCGTTCTCCAGATTGAGGGTGTCCACCTTCATCTGGTAGCTGCTGGAGAGGGTCTGGGCATCATCCCCCGCCAGCTGGGTTTCGGTGGTCAGCCCCTGCAGGGAGACCTTGACGCTGTCCGGCAGCTGTACCGACAGCGCGGAGAGAGTCATGTCGCTGCGGGGAGAGAGCCAGATGCCGCTAATTTCGGCCATGTCGGCACTGCCCTTGAGCTCGGCCAGCACCATGTCCATCTTGTTCTGCTCTTCATGCACCGTCATGCCCTGCCAGTGGAAGGTGACGTGACCATTGCCTTCCAGATCGCCGTGATAGTCGCCCTTCATCGGCAGGAAGTTCAACTCGTCGAGCCCCTGCTTGATCTTGAACTCGTTGGCCCAGAAGCGGCTGCTGTTGCTGGCGGTCCACAGGCTGCTGACCGACTCGATGCCGAACTGCCACTGCTCCATCTTGAAGGCGTTGAACACCGGCGCCAGCGAACCCTGCTTGGTGTCGAGCAGCATGTGGCTCTTGATGTAGAGCGGCAGGATGCGGCTGTTGACGATGAACTGCGCCTCGACCGGCTCGCTCCCCTCCAGCTGACCATCCAGGCTGGCCAGGGTCTGCGGGGTGACCACCACCTTCAGCACGCCATCGCGGGCAAACAGGTTGCTCGAGCTCGGCTGCCAGCTCAGTTCGACGCCGCTCTCCTGTTTCACCTTGGCGATCTGCTCGGCCATGATGCGATCGAACGTGTTGCCCGTGTACCAGCAGGCACCCAGCCCACCCACCACCAAGGCCGCCGTGACGGCCAGCGCTACTCGCTTCTTCATCTTCTTCTGTTTCTCCAGGGAGTGATTGCCGCACTCTACGGGGCCAGCTTGGGGCTAGGCAAGCGCAATTCGGCGCCTGCCGCAATTAAGTGATGTCACAACAAGGGGCTGAACAGGTAGAACATGTTCTCCATCATCTTCTTGTACCAGGGGCGGGCCCGCCACTTGGCCAGCGACATGGGGGTCGCCTCTATCATGTAGCCCTGCACCAGCTGGGTCATCTCGGCGACGAACACCGGGTTGTCGATGAGCAGGGTCACCTCGAAGTTGAGCCAGAGGCTGCGCCGGTCCAGGTTGACCGTGCCCACCAGGGCGAAGTCGTCATCCACCAGTACGCTCTTGGTGTGCAGCAGGCCGGCGTCGTAGCGATAGACCTCCACCCCCGCCTCCAGCAGTTCCTCCATGAAGGCGTTGCAGGCGTAATTGGCCATCAGGGAGTCGTTGCGCGCCGGCAGCACCAGTTGCACCTGCACGCCGCGGGCCGCCGCCGAGGAGAGCGCCGCCGCCAGCGGATCGTCCGGCACGAAGTAGGGGGTGGTCAGCACCAGATGGTGGCGGGCCTGGTAGATGGCCAGCAGCAGGCTCTGCTGGATGCAGTCGCCGCCGACGAAGGGGCCGGACGGAATGAGCTGGGCCCGGTAGTTGCTCTGGGGCCAGGCCTCCGGTTCGTGCTGCAGGCTGTCGAGCAGCCGCTCGCCGGTCTCCATCTCCCAATCCCAAACGAAGATGGACCACATCAGCGGCACCATGGGTCCCTGCACCCGGATCATGATGTCGACCCACTGGCCGACCCCGGCGTTCTGCTTGAAGAAGCGGGGATCCACCATGTTCATCGAGCCGGTGTAACCGACCCGGTCGTCGATCACCACCAGCTTGCGGTGCATGCGCAGGTCCTGGCGCTGGAACGGGATGCGCCAGGCACCGACCGGCAGCACCTCCACCAGCTTGACCCCGGCCTTGCGCAATTTTTTCGGCCAGGACGAGCGGAAGAAGGTCTTGCTGCCCATGGAATCGAGCAGCAAGCGACAATCCACGCCGCGCGCCGCCACTTCCATCAGCGCTTCGCACACCTCGTCGGTGTCACCGCCCGGGTGCCAGATATAGAACTCCAGGTAGCAGGACTGGGAGGATTGGCGGATGTCGCGCACTATCTCGCGCAGGATGGCTTCCGGCTTGCTCAGCAGCGTCATCCGGTTGCCGGAGAGCATGGGCATGGCCAACCGGCCCTGGATCAGATCGTGCAGCGGCTGGGCCTTCTCCCCCACCTCGCAGCAGTGTTGGGGGAAGAGCCTAGCCAGCTGGCGAATCCAGATGGCGTAAGGGCGGTACATGGCCTGCGCCCGCTCGGCGCGGCGCCGGCCGAGGCGGATCTCGCCGAACAGCACGTAGAAGCCGACACCGGCAAACGGGATGGCATAGATGAGGGCCAGCCAGGCCAGCGAGACCCCGATGGGGCGCCGCTTCATCACCACCCGAAAGGAGACCCCCGCCACGATCACGGTGTGAAACAGCAGCAGCAACCAGCCGAGGAACTGGGAAAACAGCAGTTGGATGTCGTGCTCCAGACCGTTGATCACGAGAACTCCTTTTACAGACGAGTGAAATGCGGTGGGCAGATCCCGCGAAGCCAGGATGGTATGCTGTAAAACACACCCATTCTATCAGGTCGTTAGCATGATCCTGCAATCTATGCTGCTCAGTCTGGCCATGCTAGGTCAAGGCTCATATGACATCAATGAGCAACAGATAAACCAGTACCTGCAATCCCAGGTGCAAGTGAACAAACAGCTGGAGCTCCCCGGCATCATCAAGGCCCATGTGCAGCTCGAGCAGAGCGACGTCCAGATCGGGCGCCAGAGCCCGGACACCGCCCGGGTCTATGGCAAGGGCAAGCTCAAGATCGCCCTGCCGGATCAGACCGAGTACGACGCGCGGCTGAACATGACCTATGAGGCGAGACCGCGTTACGACAAGGCGCAGAGCGCACTGTTCCTCGACAACATGAAATTGATTGAATACAAGCTGGAGCCGGAGGCGGCGCAGCAGAAGTTCGGCTTCATGCTCGGCATGCTGCTGCAGAGCATGGAGAAGCGGCTGGAGACCCAGCCGGTCTATCGGCTCAACGACAAGGATCCGAACCAGGCCTGGCTGAAGGAGAATCTGTTGGGGCTGGAGTTGTCACCGGGCAAGATCCATCTGTTGACCAAGCCCCAGTGAGTCGTCAGTTGTAGACCGGGGCCTTGGCCTGGCGCACCAGCAGCTCGATCTGGTAACCCTGTTCGCGCTGCTGGTCATACAGCGAGAAGAGCGGCCCCTCCAGTTCATGCAGGGGCAGGTCGGCGAAGCCGGCCTTGAGGTAGAACGGCTTTTCAAACGGCAAGGCCTGACACACCACAGGTTTGTCCTGCAGATCGTTGCAGGCGTGCTGCAACAGGCGCGAGCCCAGCCCCAGCGACTGGTAGTGGGGCAGCAGACGAAAACCGCACAGGTGGTAGTAATCCTGTTCGTCGCGCAGGCGCACGGCCCCCACCAGCCAGTGGGCGTCGCGTACCACGAAGATCCGCTCGGCCAGATCCGGCACATAGTGGGAGAAAGTGGTTTCGTAGTAATCCCTGATCAGGGAAAGGTCTGCATCACAGTACTCTTCGAACGTGAGTTCCATCGCCCGCTTGCCTATCACACCCGTTCCATCCATGGCCATTCGGCCCGGTCCTCATACATTGATGTCGGTCGCAGAGATCCGACCAGATTGACGATATCACGGCTTTTAATAACAAAAAAGCCAATAACCACACCGAGTTGCATAATTTTTAACATGCCGTCAGCCGGTCTGGCCAGTGGCGATCCTATCACGGCAAGCCAGTGGCAGACACTGTTTGCGCCTCTTCCCCGCCCTTTACGGCAGCCCGCCATTTCTTGGCCCGCAACTCACTGATTTGGCTCTACAAACCCTTTTTGTAAACATTTATTAACAAACAAATGCCGCTATCCTTCTGCATAAAAAGCCCCATTTGAATAGCAACTTTGGCATTTGCCCCTATGGTGAAGCCTTGGCATAGCCTCGCGCTGTTGTTGCCCGCGTGGGTCCATCCCCACACCGACACCTCACCACTTTGCCAAGGAGTTATCATGTCCAGACCGATCCCCTCCCTGCTGATGCTGGCCCTGCTTCCCGCCGCCGGCTGGGCTGGCGACATCCATGCCCCGCTTGCCCCCTATCACTTCACGGCGCAGCAGCTTGCCGCCAGTCAGACCCCGGTCCTCCCCCTGGATGAGGCCCACTTCGTGTTCGGCGAGGCAGCCATGGCCTTCGATCTGCACGACTTCTTGCTGCAACAGGCGCCCCACCTGCTGCCCAAGGAGGAGGTGATCCTGCACTGGAGCGGCATCACCAGCCTCAACCCCCAACTGCTGCTGGCCCTGATGGAGGCGAGCAGCCAGCTCATTTCGGCTCCCTCCGAGCAGGCCATGGCGGCGCCGTTCGCCAAACTGGTCAAGGCCAAAGGCTTTGACAATCAGCTGGAGCTGATGGCGCGCCAGCTCTCCGAGCGCTTCTATCAGGCTCGCGCCCAGCAAAAACTTATGCAGCGCAGCGCCCCCGCCCTGGCGCCGCAGGCCGCGCACCAGGCCGCCATTGCCAGTCTGCTGAGCACGTCGGTACAGCGCCAGCTCGGTGAGCAGTGGCGGACCCTGTTCGGCCAGGACACCATGACCTCCCCCAGGGGCGGCGCGGCCGCGCCCGCCGCGCCGCTGGCCGGCGGCCAGTTCCAACTGCCCTGGCGCCAGGGCTACAGCTGGAAGGCCAATGGCGCCCACTCCCATACCGGCTCCGGCTACCCCTACTCCTCCATCGATGTCTCCTACGACTGGCCGGGCTGGGGCGGCGCCACCTACACTGTCACCGCCGCCAACAGCGGCACCGTCACCGTCTTCTCCCGCTGCCAGGTGCGCGTCACCGCCCCCAACGGCTGGGCCACCAACTACTACCACATGAGCGGGATCTCGGTGCGCAGCGGCGACTACGTGGCCGCCGACACCCCCATCGGCACCTATGCCGGCAACCGCAACGAGGCGCTGTGCGAGGGCGGCTCCTCCACCGGCCCGCACCTGCACTTCTCCCTGCTCTACAACGGGGTGTTCCAGTCCCTGCAGGGGCAGAAGCTGAGCAGCTATGCCGTCAACGTCGGCGCCAGCAACTACGACGACAACTGCAACCGCTTCTGGCTCTACAACCAGCGCAATAGCCAGCGCTACTGCGCCTGGCAGCCGCTCTACAACAACGGGATTGACTGAGCCGAACACAGCCCGGTGAAGTGATTGAAAAGTCAGTAATGACGCGGCCTGCGCGGTTTTTTGCAAGCCGTCACAGATCCGCACAGTCCGCTTTGAAAGTGCTCACAAAATCGCCGCCCGGCGATTGCTGGCAAGACAGGCCGGTGTGAGGCTCTGGGTGCCCATCTGGGCACCCAAAACAAGGACTGACAATAATGAAACACACAGCGGGAATCTGGGCGATCGCAGGTATGTTGATCGCTCCTTTGGCACATGCCGACGTCATACTGCACGCCTTCAACTGGAAATACAGTGAAGTCACCGCCAAGGCCGATCTCATCAAGGCCGCCGGCTACAAACAGGTGCTCATCTCGCCGCCCCTCAAGTCATCGGGCAACGAGTGGTGGGCACGCTACCAACCCCAGGATCTGCGCCTCATCGACACCCCCCTTGGCAACAAGCAGGATCTCGAGCAGCTGATCGCCGCCATGCAGGCGCGGGGCATCGCCGTCTATGCGGACGTGGTGCTCAACCACATGGCCAACGAGAGCTGGAAGCGCAGCGATCTCAACTACCCCGGCAGCGAGCTGCTGCAAAGCTATGCCGCCAACCCCGGCTACTTCGAGCGGCAGAAGCTGTTTGGCGATCTGGGCCAGAACTTGCTCGCCGGCCAGGACTTCCACCCGGAAGGGTGCATCAGCGACTGGAACGATCCGGGCAACGTGCAGTACTGGCGGCTGTGCGGCGGCGCGGGTGACAAGGGTCTGCCGGATCTTGACCCCAACAACTGGGTGGTGAGCCAGCAGCAGGCCTACCTCAAGGCGCTCAAGGGGATGGGGATCAAGGGCTTTCGGGTCGATGCGGTCAAACACATGAGCGATTACCAGATCAACGCCGTGTTCACCCCCGAGATAAAGCAGGGGATGCACGTGTTCGGCGAGGTAATCACCACCGGCGGCGCCGGCAGCAGCGATTACGAACGCTTCCTCAAGCCCTACCTCGACAGCAGCGGCCAGGGCGCCTATGACTTCCCGCTGTTTGCCTCCCTGCGCGGAGCCCTTGGCTATGGCGGCAGCATGAACCAGCTGGCGGATCCGGGGGCCTACGGCCAGGCGCTGCCGGGCAGCCGGGCGGTCACCTTCGCCATCACCCACGACATCCCCACCAACGACGGCTTTCGCTACCAGATCCTGAACCCGACCGACGAGAAGCTGGCCTATGCCTACCTGCTCGGCCGCGACGGTGGCTCGCCGCTGGTCTATTCGGATCATGGCGAGACCCAGGCCAAGGACGGGCTGCGCTGGCAGGACTATTACCTGCGCAGCGACCTCAAGGGGATGATCCGCTTCCACAACGCGGTGCAGGGCCAGCCCATGCAGCTGGTCGGCAGCGGCGACTGCTTCGTGCTGTTCAAGCGTGGCAAACAGGGGCTGGTCGGCATCAACAAGTGCGACTACGAGCAGGAGTACTGGCTCGATACCGCCAAGTTCGAGATGAACTGGTATCGCAACTACCGGGATGTGCTCGACCAAAACGCCGTGGTCAACGTGCAGAGCCAGTGGGTGCGGGTCGCCATTCCCGCCCGCAGTGCCCGCCTCTGGCTGCAGGAGTAAACCGGCAGTTGCCACGCGAGGCCGCCACGGGGCGGCCTCTCTATTTGGTCTGCTGCTATTTTCTCGGCCGAGTGCACGGGTCGGTCAGGGCGGGCTTGTTCTGCCCGCGCCGTGATGCTTTACTCAACAAGGCTAACAAGGCTAACAAGGCTAACGAGGCTGAAGGAGCAAGCCGTTGAAAGCATGGATGTTGATTGGATTGATCCCGCTGTTTTCCGCACCCGGCTGGAGCCAGACACCCGCCCCGGCCGAGGTGGTGATCCTCACTGCCGAGCCGCCGGCACCGCCCCCCGCGGCGCCCCCCGTCACCATGCACACCCCGGGGGTGCTGCCGCCACCCGAGCCGGCCAGCCCTCCGCTGCCGCCCGGCACCCGCCAGATCCAGGTCTACAAGTCGGTGCAGAAAAATGGCGTGGTGCGCTACTCCGACATGATGCCGGAGCAGGGTCACTACGAGCTGCTGCTGTTCAACGACTGCTACGCCTGCGACCCCGACTCCAAGGTCAACTGGCACACCACGGGGCTGTTTCTCTATGACTACGCCAGCACCATCCAGGCGGCGGCCAAAGCCTATCAGGTGGAGCCGGCCCTTATCCGGGCGCTGATCCACGCCGAGTCCGCCTTCAACCCGCTGGCTGTGTCCCGCAAGGGGGCCATGGGGCTGACCCAGCTGATGCCGGCCACGGCGCGGGAGCTGGGGGTGGGCAACGCCCTGCTGGCGGAGCAGAACATCTTTGGCGGGGTGAAATACCTGGCGGGGCTGCTCAAGCAGTATGGCGGCAACGTGGCACTGGCCACCGCGGCCTACAACGCCGGTGCCGGCGCGGTGCAAAAGCATGGGGGCATCCCCCCTTATGCTGAAACTCGCGCCTACGTGGAGCGGGTGCAACTGCTGCGCCAGCGCTACAAAGACATGTTGAGCGCCAAGGGGTTGTAAGCCTCTCCCCTCTTGGCCAACGACCAAGCAACCCTGCGGGCCCTTGCGGCCCGTTTTCGTGCCCGCCAGAAACGAAAAAACACGCCCGGGGGCGTGTCGATACCACACTTTGTTGCCCTGACGGATCAGGCTTTAGTCGCGATCGCGCGATAGGCCAATGCACCCAGAATGGCACCGACGATGGGCGCAACCCAGAACAGCCACAGCTGGCCCAGTGCCCAGTCCCCTACGAAGAAGGCCACGCCCGTGCTGCGCGCCGGGTTGACCGAGGTGTTGGTCACCGGAATGCTGATGAGGTGAATGAGGGTCAGGCACAGGCCGATGGCGATGGGAGCAAAGCCGGCCGGGGCCCGGCTGTCGGTGGCGCCCATGATGACGAACAGGAAGAAACCGGTCATCACCACTTCACACACCAGCGCCGCCAGCATGCTGTAGCCGCCCGGGGAGTGCTCGCCATAGCCGTTGGAGGCAAAACCGGCGCTTAAGTCAAACCCGGCCTGACCGCTGGCGATCACATAGAGCACGGCCGCTGCCGCAATCCCGCCCAATACCTGAGCGACTATGTAGGGCAGCACGCCGGAGGCCGGGAAACGACCGCCGGCCCAGAGCCCCACGGTCACGGCCGGGTTCAGGTGGCAACCTGAAATGTGGCCTATGGCATAGGCCATGGTCAGCACGGTCAGACCGAACGCCAGCGCCACGCCGAGCAGGCCGATGCCGACGTTCGGAAAGGCGGCGGCCAGCACGGCGCTGCCGCAGCCCCCCAGCACCAGCCAGAAGGTGCCCATGAATTCAGCTGCAAAAGGTTTCACTTCTCAACTCTCCCAATGATGGATGAAGCGGGAGCCTGCGGCTCACCGGGCCGCACCACGCGGCCGGCGCACATTATGGGAGTCCCGTTCGGGCAAGCGAAGGGAAGCGATGAAGGCCAAAAAACGTGACCTTTGTCACAAGTCGTTGATTAACTGAGAGGATTGTCGGTAGCGCCCGAGTGGGCAGCAACATGGGGCGGAAAGGCTGTGCGACAGCTTGTGACTCTGTTGAGGCTTTTGCCGACAACCGCCGCTGCCAGAGGGGCAACCAGCCGGCACATGGCCGCTTGCCTGAGATTGCCGGTATCACACCGGCAATGTCGGCTCAGCGGTAACGACCGCGCACCGATCCCGTGCTGCGCCCGGCCATCTTGATCAGGATCTGGCGGGTATGGAAGTGGCAGAGCGCCACCCCGAGGGCATCCGCCGCATCCGCCTGGGGGGTGGCCGAGAGCTTGAGCAGGTGGGTCACCATGTGCTGCACCTGCTCCTTGGCGGCGCCGCCGGTGCCCACCACCGCCTGCTTGATCTGGGTGGCCGAGTATTCGCTCACCGGCAGCAGGGCATTGACCGCCGCCACGATGGCGCTGCCGCGAGCCTGGCCCAGCTTCAAAGCCGAATCCGCGTTGCGTGCCATAAAGACCCGCTCGATGGCGAACTCGTCCGGCTTGAACTGGGTGATGATCTCGCTCACCCCGTCATAGACCTGCTTGAGGCGCGACGGCAGCTCGCCCAGGTCGGTGCGGATGCAGCCCGAGCCCAGGTACTCCGCCTTGCCCGCCACGATGCGAATGACCCCGTAACCTGTGATGCGTGAACCCGGGTCTATCCCCAAAATGATGCTCATGGACGGGCCGCCCTGGCCATCATGGCGGGGATCCGCTCCCGTTTGGCAAGGGCAGCCAGCCGGCCACCCCGTTTCAATAGCTGGTTCATCACACTCTGTCGCTCTGCTGGCAGTTCATGGCCGCCAAGATAGCAAACAAGCGCCCGCTTGGCTTGCGCGGCAGCGCCCCCACCAATCAACTGCGCAGGGATGCGCCATCTCATACAGTGGTCCGGCGATTTTTTCGCCCACCGCTCCGCCCATGGCCCGGGCAAACCGGCGCGGCGATCCCCCTCACTCCCCCGCCAGTGTGACCAGTTGCTCTGCCAGCCGGTGGCCATGCAGGTAACTCTCAATCAGCGCCCCGTCGGCCCGCCCCGCCTCAATCTGCTGATACCAGTGGGTCAGCATGGCGGCAAAGCCCCGTTGGGTAAGCACCGACTGCCAGTCGTCGGGGGCCAGGGTCTGCACGGTTTTATCGCGGGCCAGGGTGCCCCGGGTGCAGTTCTCGATATGCAGGGAGAGGTTGTCGCCATAGGCATCGATACGCTCCTCGGTGAGGCCGGCGCTGCGGTTCATGCTGCCGCTCACCGCCACCTGCCCGCTCTGCCAGGCCACGCTCACCCCGGCCAGCAGCGCCGGCTGGCGGGCACAGCGCCGCAGTACCGCATGCAGATCCCCATCAGGTGCACCGCCGTAGTAGCAGAGGCTGTCGAGCACATGGATGAAGTCGTCGAACAGAAACGAGCGCGGCGCCCCCGGCAGGGCGTGGCGGTGTTTTTGCCAGTTGAGCTCGGTGAGCGGCTGGCCGCGGGCTTCGCTCATGGCGGGCAGATAGCGGCGGTTAAAGCCAACAAACAGAGGACGGTTCTGCGCCAGCGCCAGGTTGGCGAGCTCCTCTACCCCGGCAAGAGTGTCGCACAGCGGCTTGTCGACAAAGGTGGGGATGCCGGCGCGCAGGCACTGGGCAGCCAGATCCAGGTGCACCGCGGTGGCGGCGTGGATCATCACCGCATCCGGGCGGCTTGCCAACAAGTCGCCCAGCTCGGTGAAGCACTCGGCGATCCGGTACTGACGGGCCAGCTTGTCCAATACTGCCGAATTGCGGGTACAGAGCAGCGGGGTGATTCGCTCGTCACTGGCAAGCAGCGGCAGATAGGCTTTCTGGGCGATATCACCAAGACCTACGAGGGCAATGCGCATGGGGACTCCTTGTGGCGGCGGGTTATGGGCGCCGTTTTATCCGGCAACGGCTGACAGGGTAGCATCCCCGCCGACCCGGACACAGCCGATGACTGGCCCACCCCCGCCCTCTGCTCGGGGAGTGTCATTTTTGGCTCCATCTGGCTAAGATGCCCGCTTTTGGACACAAGAAGCGCCAAGGAGTGCCATGCCAAGCTCAACCCTCCTCTCGCTGTTTCGCTACAAGGCCTGGGCCGATGGCGAACTGCTCGATGCCCTCGCCACCCTGGATGCCGCACAAGATGGCGAGGCGCATCACACCGCCCTGCGCATCTTCAACCATATCCATGTGGTCGATGCCATCTTCAAGGCCAATCTGCTGGGGGAACGCCACGGCTTTACCGCCACCAATACCCCGGAAACGCCGACCCTGGCGATGCTGCGCAGCGCCATCGGCCAGCTGGATGCCTGGTATCTGGAGTACGTTGCCGGCCTGAGCCAGGCAGATGGCGAGGCCGTGCTCTCGTTCAACTTCGTGGATGGCGACCAGGGGCAGATGAGCCGCGCCGAGATGCTGCTGCATCTGGTGACCCACGGCGGTTATCACAGGGGGGCGATCGGCCGGATCCTGGTGCAGTGCAGCATCACGCCGCCACGCGATACCCTGACCACCTTTTTGCATCGCAGTGAACCTGGGCGGCGGGGCGATGCGCCCCAGGGGGATGGCAGGGCCCGTCCATGAAGCGCGCCTGTTTGCGGCTCACACCGCTGCTGCTGATTTGGCTGCTAAGCGGCTGCGCCGCCGCCATCGATCACTACTCGGGGCGCTTTCGCAACACCCTGGCCGCGGGGGAGACCCGCGCGGCCATTCGCGCCGAACTGGGCGAGCCCCAGCTCTGCCAGCAGGCCGCCTTTCTGACCGAGGATAAGGTGCAGAGCTGCGATCGCTTTACCGTGCTCGGCAAGATCCACAAGCGCGGTGACGGCAATGGTCAAGCCACGGCAAGCGCCGTGACCATGGGGCTGGGGGAGCTGATCCTGATACCCATGACGGTGGCCGGCGTGGCGGCGGATTACACCCAACGCCACACCCTCACCGTCTATTACGATCGGGACGATCACTATCTCTTTCACACCCTGCTCAACGCCAAGGGGCAGGAAGTGTGGCAATAAGGGGCGATAAAGCGGAACGCTTTGCTGCCCCATGGCAATGTGACAGCCGTTTGCTGGATGACTCTGGGAGATCCCGTCAAGATTGCTCCCGGCAATCCAGCCACTTGCCCACTCTGGCCCCCAGCTCGGAGCAGACCAGCGCCGTCACGGCGGCCCAGAGCATCTGGCTGCCATCAAAACCCGCCTGCTTTTCAAACAAAAAAGGCACCAGCAGATTGGAGCCGATGATCCCGAGCAGCAGCCCAAGGCCGCTGCCCACCTTCTCCCTGCGGGATCGCGTTTTTATTGCCATCTATTGCTCCTGTTGGAATGAGATAAAGGAGCGCCTATCGCCCCTGCCCACATTCCCGGCAAGATAACAAAGCCTCCCACAATAGGAACAGCCATCTTTTTTGGGGGGTGGTAAGAATAGCTACATATGCCCCTTATAAATCCATTTGCTGATCCAGCTCAAAAAAGCGATCAGATTTTGATGGTTACAGCATTTTAAGGCTCGCCTAGGCAGTTTCGTTTGGCTTACCATGGCTATCTGGATTTTAATACTGATTTTAATGCTAATGGTGTAGTGCAATGAGGCATATCTGGTGCTGGAGGTATTTAAGTGTTTTTGAAAATTGAGAGATTGTTAAATTCACTTGAGTATCAAGTACATAAAAACATTGATGAAACTCTTTATAAAAACAAAACTTTTTTATCTAGTAAATGGAGCTTCTTAGAATATAACGTATTACGTTGGTCTAAAAAGCATAGTTATTATATTCTATTGATGTTTATTCTTGCCACTTTATTAATCTCAAACTTATTACTTTGGAAAAGTCAGATTGCTCCTCTTGCTATCATTTATCTTCCTAATTGGAAAAATCTCATTGAATGGCAAGATGGGTTCCTAGCTGGACAGCTAACAATTGTTGGTGTTGTTTATCCCCTTGTTATAGGTTTAGTTGGCGTTTTATTTCAAAACAAATCGGCAAAAAAAATATTATTCCCTATATACCAAATGTACTCTGGCTTTATGTTTGCCGGTTTGAGTGGACTAAGCCTCTCTATTTTTATTATTGTTGGATATTTTTTAAAGGCTGGTGTTAATACATCAACCTATCTGGCAATATGTATAGCAACAGCTCTTTGGTTAACGTTCAATCTGCTGTTAACGTGTTGGTTTTTCGTTTCTACTTTTCTAATGCTTGATGAAACAAAACGGGACAGATTAGTTATCCGATTCACAATTCATGAGTTATGTGAAATTGATATTAGGAATAGAATGCGTGCCTTGCTATTAATTAATAGCATTAAAAATCCTCTCTTAGCAAACCCCAATGAAAACATCCTTAAAATTAGCACATATGACTATAATGATGATAAATATAGTGAAATTACATCATCTTCAAAAGATCAAGTCCATGTTAGCAATGTCTATTTTTCAATAATAAATAAAATCATTCAATACTATTACTATAAAATAAAGTTTTCTCACTTTATAAAAAACCATCACATTGGCAAATGGCTAACAAATAATATTGGTATCTCTTGGCCAGATATAGATTTAAACGTTGAAAGAAAATTTGTTCTGCAACCTATCTTCACTACTAAGAATAAGAGAAAACTTGTTCTTTTTAGATATACAGGAATGAAAATTGGATGGCTATCAAAAGCATTAATAAAACTCAGTTTTAAAACAAAAAAACACGATGAGAGCCTTGATAAAAGCCTTACATCGATGATGCTTGGTTTTGTTGGCACCACAAAAGATTCAATTAGAGAGAAAAATTTCAGTGAATTTAAAGATTCATTATCAAACATTGTAAAATGGCATATAGAAATAGCTTCCGCCTTAAGTTTTTTTTATGATGATAATAAAGATGACAATTGGATTTTATTGCCTACGGCAAGTTTTTTAAGTCGAAGCTATCTAGACGAAATAATGATTCAATACTATGAGGTCGCAAAATCAGCTGTTGAGTTAATACCAGATAACATTGATTTTTTTGATGAGATTATTTATCTACACAAACGTATATTCTGGGGTCGAGAAAAATTAGTAGATCGTGAAGGCCATTCCTTAATTCAAGGAAGTTACTATACTTGGTCGCTATTAATGGAATGGCGATCATACAGTTCATCATCATCAGATATTAGAATAGCTAATAAGTATGAGGATGTACTATTTCATTTTATGGGAGCATGGGAGTCCTGGCTTGATCATCTTGAGCCTAAAAACAAAAATCTCGATGACCTCAAAGATTCACTGCCCCTATTACTTACTCACCTAGAATTCACAGCTCATACGATCATATCAGCTTTGAGATATAACAATATTGAGGCTACAGGTTGGGGCGTTGATATGCTAAACAACTGGTATGAGAAGCTGTCGGTCAGATCTTATGATCAGAACTATTTAGAGTATACGTGGATCTCAGAATTGGTTACTCACAACTTTTTATTTAAGGACCAAGATGAAGAGCCATGGATAACAATTTTGAATAATCGTGATTTTAATCTTCAGTCAGCATTCTATATCGCACTTAAAAATGCAGCATTCGACCTTAGAATAATCACGGCTTGTTATATACTACTCAAGCCAAACTTGAATGACGATATTAAATTAAGGGGTTTTGTCAAAGCACTGCTTTCAGGTGATCCTATTCATCCAACAGGATCAATACGTAATAGGGAGAAGTCAATATCTAGTGCTAGTGATATCCTTATGGCCTATATTAGACATCGAGACTATCCAAATTATGGTGTTGATAGTTATGGATCATGGCTTTCTAAAAATCTTGAACTCTTCAGCCGCGTGAATGAGCAGCGAAGAGTATCAGGCCGTATCTATTCTGGCTGGGGGCGCGATGATGTTAATAGCATGACTAGTGCTTATGTAGAAATCGCTGTTTCATTATCAAATAACCAATGGCAACTAAGTCATAAATTCTTCGAAGTTGTTTTTTCAAATATATTTCGCCATCATGATAAAGACTCTCTTGTTCGTGACTTAAATAAGTGGATTAGTATTTCCGATACAATAGATAAAACATTTCTCATCTCTAAAGAAGAATTTAATAAAAATCTAGACAACTTTAAAGTATCAATTAAAAATGTCATTTCTCAAATAAATCAACGAAAAAATAAAATTGTCGCAGAAGCCGAAATTGATGAAGAACTGCTAATAAAATTAGGTTTAGTTTGTTCCGAAGTGATTATACATAAAGACTATGCCACAGAATTCCCGATGAATTTATTTGAATCTGTTAAATTCAATGGGAGTCGTTTAAATAACAACCTATTAAAATTGAATATAAATGGCTATTTAAAAGAAAATATCGCTAAGAACATCGATGCAAACAGAGTTATGAATGAGGAAGATTGGTTAAAAACATTAACCAACAATGATATAAAAACCAACATCTTAAGAAAGATACTACAATGCAAAATATCCAATTCAATATCTTATGATAGTGCAGATGACAATATAAGATATATTTTGGAACAGAGCAAAAGCATTAATAACCCCATATTGCTTTCAGGATGCTCAGAATTAAACAATTTAATTTTCGAAGCCAGATACAATAAAGAAACATCTGAAAAACTTAGTATCTCATTTGTTGATGGTTATGGAATGGATTATATATGCCATATAGGAAAAATTATTGTATATAGAATTCATTTCTCGGATTTAAATTGCAGTTTCCTGACATCCCATAACTCATTCAAATATATTGAGTTTGGGAAGGTAGATGAATCACAATATGTTGAAGTACATTACGAACCATCTGAAGTCGAGAATGTTGGAATTTTATCTATAAATTATTGGATGGATATTGTTTTCTCAGATAAATTGGAATTTATCCAAACAGAAATAAAAAACATTTAATAGAATGACATTAAATAAAATAACTTATTAGATAGTTATAGTTTAAATTTCCCTCCTAATAAAAAGGCGACCATCTGGTCGCCTTTTTATTTCTATCACTTCCCCAATCAGGAATATCACCGAGCCGGTCGCTTGGCGCCATTCCCTTTGGCCACAGGATTGCCGCCTTGAGTGGCAGGTTTAGCACCCGGCTTGGCAGAGCCGGCGCGGGTCGGGGCCTTGCCCTTGTGGGCGGGTTTGCCAACCGGTTTGCTCTTACCAGCACTCTGGCCTGCACCCTGACCTGCCCCTTGTGAACTGGGCTTGCCGTTGCCAGCCCCTTTCTGGAGCTGAGATCCCACCGGTTTACCATTGCCCGCCTTGCCGCCATTTCTGCTGGCTGCCGGGGCATTCCCTGCACCGGCCTCGCTGCGGGCGGCCTTGTTGCCAGCCCCATTGCTGCGCTGATGGGTGATGGCACTGTGGCGGGTCAGGGCAGGCTTGAGGCCCTTGCTGCGGCTGCGCTCGGCCTTGGCTTCGCCACGGCCTTCCGGCGGCACCAGGCAGTCGGGGCCGTTGCCGATCAGGTGACCTTTGCCCATCTCCAGCAGGGCTTCGCGGATCATCGGCCAGCCGGCCGGATCGTGATAGCGCAGCAGCGCCTTGTGCAGGCGACGGCGACGCTCCCCTTTCACCACGAACACGTCCCCGCCCTGGCGGCTCACCTTGTTGAGCGGGTTTTTCTCGGTGTAATACATGGTGGTGGCGTTGGCGAGCGGCGACGGGTAGAAGTTCTGCACCTGATCGAGCTTGAAGCGGTTGGACTTGATCCAGAGCGCCATGTTCACCATGTCTTCATCCGTGGTGCCCGGGTGGGCGGAGATGAAGTAGGGGATCAGGTACTGCTGCTTGCCCGCCTCTTTGGAGTACTTGTCGAACAGCTCCTTGAAGCTGTAGTAGCTGCCCATGCCCGGCTTCATCATCTTGGAGAGCGGGCCCTCCTCGGTGTGTTCCGGCGCGATCTTGAGGTAGCCACCGACGTGGTACTTGGCCAGCTCCTTGATGTAGCGCGGATCTTCCACCGCGATGTCGTAGCGCACCCCGGAGGCGATCAGGATCTTCTTGATGCCCTTGAGGTCGCGCGCCTTGCGATAGAGGTTGATGGTCGGGCTGTGGTCGGTATCCATGTGCGGGCAGATGGTCGGCCAGACGCAGGAGGCGCGCCGACAGGTCTGCTCGGCCTTGGGGCTCTTGCAGCGCAACTTGTACATGTTGGCGGTGGGGCCGCCCAGATCCGAGATGACGCCGGTAAAGCCCGGCACCTTGTCGCGGATCTCTTCGATTTCTTTCAAGATCGACTCTTCCGAGCGGCTCTGGATGATGCGCCCTTCGTGCTCGGTGATGGAGCAGAAGGAGCAGCCGCCGAAGCAGCCGCGCATGATGTTGACCGAGGTCTTGATCATGTCGTAGGCCGGGATCTTCTCGTTGCCATAGGCCGGGTGCGGCACCCGCTGGTACGGCAGGCCGAACACCCCGTCCATCTCGTCGGTTTCGAGCGGGAAGGCGGGCGGGTTGACCCAGATGATGCGATCGCCGTGCGCCTGAGAGAGCGCGCGGGCACAGCCCGGGTTGGTCTCGTGGTGCAGAATGCGGGACGCATGGGCGTAGAGCACCTTGTCTTCCTTCACCCGCTCGAACGCCGGCAGCTTGACGTAGGTCAGCTCCCACGGCTTTTGCTTAGGGGGCTGCACCAGGATGGGCTTGGCCTCCTGCTCCACCGGCGCGGTGCCCTCGTCATCGGAGCAGGGGGCCCCTTCCATATAGGGGTTGGGGATGGGATCGATGCGGCCAATCTGGTCGAGCTTGCTCGAATCCACCCCGCGCCAG
Organism: Aeromonas sp. S5(2024); assembly: GCF_041403025.1. Taxonomy (NCBI): domain Bacteria; kingdom Pseudomonadati; phylum Pseudomonadota; class Gammaproteobacteria; order Aeromonadales; family Aeromonadaceae; genus Aeromonas; species Aeromonas sp. S5(2024). Next base: position 197,275 of record NZ_JBGLRI010000006.1, on the reverse strand, counting down.
CCCGGCAGCGGCTCCTTGCGGATGACGGCGGTGCCGCGAATGTCCTGCATGGTGTCGATGGTCTCGCCGCCTGCGATGCGGTGGGCCACCTCGATCAACGGCCGCTCGGCGTTGCCGTAGATGAGGATGTCGGCCTTGGCATCGATCAGGATGGAGCGACGGATGGTCTCGGACCAGTAGTCGTAGTGGGCGATGCGGCGCAGGGATGCCTCGATGCCGCCGATGACCACCGGGACCTCTTTATAGGCTTCTTTGCAGCGCTGGGTATAGACCAGGGTGGCGCGGTCCGGCCGCTTGCCGCCCACGTCCCCCGGGGTGTAGGCGTCGTCGTGGCGCAGCTTCTTGTCGGCGGTGTAGCGGTTGATCATGGAGTCCATGTTGCCCGCCGTCACCCCGTAGAAGAGGTTCGGCTTGCCCAGGCGCATGAAGTCATCCTTCGATGACCAGTCCGGCTGGGCGATGATGCCGACCCGAAAACCCTGGGATTCGAGCATGCGGCCGATCACCGCCATGCCGAAGCTCGGGTGATCCACGTAGGCGTCGCCTGTCACCAGCACGATGTCGCAGCTGTCCCAGCCGAGCTTGTCCATCTCCGCGCGGGACATGGGCAGGAAGGGCGCCGTGCCGTAGCACTCGGCCCAGTAACGGGGATAGGAGAAGAGGTTGGTAACCGGCTGCATTTTGACCACCTGGAACAATTCGGGTCGCGCATTATACCGGCAGAGCAAGGCGGGGGCGACGGCTTTTTGCCCCTACGATAGATGCGGAAAAGGCGAGCCAGCGGGGCTCGCCTGAAAAGTGCGAGTTGATTGTCGGCTCAGGCCAGGACCCGGGCCAGCACGATGCGGTTGTAGTGGCGCTGCAGCAACTGATAGCCGCCAAGCAGGCACCAGACCAAGGCGGGCGCCAGGAACACCGGGTGGGTGGCCAGGCGCAGCATCAGCAGGCCCAGCAGGATCAGCGCGAACGGCCGGCTCTCGTAGAGCCACAGCGGCCAGCCCTGCTTTCGCAGCTGCTGCTTGTCGGGCCGGCGATAGGCGCCACGTCGAAACCAGGCCAGCGAACCGGCCAGATAGAATGCCAACCCGGCCAGCAACAGCCCCGGCTGATCGGCAATCCCCAACAACAGCAAACCGCTGCCCATATAGGCAAAGGGCAGCGGTTCATAAATGGCTGATGGCAACATAGCTCACCTCAACGTTAAACTGGCTATATATTAACCCGCTTACCCGAGGATGCCATCAGCTTGCAGTGCTTTTCACCTATATGGGTGTAGGCATCAGGCCGCCGGTTTGTCCCGCTGCGAGGCGGCCTCGCTGGCCGCCAGCGCTTCATCCACCTGTTGATCCCGCGCCCCGGTCATGCCGGCCCGCTTGGCCAGCAGATGGTAGATGGCGGGCACCAGCAGCAGGGTCACCAGCGTCGCAAGCGATAACCCGAAGAAGACCACGGTCCCCACCGACATCCGGCTTTCATACCCCGCCCCCATGGAGAGCATCAGCGGCACGGCCCCTATGATGGCGGTGAGCGAGGTCATCAAGATCGGGCGCAAGCGGCGCACCGAACCTGCGATGATCGCCTCGTCGAACCCCTCGCCGCGCTGGCGCAACTGGTTGATGAACTCGACGATCAGAATGCCGTTCTTGGTCACCATGCCGATCAGCATGATCATGCCGATCTGGCTGTAGATGCTCATCTCCTGCCCCGTCAGCCAGAGGCCAAGCAGGCCGCCGAAGATACCGAGCGGCACCGTCACCATCACCACCGCCGGGGTCAGCATGCTCTCGAACTGGGCCACCAGCACCAGATAGACCACCAGCAGGGCCAGACCGAACACCATCACCATCTCGCCCTGGTTGTCGCGATAGTCCTTGGACTCGCCGGCATAATCCACCGTCATGCCGCTTGGCAGGTTGGCGCTGGCCCAGCCGTCGAGGTAATCCAACGCCTCGCCCAGGGTGTGGCCCGGCGCGAGATCCGCGGTCAGGGTCACTGCCTTCTGACGCTGGTAGTGGTTGAGCCGCTGCGGGCTCGCCACCTGCTTGACGGTAGCCAGGGTCGAGAGGGTCACCATCTCGCCGTTGGCCGCCTTGAGGTAGATGCGGCTCAAGTCGGAGACGCCGTTGAAGTCACGCTGGTTGGCGCGCAGGTAGACATCGTACTCCTCCCCTCTGTCGACATAGGTGGTCTGGCTGATGCCGCCGAGCAAGGCCTGCAGGGAACTCGCCACGGTGGAGACCGGGATGCCGAGCTGGTTGGCCCGATCCCGCTCTATGGTCACCTGCAGCTCCGGGGTCTTCTCGGCATAGTCGAGATCCGGCGTTTCCATCAGGCCACTCTGGGCTGCCGCCTCTTTCAGGGCCAGCCCTTGCTGATAGAGCTCGGCGTAATCGGAGCCCTGCAGCACGAACTGCACCGACGCGGTGGAGCCGCCGCGAAAGCCCGGCTGGAAGGTGCGGATCATCACGTCCGGAATGCCGGCCAGCCGCCCGCTCAGGGATTTGGCGAACTCGGTGGCGGTCTCATCCCGCTCGGCCCAGTCGGTGAGCTGGATGATCGCCATGCCGGTCTGATCGCCGCCGCGGCCGAAGGCCGGGGTGCTGAAGCTCATGGCCTGCACCACCCCCTTGCCGAGCAGCGGCATGATGGCCGCCTCCACCTGCTGCATGTTGCGCTTCATCCGCTCGATGCTGGTGCCCTCGGCCCCCTTGACGAACACGTAGAGCACGCCCCGATCCTCGGTCGGGGTCAGGCTGGTAGGCAACTGGGCAAACAGGGCGCCGATGCCGCCTAGGCAGAGCACCAGCACCAGCGGGGTCCAGCGCGAATGGTGCAGCATCCAGCCGAGCAGCCGGCGGTAGTGGGTCTCCACCCAGCCGAGGCCGCGATCGAGCGCCGCCGTCAGCCGGTTGGGCCGATCCACCGAGCGCATCAGCCAGGAGCCCATGGCCGGGGTCAGGGTGAGCGCGATCAGCGACGAGAAGAGCACCGCCAGCGACAGCAGGATGGCGAACTCGGTAAAGAGCCGGCCCACCATGCCATCCATGAAGGCGATGGGCACGAACACCATCACCAGCACGGCGGTGGTGGCGATCACCGCAAAGCCCACCTCGCGGGTGCCGTGCCAGGCGGCCAGCAGGGGCGGTTCGCCGCGCTGCAGATGGTGGTGAATGTTCTCCACCACCACGATGGCGTCATCCACTACCAGACCGATGGCGAGAATGAGCGCCAGCAAGGTGATGAGGTTGATGGAAAAGCCCAGATACCAGGCACCGATAAAGGCGGAGATAAGGGAGACCGGCACCGTGATGGCCGGAATGAGAGTGGTGCGTCCCTGTCCCAAGAACAGGTAGAGCACGGCCACCACCAGCACGGCGCAGATGGCGAGCGTTTCGTACACCTCGTCGATGGCCTGCTTGATGAAGATGGTGGAGTCGTAGTCGACCTCCAGCGTTGCCCCCTCCGGCAGGAAACGCTGCATCTCGGCCATCTTCTGCTCGACCCCCTGCGCCACCGCCAGCGGGTTGGCGGTGGACTGGGCGACGATGCCGATCCCCAAACTCTCACGACCGTTGCGCTGGTAGGCGCTGTCTTCGTTCTTGGCCCCCACCTCCACGTCGGCGATATCCGCCAAGTAGATGCTCTGGCCATTGGCGGCGGTGCGCACCTGCAGCGCCTGGAAATCGGCGGCGGTGTGATAGAGCCGGGCGATCTGCACCGCCATGGTCATGCTGTTGTTGCGGATCTCGCCGCCCGGCAGCTCGATGTTCTCGCGCTTGAGGGCGTCCTGCACGTCCGCCACCGTGACGCCGCGCGCCGCCATGTCGGATGGGCGCAGCCGCACGTACATCACCTGGGTCAGATCGCCGGAGAGCGACACCTCGCTCACCCCGTCCACCAGGCTTAGGGGATCCACCAGTACCCGGTTGGCGTAGTCGGTCATGGCGGTGCGGTCCATCTGGGTGCTGCTGAAGTTGAGCCAGACCGCCACGTCACCGTTGCCGTTGTCCTTGGTGACCAGGGGTTCATCCACCTCGTCCGGCAGCTTGGGGCGGGCGCGGGAAATGGCATCGCGCACATCGGAAATCCCCTCCACCATGTTCCAGCCGAGCTTGAACTCCACCGTGATGACAGAGCGCCCCTTGCGGGTCACCGAGTTGATGTTCTTGATGCCGCTGATGCCGGAGAGCTGATCCTCGATGGGCTTGGTGACCTGGCTCTCCATGACGGCGGGGGCGGCCCCCTCGTACATGGTGGTGATGGAGACGGACGGGGTCTGCACGTCCGGCATCTCCCGCACCGTCAGCTTGGAAAACGCCACCAGACCGAACACGGTGAGCAGCGCGCTCAGCACCACCGCCACCAGCGGGCGGCGGACAGAGATATCGGAGAGCCACATCAGCCTTTAACCTCCGCCAGATCGTGCACGCTGACGCCGTCACGCAGGTTGACCAGCCCCTCGACCACGATGCGATCGCCCACCTTGAGTCCTTCGGTCACCCACACCTCTTCGCCATGGGTATCCCCCAGCACCACCGGCACCCGCTTGACCTTGCCATTGGGTTCGAGACGATAGACGAAGCGCTGCTCGCCGGCATACTCCACCGACTGGGCGGGGATCAGGGTCATCTTCTGTGGCGGCAGGGAGAGCTCGACGTTGAGCAGCATGCCGGGGCGCAGCTGGCCGTCAGGATTGGGGATGATCACCCGCGCCTTGATGTTCTGGGTATCGTTGGAGACGCGGCTGTCCAGCGTCTCTAGCACGCCGCGGAAAGATTGATCCGGCCAGGCCGAACTGGTCGCCGTCACCGCCATGCCGGGGCGCAGCAGCGAGAGGTAGCGCTCAGGCACCGCCAGATCGAGCCGCAGCTTGGCCAGCTCGTCCAGGTGGAGCAGGGTGTCGCCGCTGTTGACCAGGGCCCCTTCGCTCAGATCGATGAGGCTGACCGAGCCGTCGAACGGCGCCAGCAGGGTGCGCAGGGAGAGCTCGTACTTGGCGGCATCGGCGCGGGCCTGAGCCTGGGCGACCGTGGCCTCCTGCCCTTCCAGCTCCGAGGTGGTGATGGCACCGCGCGCCACCAGCCGGCGCATGTCCCGCAGCTTGCGGCTCTCGTCGCGCACGCTGGCGCTCTGCTCGGCCAGCTCCGCCTGCTGCTTGCCGGCGTCGAGGGCGATCAGCACATCCCCCTGCTTGACCTGCTGGCCGGAGCGCACCGCGATCTTGACGATGCGGCCGGTCACCTCCGGGCTTATCACCACGGAGCGGTTGGCGGCCAGCTTGCTCACCAGCTTGATGGAGGGCTCGGCCAGGCTCTGGCTGACCGTCTGCGCCCTGATGTTGACCTGACGTGGCTGGGGTTTGCCGGCAGGGGCGGAGTGGCGGTAATACCAGCCGGCGGAAATCAGCAGAGAGAGGCAGGCAAGCACCAGCCATATACGCATTTTCATCAAGCAATCCATGAAATTAAGAGAAAAGAGGGCTCTTCATCAATGATGGTCACCATGTTACCCCCTGACTATGCCGTGACTATGTATAAATGTGACAAAACGTAACAGAAACGGCGATATTTGATTGAAATAGCAGTAGCAGAAGACGGGCTTCACGATTGTGCCCTAAACTGATGCTCCGAACCTGTCCGGATCCCGCCTAACGCCTATGCCTGAACCCAGATCTCATTTTGTTACCTATCGTCTGCAATGGCTGCTCTGCGCCTTCGTCGCCCTGCTGCTGGCCATCACGCTCAAGCTGACCCTGACCCAGGTCACCGACCATTATCAGAGCGACACCCTCAGCACTGCCTCCCGTCTGAAATCCCAGTTTCAGCAGATGGAAACCTTTCTCGAGGCCATGCGCGGTCAGGCAGAGGAGCGGCTGCGCAGCAACCCGCAATCCGCCCTCACCCAGCAGCTCTACGGCGCCCTGCGGGAGAATGGTGACCAGGGTTTTGCGCTGGATCGGGTGCCTGCCAATCTGCCCAAGGGGCTGAGCGGCAACCTGACCGGACTGGGGCCGCTGCCGGCCCCCGGCAGCCCACGTGCCGCCAGGTTGCACCTGGCGCTGAGCCTCTCCCCCCTGCTCTCCACCGCCAGCAAGCTGCTGGGGGACAAGGTCGGCTGGCTCTACTTCACCGGGGTCGATGATTTCGTCTATCTCTACCCCTGGGTCCCCGCCAGCCAGTTTCACTTTCAGCGCAACATCTATCTCAAGTCCTACTGGCAGGATGCCCTGAAACAGAAGGAGAAGAGCCTGCACGCCACCGTCTCGCGCCCCTACGAGGACTTTGCCGGCGCGGGCCAGATGATCACCCTGTCACAACCCATCGTGAAGGATCAGGTGCTGGTGGGCGTCATCAGCATCGACGTGCTGCTCTCCCGGCTGGAGCAGCTGCTGCGCGAATCTACTCCAGGTATCGGTACCCTGTTTCTGGTCAACCAGCATCAGCAGATCCTCGCCAGCAGCAATCAGGAGGTCGACTTCGTCCCAAAGCCGTCAAAGGCTCGGGATGGCTACCGCTGGCAGCAGGGGGCGTTTCAGTTCCAGTACGCCATTCCTGACACCGAGCTCACCCTGCTTCACCGCATCCCCCTGTCCTCGCTGCTGTGGGCCCTGCTCTGCCAGTCCGCCCCGACCCTGATCGCCCTGTTCTTCATGGCCTGGGCCGTGCTTGCCAATCTCAAGTCCCTCCGCCTGAACCGGCAGCTGGACTACCTCTCTCGCCACGATGCCCTGACCGGTGCCTTCAACCGCCACTACTTCGATGAGTTTGAGCGCCGCCATCAGCAGCGCGGGGGCAGCGTCGGGGTGATCATGTTCGACTGCGATCACTTCAAGCAGGTCAACGACCGCTTTGGCCACGAGGTGGGCGATCAGGTGCTGATCCAGCTGGTGCGCCTGTGCCAGCAGCACCTGCGCCGGGACGACGCCCTGATCCGCTGGGGCGGCGAGGAGTTTCTGCTGCTGGCGGCCAAAGGGGGCGAACCACTCGACCAGCTGACCGAGCAGCTGCGTCTGCGCATCGCCCGCCACCCCTGGCAGGAGCTGGCGCCGGCCCTGGCGGTGACCGTCAGCCTGGGTTACCACCACAGCACTACCGATACCCAGTTGCAGGAGGCCATTCGGCGGGCCGACGTGGCGCTCTATCAGGCCAAGGCCAACGGTCGCAATCGCAGCGAACGCTGGCAGGATGACGGCGCCGGCAACTGCGGGTAAGCTGGCGTTCTCACTCACTCCTGGAGAGACAAAGTGGCACGAAAACCCCGTGTGGGACTGGCTCTTGGCAGCGGCGCGGCCCGTGGATGGGCACACATCGGCATCATACGGGCGCTGGAGCGGCTCGGCGTCAAACCGGATCTGGTGGCGGGATGCTCCATCGGCAGCTTTGTCGGCGCCGCCTATGCCGCCGGTGAACTGGATAAATTGGAGAGCTGGGTACGCGGCTTCAGCCGCTTGCAGGTGGTCAGCCTGCTCGACCCGGCCCTCTCCGGCGGCCTGTTTCGCGGCGAGAAGGTGTTCGGCATCGCCGCCAACCACCTCGGCGATCCCGCCATCGAAACGCTGCCGCTCCCCTTTGCCTGCGTCGCCACCGAGCTCGATACCGGCCGCGAGATCTGGCTGCAGCAGGGGCCGCTGCGCCAGTGCGTGCGTGCCTCCTGCGGCATGCCCGGCATCCTGACCCCGACCCGGGTCGAGGATCGCTGGCTGGTGGACGGCGCCGTGGTCAACCCGGTGCCCATCTCGCTGGCCCGCGCCATGGGGGCCGAGGTGGTGATCGCCGTCAACCTCAACGCCGACATGCACCAGCCCTGGACCGACGAGCCGGATGAACCGAGCGGCGGCAACCGCTTCAGCCAGTGGTTCAACCGGGGCGACAGCCCCAACACGCCGGGCATGTGGAGCGTGATGACCGGCTCCATCAACATCATGCAGGAGCGCATCACCCGCGCCCGGATGGCCGGCGACCCGCCCGAAATCCAGCTATGCCCGCGCCTTGGCAGCTTCTCCATCATGGATTTCCACCGCGCCAGCGATGCCATCAACGAGGGCGAAGCCTGCGTCGAGCGCAGCCTCGACCAGCTCAAGGACGAACTCGGCCGCCTCGGTGTGCTCTAGTACGGTTCACCGGATCGTCATTACCAACAAAAAGAGCGCCTTGCGGCGCTCTTTTGCTGTGGGAACGGTGACCCCAGCACTGCTGGCTAGAACAGCCCCAACCCTTTGAGCATCACGATCAGGATCAGCAGCGGCGACACGTAACGGATGATGAAGAACAGCGGCTTGAGGATCGCCAGCTCCAGCTCGCCACCGTTGGTCAGCGCCTCCTTCATCCGCTCGAAGCCCCACACCCAGCCCACGAACAGGCAGAGGAAGATGCCGCCAAGAGGCATCAATACGTTGGAGGAGACGAAATCGAACAGGTCGAAGAAGGTCTTGCCGGCGATATGAACCTCCGCCAGCGAGCTGTTGGAGAGCGCACAGGTCGACCCCACCGCCCCCAGCACCAGCAGGTTGAGCAGGGTCGCCTTGGGGCGGCTCATGCCAAATCGCTCTGACACCACCGAGACTGGCACTTCCAGAATCGAGAGCATGGCGCCGGTGGCGGCGATGGCGGAGAGCACGAAGAACAGCACCATGAACAGGTGGCCGAACGGAATGCTGGCGAAGACCGCCGGAATGGTGATGAACAGCAGGGAGGGACCGGCAGTGGGCTCAAAACCGAAGGCGAATACCGCCGGGAAGATGGCGATGCCGGCCAGCATGGAGACGAACAGGTCGGCGCACATCACCCGGAAGGTGGTCAGCGGGATGTTCTGATCATCCCGAAAGTAGCTGCCATAGGTCATCATGCAACCCATGCCGATGGAGAGCTTGAAGAAGGCCAGCCCCATGGCGGTCAGCACCACCCCGGCCGTTATCTTGGAAAAATCCGGTGAGAACAGAAAATGCAGCCCCTGGCTCGCACCCGGCAGGGTCAGACTGCGGATGCCGATAACAAGCAACAGGATAAAGAGCACCGGCATCAACTTCTTGGTCACCGCCTCGATCCCCTTGGAGACCCCCATCAGCAGGATGCCGCCCATCAGGGCCAGCACCAGCCACTGCCAGAGCAGGCTCTGCAGCGGGTCGCTTATCAGCGCCCCGAAGGCCGCCCCGGTCACCTTGGGATCGGTCGACAGGATGGAGCCGTCAACGGCCTTGAAGATGTAGGCAAAGACCCAGGCCGCCACCTCGGAATAGAAGGACATGATAAGGAAGGCGGCCAGCACCCCCATTGCCGCGATCAACCACCAGGGCTGCCCCTTGGGGGCCAGCTTGCTGAGGGTGGTGACGGCATCGGACTTGCCTTTGCGCCCCAGCATGATCTCGGAGATCATCACCGGCAGGCCAACCAGCAGCGTCGCGATGACATAGACCAGCAGGAAACCGGCGCCGCCGTTTTCGCCCGTCAGGTAGGGAAACTTCCAGATATTTCCCAGCCCGACGGCTGAGCCCAGGGTGGCGGCAAGGACGCCGAATTTGCTGGTAAAGCCATCTCTGGCCTTGGGGGTGATTTGACTCATGCTTGTCTCACTGTGCGCATCATGCGAGGGATACCGCTAATTTTAGCGGTCAGAATTTTCTGAGGATTAATCCGGCTTGCCAAGGTATTTTCGTGAAAAGCCTTGGTGAGAGCACAATTGGCCAAATTTAATTAATTTAGTGGGTTATTTGATGGATAAAAAAATGCCGCCTCGATGGCGGCATTTTTGTCAAAGCTCAATCAAATCAAGCCTTGGCAATATCGTCCGGGCCGATCTGACCGATTTCGGCGACTTTTTTGTCAGCCAGCAGCCAGAGGGTGAACTTGTGCAGTTCCGGGTGATGAGCCAGTGCCACCAGGAAGGCGCCACCAACTTCACGATAACCCAGTTCGTAGTTCTTCAGGGTGGTCGGGGGAACGCCCAGCAGATCTGCAAACTTGGGACGGCTCAGGCCGACCGCTTCACGGATCTGACGGATCTTCTTGCCAACAGTTACGATATTTGAATTCATGTGTTCCATACTCCGTACGGCGGATTGACTCCACCTTTATTTTTCGCGACGACTCGTAGTCAAGTGTATCAGTTTTGAACGGACTCGTTATGGTCGAGCCTCTATCTTTAATCAGCGTCTTTCGACGACAACCCTTGCAAACATCGGGGATGGTAATCGCTCAACCGCCTCAGGTAAACAGTCTCGAAAAGAAACCTTTATTGTTGCCACAGGAATAACTCGTATAATTCGCCGGCTATCCCTTAAGAGTAAGAACTCATGGCGCTTCCCGGCATAATCTCCTGTTTACACCCTGTCACCACCCCCGCAGAACTCGCTCGTCAACTGCAGCAAGGCCAGCAGACTCGTGCCGAGGCCTTCTGGTTGCCCGCCGCACTGCACGATCAGGCGGCAGCAGTTTTGGCTGCGCTCGATGACAAGAGCAGCCTGTTTCTTGAGCGGCCCGCAACCGGGCTGCCATTGCGCAGTCACGATGGCGTCATGCAGGAAGATGGAACCCTGCTGCTTGGCAATGGCCAGCATCTGGCACTGGCCAAAGAGCCGGGTGATGGCGGCCTGGTCCCCGTCAACGGGCTGGCCGAGATGGCCGACTGGCTCGAAGCAGGCCACCTGCATTTTTGCTGTTCAGCTGCAGTACAGCCTGTGGCGCGGGCCATCCTCAACATCTGGCCGCTCGATCCCTACCTGGCCCGTCATTTTTTGTGCAGTTTTACACCCTTACTGTGCGAAGCAACCGAGGCCGATTACCTGGCCGTGTTCCAGGCGAGGGAATTTCCCGCCATGGCGCAATCTGACTGGGTTCAGGCCTATATGAAACTCGAGAAGAGACTGCACCGAGCCTATTTGGATCACTAATTAATTTGGATAAACAGCCAGTTATCCACACGACACAATTTGCCATATGGATTATGTGTGAGCTTGATCATGTTTTGAAATCGGCATAGAGTGCGCCACGTCATCGGAATGACATCGGCTGTTCGTGAAGGGTTGAAGGCATTGCTTACGCTGCCACCCGCTCGCTTGTGCACCAGGAATGTGTGCCTCCCGGATGGATCCGGGATCCCTGCCAGACTCAACGCTGTTGTTCGGCAGAGCCTGCAGCTTACATAAATTAAAAAGTGCGAAGCACGTGAACAACGTGCCATCTCAACGAGGATTTTTTTATGATGAAAATGGCTCCTTCCCTGATCGCCATCGCCATGGCTGCCATGGGTGCAACTGCAGCTCACGCCGCTGACGACATCTACTTCGGTGCCGGTGCCGGTGCTGCCCACTTCAACGGTCTGAACAAGATTGGTGGTGGCGGTTACGCTGGTACTGAAGACGCTGCTGCTGCCAACGCCTTCGTCGGTTACAACTTCACCGAAAACTTCGGTACCGAGTTCGGCTACCAGTACGCTGGCCGCGGCAACACCGACGGTCTGCGTTACGAGAACCAGGGTGCCACCCTGTCCGGTATCGCTCGTCTGCCGCTGGGCGGCGACTTCTCTGCCTTCGCTGAAGGCGGCGCCTACTGGGCTCACACCGACGGTCTGGGCACCAGCGACACCAAAGTATCCCCGCTGGCCGGCCTGGGCGTGACCTACAAGGTTAACGACGCGCTGGATCTGCAAGCTCGTTACCGCTACATGTGGGACGTGGCTGACCTGCACGCAGGCGATGCCCCGGACGACGTACGCTACAAGTCTAACCAGAGCGTTGCGACCCTGGAAGCCGTATACCACCCGTTCCGCACTTCCTACGTAGCCCCGGCTCCGGCCCCGGTTGTTGAAGAAGCGCCGGCTCCGGCTCCGCAGGTTGTCGAGAAGAACTTCGCCCTGAACTCCGACGTGCTGTTTGCCTTTGGCAAAGACAGCCTGAAGCCGGAAGGCGTTGCTGCCCTGAACGGTCTGTACCAGCAAATCGTTGAATTCCAGCCGAAAGATGGCAACGCTGTTGTCGTTGGTTACACCGACCGCATCGGTTCCGACGCTTACAACCAGAAGCTGTCCGAAGCCCGCGCTCGCACTGTTGCCAACTTCCTGGTCAGCAAAGGCATGGCCGCCAGCAAGGTTGCTGTTGAAGGTCGTGGCGAAGCCAACCCGGTCACCGGCACCAAGTGTAACGGCGTGAAAGCCAAAGCTCAGCTGATCTCCTGCCTGGCTCCGGACCGTCGCGTTGAAGTTCGCGTATCCGGCGTACAAGAAGTTCAGAAGTAATCTGACTCCGTTCAGATGATGCGAAAAGGGGATGCCACGGCATCCCCTTTTGTTTATCTCCCCGCCGCCAACTGACCAAAAACACAGCAAGACGCGTCACTTTCTGTCAAATCATTTCCCTCCGCCAGTTTTCTAGCCCCCCGTGCAGAGCCGCGCCAGCGCTGGATATCTGTACAGAAACTTGATCAACGCGAGTCAAAAGAATACAGTAACTCCGCTTGTAAGGCATTGGATGAACTATTAAAAGTGCTTCCGGCCCGGTTAGTTGTCCATGGAGCCAAGGCTTCGTGAGTATCCAGGAACCATCTCTTTTTTCATTCAGGCCAACCGTGGTTCACCATGGCGGTCGCAGCTGAATTGTCACTTGTGACCGGTATAACTGAAGAGTGCGCAGTACGCCCTAGCACGGCAAACTCAACGAGGATAAAACGATGAAAATGAAAATGGCACCCGCCCTGATTGCTCTGGCCATCGCGGCCATGGGGACTTCCACCGCTCAGGCTGCCAACGACTGGTACACAGGTATTGGTGCTGGTTGGGCTTATGGCCACGACCTGAACGACTTTGGCAAAGATGCCGACAAGGATGCCACCGCGCTTTCCCTGTTTGGCGGCTACAACTTCAACGATAACTTCGGCGCCGAGCTGGGTTATCTCTACGCCGGCAAGGGTGGCGTCGATGGCGTTGACTTCAAGACCCAGGGCGCAACCCTGTCCGGTCTGGCTCGTCTGCCGCTCGGCGACATCTTCTCCGTGTTTGCAGAAGGCGGCGCCTACTTCAACCACGTCAACGGCAACGGCAGCAGCGACAACGGCACCGCGCCGCTGGCCGGTCTGGGCGTGACCGCCAAGCTCTCTGACCTGATCGATCTGCAGGCCCGTTACCGCTACATGTGGAACCTGGGTGACGAGCAGAAGACCTGGGAAACCAACATGAGCGTCGCCACCCTGGAACTGGTGATGCACCCGAACCGTTCCACTTACGTGGCACCGGTAGCGGCACCGGCCCCCGAGCCGGTTCCTGAGCCGGTCGTGGTCGACAAGAACTTCGCCCTGAGTTCAGACGTGCTGTTTGCCTTCGGCAAATCCACCCTGAAACCGGAAGGCGTTGCCGCCCTGAACACCCTGTATCAGCAGATCGTCGACGTACAGCCGAAAGATGGCAGCGCCGTGGTCGTTGGTTACACCGACCGCATCGGCTCCGACGCCTACAACCTGAAGCTGTCTGAAGCCCGTGCCCGCACCGTGGCCGACTTCCTGGTCGGCAAGGGTCTGCCTGCCGGCAAGGTAGCCATCGAAGGTCGTGGCGAAGCCAACCCGGTTACCGGCACCCAGTGCAACGGCATCAAGGCCAAGGCCCAGCTGATCGCCTGCCTGGCCCCGGATCGTCGCGTAGAAGTGCGCGTCACCGGCGTACAGCAAGTCACCCAGTAAGTCACCTTGGTGACCGAAAAGGAGGCCGTCAGGCCTCCTTTTTTATTGCCTTGCGCTCACCCTGAGCCCCTCGGCTGACCCGCAGATCCCGCTCATTGCCATCCTCGATACCACCTAAGTGGTTAAAAACCCTGCATCGCCTATAAATAGTGGTGGTTGTACACAACAGGGCTTGCGCCCTACTACACCAGACATCGACGAGGATACGCGATGAACATAAGAGTAAAACCTGTTTGGATTGCATTGGCACTGGCAGCCACGGGCGTACAGGCGGCGCCGGACAACGACTGGTACGCCGGGGTGGGGGGTGGCTGGGCCATTGCTCACGATCTGGGTGACTTTGGCAAGGATGCGAGCAAGGACGCCACCGCACTCTCCCTGTTCGGCGGCTACAACTTCACCGAGAATCTGGGGGCTGAGCTCGGCTACCTGTCGACCGGTGACTGGGACGTGCAGGGCAACGACTTCAGCAGCCAGGGCGCCACCCTGTCGGTGATTGGTCGGTTGCCACTGGGGGATATCTTCTCGGTGTTCGCCGAGGGCGGCGGTTATGTCTACCACGTCAAGTCCATCAACGGCGGCGACAACAACCTGGCTCCGCTGGCCGGCCTCGGCCTCACCGCCAAGCTGCACGACTGGGTCGACATCCAGGCCCGCTACCGCTACATGGTCCGGGTCGGCGACGATCCCGACAATGACAAGGTGGGCAGCGGCACCCAGCGCTGGGTCAGCGACATCAGCACCGCCACCCTGGAGCTGGTGATCCACCCCAACCGCAGCAAACCGGTCGAGCCAGCCCCAGCCCCCATGGTCGTTCCCCCGCCACCACCCGCTCCCGAGCCGGTGGATCAGACCTTCAACCTGAGTTCGGACGTGCTGTTTGCGTTCGGCAAGGCGGAGCTGAAACCGGAGGGGATGCAGGCGCTGGAGTCGCTCTATCAGCAGATAGCCGACGTCAAGCCCAAGGATGGCAACGCCGTGGTGATGGGCTACACCGACCGCATCGGGTCGGATGCCAACAACCAGGCGCTGTCGGAAGCCCGCGCCAGCACGGTCGCCAACTTCCTGATCGGCAAGGGGCTGCCCGCCGACAAGGTGAGCATCCAGGGCAATGGCGAGAGCAACCCGGTCACCGGCAGCCAGTGTGATGCCATCAAGGCCAGGGCCGCCCTCATCGACTGCCTGGCACCGGATCGCCGGGTGGAAGTCAGGGTCACCGGTACTCAGGGTGCCCCCGAGGCCGCCGCCCCGGCCGAGCAGTAATTCCAGCTACGAAGAGAGCACAGCGCCAGACGTGTGAAGAGGTGCAGATAACAACAGGTGGTGAGCAAGCCCACCCACAACGCGATGCACAAAAAAGGGATGCCGAGGCATCCCTTTTGCTTTGCGTCTTCCCGCAGAGATCAGAAGGAGGTGCGGCGATAGCGACGATACTCGGGGCGCCAGAAATTGGCCTCGATGGATTGATCGATCACCTCGTCAGGAGTCTGTACCGCCTTGCCCTGCAGCATGGCGGTCTTGGCCACCATCTTGGCGATGTAGCGGGAGACCTGGTGAATATCCGCCAGATCCGGCAGCAAGGAGCCCTCCTCCCCTTTCACCAGCGGCGAGCACTCCGCCAGCGCGCGGCTGGCCGACATCAGCATGGCATCGGTCACCCGGGTGGCGCCGGCGGCGATGACGCCAAGGCCGATCCCCGGGAAGATGAAGGAGTTGTTGCACTGGGCAATGACGTAGCGCTTGCCCTTGAACTCCACTGGTGCAAACGGGCTGCCGGTGGCCACCAGCGCCTGACCGTCGGTCCAGCGGATGAGATCTGCCGGTGTCGCCTCGACCCGGGAGGTGGGGTTGGAGAGCGGGAAGATGATGGGACGGGCACAGTGCTTGTGCATGGTCTTGACCACCTCTTCGGTGAACAGCCCCGGCTGCCCGGAGACCCCGATCAGGATGTCCGGGCGACCGTGCTCCATCACCTCCAGCAGGGAGATGTTGTCCCCCACCGGCCAATCGGCGATGCGCTCCACCGGCTGGGAGAGGCGGCGCTGGAAGTCGAGCTGGTTGGGGATCTTGTCGGTGATGAGGCCGAAGCGGTCCACCATGAAGACCCGGCTGCGAGCCTGGGCATCGGTCAGCCCCTCGGCTTTCATCTGCGCCACGATCTGCTCGGCGATGCCGCAACCGGCGCTGCCGGCGCCGAGGAAGGCGACCCGCTTCTCGGAGAGCTTGGCGCCGGAGGCCTTGCAGGCGGCGATGAGGCTGCCCAGGGTCACGGCGGCGGTGCCCTGAATGTCATCGTTGAAGCAGCAGAGCTCGTTCTTGTAACGATTGAGCAGCGGCATGGCGTTGTTCTGGGCGAAGTCCTCGAACTGCAGCAGGATGTCGGGCCAGCGGCGCTTGACCGCCTGAATGAAGGCGTCGACGAACTCGGCATACTCTTCACCCGAGATGCGCGGATTGCGCCAACCCATGTAGAAGGGGTCATTCAGCAGCTGCTGGTTGTTGGTGCCCACGTCCAGCACCACCGGCAGGCAGTAGGCCGGCGAGATGCCGCCGCAAGCGGTGTAGAGCGACAGCTTGCCGATGGGAATGCCCATGCCGCCGATGCCCTGATCGCCGAGGCCCAGGATCCGCTCACCGTCGGTGACCACGATCACCTTGACGTTCTGCTTGGTGGCGTTTTGCAGCATGTCATCGATCCTGTCCTTGTCCGGATAGGAGATGAACAGACCGCGGGCACGACGATAGATGTTGGAGAACTCCTCGCACGCCTTGCCGACGGTCGGGGTGTAGATGACCGGCAGCATCTCGGTCAGGTGGTTGGTCAGCAGCCGGTAGAACAGCGTCTCATTGGTGTCCTGGATGTTGCGCAAATAGATGTGCTTGTCCATGTCGTTGCCGAACGCCATGAACTGACGGTAGGCCCGCTCGGCCTGCTCTTCGATGGTCTCGATATTCTGGGGCAGCAGGCCTTCGAGGTTGAAGTTGCTGCGCTCTTCGCTGGTGAAGGCACTGCCCTTGTTGAGCAGCGGGGTCTCCAGCAGGGCCGGACCGGCATAGGGGATGTAGAGGGGACGTTTCTGGTTATTATCTTCAAACATGGATCGGGTACCTAAACGATGACCTGGACGAAGGAGTCCGCCGATCCTATGGGCTTGCGCCATTAATTTCAAAGAGTTTGCACATCCGTTGCAAAAGGTTTGCGACCCAGGCGACGAAAGGCGCCGGGGGTCAGACCAGTGAGCCGGCGAAAGCGGTTGGCAAAGTTGGCGCCGTCGCTGTAACCGACCCGGCCGGCCAGCTCGCCCAGGGGCCAGTTGGTGTAGAGCAGCAGCTGGCGCGCCTTGTTCATTCTGAGTTCGGTCACCTTGGCCATGGGCCCCATGCCAAACGCCTGCTGGCAGAGCCGATGCAGATGGGGCACCGAGCAGGCCATCTGGTCGGCCAGCAACGCCACGCTCCAGGGCTCGTCGAGGCGCGCCTCCACCCGGCGAAACAGCGCCTGCAACCTGAGCTCCGGGGTGCCGCGCACCTCCCCCTGCAGGGTGCGCTCCAGGAGCGCCAGCAGCAGGCTCAGCAACTGGGGCTGCAGCGGGGAACGAGTGCCCTCCCCCTGCATCAGGCTGAGCAGGTGGTAGAGCTGCTCCCCTTCCTCCCCCTGCCAGATGCGGTGGCCGAGCCGGTGCAGGTGCTGCCAGCGCGGCACGTCATCCAGCAGGATCCAGCTGGTGCGCCACTGTGCCCCCACCAGCTTGAGACCACCGGGCACAGCCGCCGGCAGGAAGATGAGCGAACCGGCCGGAATGGGCTGCTCGCCACCATCGGTGAGCAGGGCGCCCCCCTCGTCGTGGCTCACCATCAGGATGTGAAACTCCGGCCGGTTGCGACGGATCAGGTAGTGATCGCGGATGCTCGAGAGCCCGGTCAGGAAGATGCCCGCCTCGCCGAGCAGCGGCAACCCTTCGCGCCCCAGCATTCGCTCCTCGCAGGCCGGGGCGATTTCCAGACACTCGCTGACAAACGGCATAACACCTCAACAGGATAGTTTTACACAAGAAAGCCGAGAGAGGCTCACAGTGAAGCCGCCCGCCACTCCCCCTATCATACCCATGACGAACCTTGCTTTTTATCTACCCGGTTAACATAAATGAATTATTGGCAAGCGATTTTAAAACAAACCACCGATCGTGAGTTCATGACCCGATTGTGGCGGCTGGCCCTGCCGGTCTCGCTGCAATCCATGATGTTCTCCCTGCTCGGCCTCATCGACATCATGATGGTGAGCCAGCTTGGCACCACGGCTGTGGCGGCGGTCGGCTTGGGTAACCGGGTCTTCTTCTTCAATCTGCTGGTGATAGCGGGACTCTCGGGCGGGGTCTCGGTCTTGGCGGCACAGTATTACGGTCGTGGCGAGATGGCCGGGGTGCGCCGCTCGCTGGCGCTGGCGCTGGTGGGGGCCCTGCTGGTGAGCCTGCCGTTTGCCCTCGTCTACGTGCTCTCACCAGGCAGCGTGCTCGGCTTTGCCAGCCAGGAGCCCGCGCTGCGCGAGCTGGCCGATCAGTTTCTGATGATCACCGGCGCCACCATCCTCTGCACCGCCGTGGTGGTGCCGCTGGAGTCGGCCCTGCGCTCGGTCGGCAATGCCGCCGCCCCCACCCGCATCGGCATCATCACCATCATCGCCAACGTCATCCTCAACTACGCCCTCATCTTCGGCCATTTCGGCTTCGAGGCGATGGGGGTGGCCGGCTCGGCCTGGGGCACCACCCTTTCACGGCTGCTGCAAACGACCCTGCTGCTGCTCTACGTGAGACGCTATGAGGCGCGCCTGATCCCGCGAAAAGATGACTGGCTGGCCGCCTTCAAGCGCAAGGAGGTGGTGCGCTTCACCCTGATCGCCCTGCCGCTCTTGTTCCACGACGGGCTCTGGGCCTTCGGCATGCTGCTCTACGGCTTTCTTTACGCGCACCTTGGCACCGACTCGCTGGCCATCATGACCACCCTCGGCACGCTGGAGAGCATCCTCATCTCCCTCTTCTTCGGGCTGGCGGTGGCCTGCTCCACCCTGCTCGGCCACCGGCTCGGGGCGGAAGAGTACGAGGTTGCCTGGCAGCACTCCCAGCTGTTCCTGCTGCTCGCCCCCATCGGTGCCCTGCTGGTGGGGATCGCGGTCTGGCTGCTGCAGACCCACCTGCTGCAGTGGGTCGGCAACCTGCCGGGCGAGCTGATGACGGAGGCCGGCCAGGTGCTCGCCATCATGTGTCTGGGCATGCTGCTCAAGGTGTTCAACATGGTGGGCATCATAGGAGTGCTGCGCTCGGGCGGGGATGTGAACTACAGCATCTTCATCGACATCGTCGGCATGTGGTGCATCGGCCTGCCGCTTGCCTGGGGTGCCGTCAACCTGCTCGGCTGGCCCCTCTCCTGGGTGGTGGCGGTGGTGTTGCTGGAAGAGCTCAGCAAGGTGTTGCTGGTGCAGCGTCGCATTCGCCAGCGCCGCTGGCTCAGAAATCTGGTGCTGGGATAAGGGGACAGAGCAAAGCGGGAAAATGCGGGGTCATATCAATGACAGAAAATCCCTGTTTGCAGTATGCTGGCCCCCTCTTCAATCAGAGGCAGGGCGCACCGCGTGCACCGACATTATGCCCCTGCCCAGTAGTCGTTTAAGGAGACGAGCATGCAACCACAAAAAGAGCTGATCACCGAGACTGCCCTGCTGGAGATGGCCAACAAGATCATCAAGGAACACGAAGACTTCATCCACGGCATGCGTGCCGACTCGGTGGAGCAGAAGGGGGAGATCCTGGTGTTCAAGGGGGAGTTCTTCCTGGCCGAAGATGGCACCCCGACCGGCAAGACCATGGCGGTGTTCAACATGTTCAAGCTGCTGGCCCAGCAGCTCTCCGGCAAGTACCAACTGGGCTGAGCTCGCTCAACCCCGCTCAAGCAAGATGCCGCCCTCAGGCGGCATCTGTCTGTATGACGGCAGGCTGTGCCGGCTTGCCACCCAGCTCCCCCACCACGCAGTTGCGCCCGGCCATCTTGGCCATGTAGAGACACTCGTCGGCCCGGTTGAGCAGATCCTCCACCCCCTCGCCGCGCAGGGCCAGGGTCAGGCCGATACTCACCGTCACCTCCAGCAATTCGTCCGAGGTGGGGCTCTTCACCAGCCGCGCCTCCACCGCCACCCGCAGCCGCTCGGCTACCCGCTTGGCCTGGGCCAGCTCGGCGCAGTTGGGCAGCAGGATGGCAAACTCCTCACCGCCGTAGCGGCCCAGCACCATGCCGGGCTCCAGCTGCTCCGCCAGGGTCGCCGCCACCTCCTTGAGCACCGCATCCCCCGCCAGATGGCCGAAGGTGTCGTTGATGCGCTTGAAGCGGTCCAGATCCAGCAGCAGCACCGCAAACGGCGCCTGCTTGCGGATCATGCTCATCCGCGCCTTCTCCAGCTGTTTCATCAGCAGCCGGCGGTTCATCATGCCGGTCAGCTCGTCGGTGGTGGACTCCCGGTAGAGCTGCAGCAACATGTTGAGCTGGCCGCACTGCACCCAGCTGCTGGCCAGGGCAAACAGCCCCAGCAGCCAGACCTGGTTGAGGGTCTGCACGCTCCAGAGCGGCTGCCCCACCAGCAGCCAGTTGCCGGCCAGCATGGTGACCAGGATGCCCCCCGCCAGTTGCAGGCCGAGGGAGAGCGGAATGGGGAAGATGGCGAACAGGCTGATGAGCAGGTAGGGGAAGGCCATGTAGCCCGCCTGCAGCTCCTGATCCGCGCCGAAGCTGTGCAGGCAGATGAGGGAGAAGAGCATCATTACCGCCATCAGATAGCCGAGCGCCAGCTTCATGCGTTCGCGTCTGAAGTGGATGAGGTAGGAAAAGGGAATCAGCGGGGAGAGGGCGAGCAGGCAGAAGATCCGGGCCTGAAACAGTTCATCGAACTGGGCGGAGGGCAAGGTCAGCCAGTCCACCACCGCCCAGGCGGGCAGGCCCACCATCAACAGACAGGTGAGCAGCCGAAGACGCACCGTCATAAAGCCCATGCGGGTCAGGGTAAAATCTTCGGAGTGGGCACGGGCACTCCAGAACTCCGACAGCTTCAGCATCCAGAGCCTCCAAATCGCAACAGAGGGCTCATTCTACGCCGTGCGGCGGCAAAATCCTATGCAACCGGCGCCATTTCCGGGCGAGCGCCGTCACACAAACCGGCGGATCATAATCGCCACGCGCAAACGTTTCAACCCATCGAAAAATAAACCCGTTGCAACCCGAATTAGCGCTGGTCAGCCCGCTCTCAATCACTAAAATAGCGCCCAATTTTCTGCCCCCTCCCCCACACATTCGAGGTATTTATGGAACAGGCTGCCGCCGTACGCGCAACCCGAGAGGCCCATCCCCCCAGGCGAGCCCATAGCGAACTGGTCTATGGCATAGAGGATGTCCCGCCCCTGCCCCAGACCCTGTTCGCCGCCCTGCAGCATATGCTCGCCATGTTTGTCGCCATCATCACCCCGCCCCTCATCATCGCCAACGCCCTCGGCCTCCCTGCCGCCGACACCCGCTATATCGTCTCCATGTCGCTGGTCATGTCCGGCATTGCCTCCTTCATCCAGACCCGCCGCTTCGGCCCCCTCGGTTCCGGCCTGCTCTCGGTACAGGGCACCAGCTTCAACTTCCTCGGCCCCATCATCGCCTCCGGCCTCGCCCTCAAGCAGGCGGCCATGCCCACCGAGGATCTGCTGGGCACCCTGTTTGGCACCATGCTGGCGGCCGCCCTCACCATCGTGGTGATGAGCCGCTTCCTCCATCTGGTCAAACGGATCATCACCCCGCTGGTGACCGGCATCGTCGTGCTGCTCATCGGCCTGACCCTCATCAAGGTGGGCCTCATCAGCATGGGGGGCGGCTACGGCGCCCTGTCAGACGGCAGCTTCGCCAGCCACACCAACCTCTTCCTCTCCCTGCTGGTGCTCGGTCTCATCGTGTTGTTGCAGCGCAGCCGCAACCCCTGGCTGCGCCTCTCCGCCATCATGATCGCCATGTTGGTGGGCTATGCGGTGGCGCTGCTGCTGGGCAAGGTCAACGCCCCCACCTTCGACGGCCCGCTGCTGATGGTGCCGATCCCGCTCCATTACGGGCTCGGCTTTGACTGGCAGCTGTTCGTGCCGCTCGCCATCATCTTCGTGGTGACGGCGCTCGAGGCCATCGGCGACATGACCGCCACCTCCGACATCTCCGGCGAGCCGCTGGAAGGGCCGGTCTACATGGAACGGATCAAGGGCGGCGTGCTGGCCGATGGCGCCAACTCCATGCTGGCGGCGGTCTTCTCCACCTTCCCCATGTCCACCTTCGCCCAGAACAACGGCGTCATCCAGCTGACCGGGGTGGCCAGCCGTCACGTCGGTCTGTTCATCGCCGCCATGCTCGCGCTGCTCGGCCTGTTCCCGGCGGTGGCGAGCCTGGTGCAGCAGATCCCCGAGCCCGTGCTGGGGGGCGCCACCATCGTCATGTTCGGCACCATCGCCGCCGCCGGCGTGCGCATCATCTCCCGTGAGGAGCTCGACCGCCGCGCCCTGATGATCCTGGCGGTATCGCTAGCCATGGGCCTCGGAGTGGCACAGGTGCCGGAAGTGCTGCAGCACCTGCCGGACCTGGCCAAGAGCGTGCTCTCCTACGGCGTCGCCACCGGCGGCCTCACCGCCATCATCATGAACCTGCTGCTGCCCAAGCGCGCCGCCGCACAGGCCTGACACTCCGCCATCCTTGCACCAAAGCCCCGCCATGCGGGGCTTTACCTCCTTCGCTGCCACGGGTAGTGTGCTGGGCAGCCTCTGCTCAGGATGCCTTTCATGCCCTATACCCTGCTTTCCCCCCTGCCCAGCAGCCACACCCCGGATCAGATCCTGGCCGAGGAGCAGCGCTGGCTGCGAGAGTGTGCCCATGACCGCCAGCCCCGCGCCCACCTCTGGCAGGCGCCCCAATGCCTCATCATCACCCGCAAGGACACCCGTTTGCCCCGCTACCAGGCCGCCTGCGAGCAGCTTGCCGCCGAGGGCTGGCCCGTGCATGTGCGCGACAGCGGCGGCACCGCCGTGCCCCATGGCGCCGGCATCCTCAATCTGTCGCTCATGCTGCCTCGCACCACCACGGATCTGGCTCACTACTACCGGCTGCTGGGGGCGCCGCTGCTCGCCCTGCTAGGGGAATATGGTCTTGAGGGCAGCTATGACTTCGTGCCCGGCTCGTTTTGCGATGGCCAGTACAATCTGGTGATCGGGGGTCGCAAGGTGACCGGCACTGCCCAGCGCTGGCTGGCACCGGGCCAGGATCACAGTGGTGCCGTACTGGCCCAGGCCATGCTGCTGGTGGCCGGCAACGTGGACGAAGGCACCCGGATGGCGAGCCGCTTCTACGAGCTGGCGGGCGGCGAGCTGCGCTTTCTCCCCAGCACCTCCACTACCATCGCGCAAGCCATCGCTTGGCAAGAGAGCGAGGACGAGCTGGTGGAGAGGGTGCGAACCCGACTCACCGCACTGCTGACCCAGGAGTGAACCCAGCGCCCTGCTGCCGGGCACCACAACCGGCCCCCTCATCAAAAACACCCATATAAAAAGCCACGACCCGGGTCGTGGCTTTTCGTTGGAATGGATGGTTGCGGCATCAGGCCGTCTGCGGCTCGGGCTCGGACTCCGTATCCCGGTCCCGGCTGAAGTAAGCGCGGGTCTCGGCAATCACCACGTGGCGCAGGCCGATGAGACCGATGAGGTTGGGCACCGCCATCAGGCCGTTGACGATGTCGGCCAACAGCCAGATCAGATCCAGATGCAGGAAGGCACCGCTCGCCACCAGCACCAGATAGATGAGGCGGTAGGGTTTGATTGCCTTCACCCCGAACAGGTACTCGGTGCAGCGCTCGCCGTAGTAGTTCCAGCCAAGGATGGTGGTAAAGGCGAAGAACAACAGGCCGATGCTCACCAGATACTGGCCGACATGGGCATCAAGCCCTTGGGCAAAGGCCAGACTGGTCATGGCAGCGCCGCTCGCATCGCCGCTCCACACCCCGGTGACCACCAGCGTCAGGCCGGTCATGGTGCAGATGATGATGGTATCGATGAAGGTACCGGTCATGGAGACCAGCCCCTGCTCCACGCACGAATCGGTCTTGGCCGCCGCCGCCGCGATGGGCGCCGAGCCCAGCCCCGACTCGTTGGAGAAGACCCCGCGCGCCACCCCGGACTGAATGGCCAGCATGATGCCGGCGCCGACGAAGCCGCCGGTGGCCGCATGGCCGGTGAAGGCGCTCCCGATCACCAGGGCGATCGCCTCCGGCAGAGCACTGGCATTGTTCACCAGCACGCCCAGACAGGCGACGATGTAGAAGATGGCCATGAAAGGCACCACCTTGCTCGACACGCTGGAGATGGACTGGATGCCCCCCAGGGTCACCAGCGCCACGATCAGGGTCAGCACCACGGCGGCCACTTCACGGGGTACCGAGAAGGAGAGGCTCATGGCGTCACTGATGGCGTTGACCTGCGGGAAGGTGCCGATGCCGAAGAAGGCGACGCCGATGCCGAACAGGGCGAACAGCTTGGCCAGTGGCTTGGAGCCGAGCCCCTTCTCCAGATAGTACATGGGGCCGCCGGCCATCTGGCCGTTGGCGTCCTGCTGGCGATATTTGACCGCTAGCAGGCACTCGGCGTACTTGGTGGCCATGCCGAACAGGGCAGCCATCCACATCCAGAACAGGGCGCCCGGCCCCCCCAGCTTGATGGCGGTGGCCACCCCGACGATGTTGCCGGTGCCGATGGTGGCGGAGAGGGCGGTGCAGAGCGCGCCGAAGCTGGAGACATCCCCCTGCTTGCCCTGACCCTGATCGCGGCCAAAGACCAGCCGCAGGGCAAGCGGCAAGCGCACCACCTGAAGCAGACCCAGACGCAGGGTAAGGTAGATACCGGTCCCGACCAGCAGGATCAGCAGGGGTGGACCCCAGATAAAGCTATCGATGGCGGCGAGCGCCGATTGAATTGATGACATGCATCCTCCTTAAGAAACAGAAATTAAGGAGGAGAAGGATGATCTTCCCATAGGTGTCGCGATCCCCAAAGGCGATCGGATGCAGGCAAAGAACGTGTTCACACTCTTGCTGCGAGGCCGTGATCAAGGCTCACGTGCGGTTCGGAAGCCTCATGTATTTACATACACTCCGGTTCCTGCGCTGCTCTTTGCCTTGCTGACGACCTCTCGCTACAGATCGTGAACAGTTCCAAGCTCAGGTACAACCATCCCATCCCCTCTGTCCTTTTGCCTGAGAGTTTCCGGCGCCAGATTGCGATGCAATCACGGTGCCTTGCTCCTTCGGCGCCCGATTAAACGGGTCTCTCCAGAGTATCGTCCAGTAGCAGTCCACACCGGTTGCCCGGTACCTGAAAGATTCACTTCTTCGGTGGATGGTTGCCCATCGCTCTCCTGCTACCTTCATCCGAACTAGTTTGGATTAGGAAGCGGGCATGGTAATCCAAAAAGTGTGAGCTGTCTCCCACTCGGCCACCCCGGCCGCCGTTTTTTTTCGTACCGAACCATCTGTTATTTGTTCGTTAACTATCAATAAGTTATTCCCACTTGCCACAGATGGCCCAGCTTCACTAGCCGATACGGCCGCCATATCAAGATGATATTTCGTCTCGACCAGAAAAACTTGCCGACATATCCAATCAAAAGGGTTGCACACAAACGCAATAAGCCGATAATCCCGCGCATAACTAAGCACTTTGTAATGGAGTTATGCAATGTGCCTGGTTGGTCCCTCCGGACCGCTCGCCTGAGCCGGCCGTCGCCGGTTCAACCCATATGGCTTGGGCATATCACGCCCCCTAAGGATGACCAAAAGAGAATGAACGAGACCCTGGTAGCACAAGATTACCGTCAGCTGGTTGAACAGTTCGGCTCCCCCCTGCTGCTGCTCGACAAGGCA
The DNA here is from genome assembly GCF_041403025.1 of Aeromonas sp. S5(2024). Lineage (NCBI taxonomy): Bacteria > Pseudomonadati > Pseudomonadota > Gammaproteobacteria > Aeromonadales > Aeromonadaceae > Aeromonas > Aeromonas sp. S5(2024). Next base: position 171,649 of record NZ_JBGLRI010000006.1, on the reverse strand, counting down.
GCCGTCCGCAAACAGTATCGGGCCCTGGCGGCCGCCCTGCCCGATGTACGATTGCACTATGCACTCAAGCCCCTGCCCCACGAGGCAGTGGTCTCTGTCTTGAAGGAAGAGGGGGCCTGTTTCGACCTGGCCACCAATGGCGAAGTGGATCTGGTGCGCAGTCAGGGTGTCCGCCCGGGACGCTGCATTCATACCCATCCCATCAAGCGCGACAGCGACATCCGCTATGCGCTGGAGTACGGCTGCACCGTGTTTGTCTACGACAACCCACTGGAGCTGGAGAAGTTCATCCCCTACAAGGACGAAGTGAAACTGCTGCTGCGGGTCAGCTTCCCCAACCCCGAGACCAAAGTCGATCTCTCCAAGAAGTTCGGCTGCACCCCGGAGCAGGCGCTGCCGCTGCTGCAACTGGCCCACGCCAAGGGCATCAAGGTGATGGGGCTGTCGTTCCACGTCGGCTCCCAGGTGCCCCACGCCCGTCGCCACGTGCAGGCCATCGACGCCTGCCGCGAGATCATGGAGCAGGCCTGGGCGCTCGGTCTCAAGCCCTGGGTACTGGATATCGGCGGTGGCTTCCCGGTGGACTATGACGGCGGTGAGTTCGACATCGACGGCTTCTGCGCGCCGATCCGCGAGGCACTGGCCAAGCTGCCGGCCACGGTGCAGAAGATTGCCGAGCCGGGCCGCTTCATCAGCGCGCCGGCCATGACCTCGGTCTCCAGCGTGATGGGCAAGGCCCATCGCGGCGACAAGATTTGGTACTACCTGGATGACGGTCTCTACGGCAGCTACAACGGCCAGCTCTACGACCACGTCACCTATCCGGTGAGCACCCCGCTGGCTCGCGGCGAACTGCACAACTCGGTGCTCTCTGGCCCCACCTGCGACAGCGTGGACGTGATCCGTGACGGCATCATGCTGCCGGATCTGGCCATCGGCGAGCTGGTGGTGGGCCGGGTGATGGGGGCCTACACCTGGGCCTCGGCCTCCACCTTCAACTTCTTCCCCAAGGCGAGCATCCTCATTCTGGACAGCAGCCAGAAGGGACAGAAGCTGGTGGCAGTCGCTTAAGCGCCATCAACAGAATGCAAAGAGGGGAAGCCATGGCTTCCCCTCTTTCGTTTCATCCAGCACAAACGGCTAGATGAACTGGCTGGCCAGCAACCAGCCGGTGTAGCCGACGAAGCAGGCGAGCAGCAGGCCCCCCTCCAGCCGGTTGATCCGCCCCTGCCCCTTGCGGCCCAGGCACATCAACAGCAGCAACAGAGTCAGCCCCATCATCACGCTCCAGTCGCGGGAGAGCACTTCCGGTGCCACGTCGAGCGGGTGGATCCCCGCCGCGATCCCCACCACCGCCAGGGTGTTGAACAGGTTGGAGCCGAGCACGTTGCCAAGGGCCAGGTCGTGCTCGTTCTTGCGAATGGCAATCAGCGAAGAGGCGAGCTCCGGCAGCGAGGTGCCGACGGCGACGATGGTGAGGCCAATCACCAGATCGCTGATGCCGAGCGCCTGGGCGATGGTCACCGCCCCCCACACCAGCAGGCGGGAGGCCGCAATCAGCAGCACCAGTCCGACGATGAGCCAGCAGATGGCCGCCTTGAGGGACATCCCCTCGCTGTCGATGCTCTCCTCGGTTTCCACATCCAGCGCATCCCCCTTGCCGCGCATGCCGGCCCGGATCGACCAGCCCATCAGGCCGACGAACACCACGCCGAGGATGACGGCGTCCGTGCGGTCCAGATGACCGTCCAGCAGCAGGGCGCCGGAGAGCAGGGTGATGCCGAGCAGGATGGGGATCTCCTTGCGCACCACCTGGGAGGCCACCGCGATGGGGCTGATCAGGGCGGTCAGCCCCAGGATCAGCGCAATATTGGTGATGTTGGAGCCATAGGCGTTGCCGAGCGCGAGGCCGGGGTTGCCCTGGGAGGCCGCCAGCGCCGAGACCACCATCTCGGGGGCCGAAGTACCAAAGCCGATGATCACCATGCCGATCAGCAGCGGCGGCATGCCGGCGTAACGGGCGGTGGCGGCGGCGCCATCGACAAACTTGTCCGCACTCCAGACCAGCAGCGCCAGTCCGGCAATCAGGGCAACAAAAGCCAAGGTCATATTGTTCTATCTCATCCACGGCAAACACGAGAGCCAGGCAAGTTGCCTGGCTCCATCCAAACGCGGCCTCAGTGTAACGGGGCCGCTTGCTATTTCAAGGTGTAATCAAACACCGATTGATATTTTACAGCGCCGCCAGCAGGCTCTGGGCATCCGACACCTCGAACTTGCCGGGCGCCTCCACGAACAGCTGCTCGACCACGCCATCGTTGGCGATAAGAGCAAAGCGCTGGGCGCGCACGCCACCGAAGGCCCCGGTCTCTTTGGCCAGACCCAGTGCCCGGGTCCAGCTGCCGTCGCCATCGGCCAGCATGGTGATGGCCTCGGCGTTCTGGGCATCCTGCCACGCCTTCATCACGAAGGCGTCGTTGACCGACAGACAGCAGATAGCATCGACGCCCTTGGCCTTGAACTTGTCCGCCAACACCACATAACCCGGCAGGTGGGCGTTGGAACAGGTGGGGGTGAAGGCGCCGGGCACCGCAAACAGCACCATCCGCTTGCCGCCAAACAGGCTTTGGCTATCCCGCTGCTGCTTGCCCTCGGCGGTGATGAAGGTGAATTCGCCCGCAGGCAGGGCTTGGCCAATCGCTATCATGATCTCTCGTCCTCAACTGGATGGCAGGGGCTCCAGTCTACCCCACTCCCGCCATGTGACACAGACCCCGATCCCGTCCGCCTTTTGGACTAACCTTGAGCAGGATCAGCGACCAAGGAGGCCTCATGCAGCACTATTACGATGGACTGGAAATTCGCCCCTCCGCCTTGCGAGAGCAGCAACAACTGGATCAAATCAATCACCTGCTTACCCATGTCGGCCAGTATTGCGCCGGTTATTCCAGTGCCTACCGCCAGCGTCGCCTGCAGGATCTGGGCGAGCTGACCAGCCTGCCCCTGCTCAATGCCAGCGAACTGTTCGCCGCCCAGCAGGCTCACCCGCCCTTTGCCGGCCTCACCGGCCGCCCCGCCAGCCAGGCGTTGCGGGTCTTTGCCTGCCCGGGTCAGCTGGCCATTCCCGAGTACGCCGGTGCCGACTGGTGGGGGGCGGCACGCGCCCTGTTCGCTGCCGGTTTCAAGGCCGGGGAGGTATTGCTCAACGGCCACGACTACCACATCAGCCCCACCGCCTTCATCTTCGACAACGGCGCCCGCCAGCTGGGTGCCCCCGTGGTGCCCTGCGGCCCCCACGATACCGGGCGCCAGCTGGAGGCACTGCAGCGCTATGAGCCGACCGGCTTCGTCGGGCCGCTGGCGGTGCTGCTGGATCTGCTGGAGGCGGCAGAGCGAGCCGAGGTACCGAGCAACAGCCTGCGCTGCGCCCTGCTGTGCGAATCCTCCCACCCCGATACCCGGCCGCTGCAGGCGGTGCACGGTATCCGGGCGCTCAACTGCCTGTTGCTGCAGGATGCGGGGGTGATCGCCTATGAGAGCCAGCCCGGCCAAGGCTTCATCGTCAACGAGAACTACATCATCGAGATCATCGATCTGGCCAGCGGCGAGCCGGTCATCGGCGATGGCGTCGGTCAGCTGGTGGTGACACGGCTCGATCTGGAATACCCGCTGCTGCGTCTGATCACCGAGTGGCAGGGCCACTGGCTCGCCGGCGCCAGTCCGTGCGGGCGCACCAACCGCCGACTCAGGCTGGTCTAACATCCCCCCTGAAACAAAACGGGCAGCCACTGGCTGCCCGTTTTACATGCTGGGTACGCGTCAGCGCCGCGCCTGCCAGGTGGCGATGGCGAGCAGGGAGTCGGGGGTAAATTCGGCGGCCCGCGCGGCGATCTCCGCCTGGCTCATCCAGCACACCTCGCTCACCTCTTCGGCCTGCAGTTGCAACGGCCCCTGATAGCGGCAGCTGAAGAGACCGCCCCAGACCCGATACCCCTCCCCTTCGGCATAGAAGTCACCGAATGCCTGCAGCGGCACATCGCGGATCCCCAGCTCCTCGGCCAGCTCGCGGCGAGCGGAGGGCTCCATCTGCTCGCCCGTGGTGACCACACCGCCGGCGCAGGCATCCAGCATGCCGGGGCAGAAGTCCTTGCTGAGGGTGCGGCGCTGTACCAGGATGCGGTCAGCCTCGTCGAGCACCAGGATATAGCTGGCGCGGTGGCAGAGGTTCTCCCGCCGCACCTTGGCACGCTCGGCAACCCCGACGACCTGATTGTTTCCATCCACCACATCCACCCATTCCACACGCAGACCCTTCTTGTTCATGGCGTTAAACTGCCCGCAGTATATCGGGGCAACGGCTTGTCATGGCAGCCTTTTTTCACTCCCGCCCCACATGGACGGCCAGTGCGGGCAGAGAACAAACTGGATTCATACAAACCTCCACAAACTGTCACATCCGTGTCACCTGGCAACGCCATAGTGTGCCCTGTCCACGCAACAGGTGTTTTGTGATGAAGGTGTTCAAGAACTTGTCTCCCCGCCAGATTGCCCGCTACATCAAGAGCTTCCATCACGGCAGCTTCATGGTGGAGGCCCACGGGCGGTTCGAGTTCAGCGGCGGCGAGATCAATCTGGAGAGCCTGACCTGCCGTCAGACCCTGAGTCTGGCCCGGCAGATCAATCTGGAGGTTCGCGGCCTGCGTCATACCACCCTGCTGTTGGGGTAACTTCCATAGTCCTTTCTGTTTTGTAGTCTGCGTCCATGCACGTCTTTGCCCGCCGGCTACTCGCCGCGCGGGCCGTTTTCGATGTCGGTGATCACCCCGTTGCGCACGGTGACGAAGCGCATGAACTCGTTCTTGCCGAAGTTGTAGGTCCAGCGCTCCCCATACTTCACCTGCATCAGGTTGCCGAACTGATTCTCCTCGTTGCGGGTCAGCTCCTCGCGCAGCATGGGTTCGCCGCACTTGAGCAGCATCTCGGCGGTGCTGTCCCCTTCGGTGATCAGCGCATTCTTGCAGCGCATGGCGCCGGCACTGGCCGGCAGACTCAACAGCAGGGCCAGCAGGGCCCCGCCAACCAGCGGTAGTGACTTCATCGGTGACTCCATTTGAACAGGGCACTGCCCAGGGTGATGCAGCAGAGCGTAAACAGCAGGACCCAGCCCAGTGGCGCCGCCACCTCGGCCCAGCCTGCCCCTTCCAGCATGACGGCACGGGCCGCCGCGATGATCTGGCTGAGCGGCAGCCAGGCCGCCAGCTGCTGCAGCCAGGCGGGGGCCCCTTCCAGCGAGAACCAGACGCCGGAGAGAAACATCATCGGCATGCTGATAACGTTGAGCAGCCCGCTCGCCAGCTCCTCGTTCTGGATGCGGGCCGCCACCAGCAGGCCGAGGGACGCCATGGACGCCCCGCCCAGCAGGGCGATCAACAGCAACAGCCAGCCCGAGCCCAGCAGCGGCACCCCGAGCAGGCCGTAGGCCACCAGAAACACCAGCAGGCTCACCACCAGGGTGATCAGGATGCGCGACAGCAGTTGGGCGCAGAGAAACTCGGCGGCCGAGAGCGGGGTGGCCCGCAGCCGCTTGAGCACCCCGTTCTTGCGGTAGCGGACGATGACGAAGCCCACCCCGAACAGGCCGGAGAACATCAGGTTCATGCCGATCACCCCGGGCAGCAGCCAGTCACCGTAGCGAATGGCGCGCCCGCTCAAGGTCTCTCGCGTGAGCGGCACCGGCACGGCCTGGCGCAGCAGGTACTCGGCCATGGCTCCCTGGGGGGCGTCCGGATTGATCCAGTAACGGCCCGTGCCGGGCGAGAGCAGCAGATCCAGCTGATGGTGGCGCACCTTGAGCCGGCCCTTCTCCTCCTCGTCATAGGGGATGATTTTGAGCAGCGGCACGGCGCGCAGCGGGGCATAGGCCGCGGGCAGCCCCCCCACCACCCCCATCTGCACCAGCGGCTTGGGCGGGCCGGAGAAGATGAGGGTGAACCCCAGCACCAGCAACAGCGGAAAGGCCAGGTTCCAGACAAGCGCGGCCCGATCTCGCACGAACTCCAGGTTGCGGGCATAGAAGAGCGCGCCGATGCGCTTGAGGGATCCCGTCATCTGGTGCTCCTTGGGCTGGCAGGCTGGGACGGCATGCCGGCAGGCACCGCTGCGGGGTGCCACGAGGCCGCGTTCATGAGCCGCTCCGCAGGCTGTGGCCGGTCAGGTGGAGGAAGAGATCCTCCAGATTGGGGGAGCGCACCTGCATGCCGGTCAGCGGCACGCCCAGGCTCAGCAGCCGTGGCAGCAAGTCCGCCACGTCGGGGCAGCTCAGCTCCACCTGCTCGCCAAGCGGGCGCAGGGGATAGCCGAGACTGGCGAGGGCCGGGTGAGCCGCAAGGCGCACCAGCACGCCGTCAAAATGCTGGGCCAGCAGGGCGACCGGGGTATCCAGGCTCAGCAGATGGCCGTGATCGACGATGGCAATCTGATCGCACAGCTGCTGGGCCTCGTCCATGTAGTGGGTGGTGAGCACCACCGTCTTGCCCTGCGCCTTGATCGCCTCGATGCGCTGCCAGAAGTGGTGGCGGGCCTGGGGATCGAGCCCCGTGGTAGGCTCGTCCAGAAACAGCAGCTCGGGGTCGCCGAGCAGCGCCAACGCCAGCAGCAGCCGTTGCCGCTGACCGCCGGAGAGCTTGCGACTGTCCCGATCGATAAATTCTCCCAGCGCACACAGCTCGATGAGCTGGGCCTGGGGCAAGGGGGCCGGGTAGAGGCTGGCAAACAGGCGCAGGGTATCGCGCACCGTCAGGAAATCCTGCAGCGCAGTGTGCTGGAACTGGATGCCGATGCGGGAGCGGTAGTCGGGGCCGCGCGGGGCACCGTGAAACAGGATCTGGCCGCTGTCCGGGGTGAGGATCCCCTCCAGCAGCTCGATGGTGGTGGTCTTGCCCGCCCCGTTCGGGCCGAGCAGACCGAAACAGCTGCCGGCGGGAATGGCAAAGCTGAGCCCGTCCACCGCCTTGACACCGGGGAAGTGCTTGACGAGATCGACGACTTCAATGATGGCAGCCATGGGCGCTCTCCCAGCAGGAGCCATGACTATATCCAAAAGCGCAGGCGCTGCCCATGCCCCGCCGCGTGCGGCGCAAAAAAACAGACGGCGACCCGAGGGTCGCCGTCTGTATCAATCAAGCCAGCCGGATCACAGGATGTCCAGCAGCTCCACTTCGAATACCAGGGCGGAGTACGGCGGGATGGAACCGGCACCGCGTGCGCCGTAAGCCAGATCCTGCGGAATGTAGAGCTTCCACTTGGAGCCAACCGGCATCAGTTGCAGCGCTTCTACCCAACCGGCGATCACGCCAGTTACCGGGAATTCGGCCGGCTGGCCGCGGGCGACGGAGCTGTCGAACACGCCACCGTGGGTGAAGGTACCGTGGTAGTGCACACGGACGGACTGACCGGCTACCGGTACGGCACCGTTGCCTTCCACCAGCACTTCGTACTGCAGACCGGACTCGGTGGTCTTCACTTCGGCGCGCTTGGCGTTGTCGGCCAGGAAGGCTTCGCCTTCGGCGGCGGCAGCCTTGGCGACGGCTTCCTGCTCTTCCTGCATGCGGGCAGTGATGACCTGGAAGGCATCGTTGATATCGTCACGGCTGACCGCGAACTCCAGACCATTCAGGGCATCTGCCAGACCTTGCTGCAGGGCCGGGATATCCAGACCGGCGAAGGCTTGCTGCGCCAGTTGATCACCCATGTTGCGGCCGATGCCATAGCTGGCCTTCTGTTCGATAGAGTCGTATTGGGACATTGAGAAGTTGCTCCGGGTCCTGAGGGTAAAAAGAGACGGGATAATATCAGACTTTTACGCCGGGTGCTGCCGGCCCGTCCCCGGTTTTGCCACTAGGTGGGAGGTGTCTCACATCAGCCCCCTCATCCCCACCCCTTCTCCCGCAAGGGGAGAAGGGAGGGAAAACAGAGCACCATCACCCCAGCTCACATTCAAGCCGTATCAGGCCCTGTCCAGCAGAGCCCGCACCGCCGCCACCTTGGCGCCATCGGTGATATTGACCCGGCCATCGTCCGAGGTGCCCATGTTGACACCATGGGGCACCATGCCGCCGCGCCAGCCCATGCCGGACATGTGCACCTCGTTCACCCCGGTGAACTCCACTATGGTGCGCACGTTGTCGGCATTAACCCCGGCGCCCGGCATCAGGCTGGCCCGCCCCGCCAGCGCCTGCTGCATCGCCTGCAGGGTCTCGAGGCCCGCCAGCGCGGTCGGCGCGTGGCCAGAGCTCAGAATGCGCTCGCAGCCGGCGGCGACTATGGTCTCCAAGTCGAGGCGCCAGTCGGAGGAGAGGTCGATGGCGCGGTGGAAGGTAACGCCAAGGGGCCCTGCCGCCTCGATCAGCTGGGTGAGTTTGGCGGCAGGCACCCGTCCCTGCTCGTCCAGCAGACCGACCACCACCCCTTGCAGGCCGGCGGCGCGGGCCGCCGCGATGTCCTGCAGCATCATCTCGAACTCCCCTTCGCCAAAGCAGAAGTCGCCGGCCCGGGGCCGGATCATGGCGTAGACGGGAACGGTGGCATGGCGCGCCGCCAGCTGCATGAAGCCATAGGAGGGAGTCAGGCCACCCAGCCCCAGCGCAGAGCAGAGCTCAATGCGATTCGCGCCGGCCTCCTGGGCGGTAAACAGGGATTCCAGATTGTCGATACAGATTTCAAGAGAGGTCATGATGGACTCCTTTATTGGGGAGATCAGACCCCGGATCTGATCTCATAAATTGAGCAAGGCGGCCCCGCGCACCCCGCCGGCGCCGCCGAAGCGGGCCTCGCGGATCTCGGGCAGGGCGACCCCGGGCAGCAGATGGCCAGGCAGGCGCAGCGGCAGCTGTTCGTAGAGCGCGGGCAGACCGCTCAGGCCGCCCCCCAGCACCACCACGTCGGGGTCGACCACCGAGATGGCGGTGGCAAGCCCGGCGGCCATGATTTCGAGCCAGCAGTCGACCGTGGCCACCGCATGGGGCTCATGCGCCTCGAAGCGCCCCACTATCTGGTGGCCGCTGGCACGCTGACCGTGGAAGTGATGGTAGAGCCGCTCCAGCCCGGTGCCGGAGGCATAGGTTTCAAAACAGACCAGACGGCCGCAGCCGCAACGGGGACGAGGCAGGTCGGGGTACTTCATCAGCATGGTGGCCGGCAGCGGGTAGTGGCCTATCTCCCCCGCCAGCCAGTTGCGGCCCTGGATCAGTTTGCCCGCCAGATAGACGGCGCCACCGATGCCGGTGCCGATGGTGACGCCGAGGGCGCTGTCGGCTCCCGCCGCCGCCCCCTGATGTACCTCGGACCAGAGGAAGCAGTTGGCATCGTTGTCCACCTTGACCGGACGCTCCAGCAGCTCGGCCAGATCGGCGCCCAGGTGGCGGCCATTGATGGAGGGCAGATTGGCCGCCACTATGCTGTGGTCGTGCCGGTTGAGAATGCCGGGGAAGCCGATGCCCACCGCACCACGGGCGCCGAAACGGGCATCCGCCTGTTCGACCCGCGCGCGGATGAGCTGCTGCAGCCCTTCATAATCATTGCCGGGAGTGCTCATGCGCTCCTCGTGACAGAGATTCAAGGCGCCGTCATACACAGCGAACGCTATCTTGGTGCCACCAATATCAAAGCCGTAATACATGCCACACTCCCTTGTCGATGAGTCGCCTCACCTCAGCCTGTCCAGAGGGGGACATTGTATTAATTCGCAAAAAAAATAAAGTGACCAGAGGCGAAAAACGGGAGAGAGATCAAAGCAAACGAAACATTTGTCGCTGCAGGCAGGGCTGGCCGAGGCTCATCAGGGTGCGCTCCTGACCATCGAACATGAAGCCGCGGCGCAGGTAAAACCCCTCGCCGATGTGGTTGCCATCGAGCAGCCACAATCTGACGCCTTCACAGCCGGCGCGCCGCATCTGCATCGCCACCGCCTGCCACAGCCGCTTGCCGTGGCCCTGGCGCCAGTGGTCGGGATGCAGGTAGAAGGCGCGGATCCAGGCGGTGGGGTACTCCCCCGTCGTCTCCGGCTGCCAGTAGAGCAGGCCGATGACCACTTCGTCCTGGCACAGCAGCATGGGCCTTGGGCCCGTCTCCGCCAGCCGGCGCTGCCAGATCTGCAGATGCTCGGTCACCGCCAGCTGGGCCAGCATGTCGGCACCGAGCACGCCGCCGTATGCGGCGAGCCAGCTGGCCCGCTGCATCACCGTCATGGCGGCGGCATCATCGGGCCGCGCCATGCGCAGGCTTATGCCTTGCATTGGGGTACCAGCCCAGAGGCACGGGCCTGCTCGTAGAGCGGCACGGCTTCAGCCTGCTGGGCCTGCAGCTCGGCGATCCGGTTCTCGTTGCTGGGGTGGGTGGAGAGCAGCTGGGGCGGTGCATTGCCGCCCGCGGCCGCGCTCATGTTCTGCCACAGCGGAATCGCTTCGGCGGGATTGAAACCGGCGCGGGCCATCAGGTCCAGACCCAGCCGGTCCGCCTCGCTCTCCTGCTCGCGGCCATAGGGCAGCATGACGCCGACCTCCACCCCAAGCCCCAGTGCCGCCATGGTGGCGCCGCGGTATTCGCTGCTGCCCATGGCGATGTCGGCAGCCGCCAGGCCAAGGCCGGTCAGCTGGCTGCGGGAGAGCCGCTCGTTGGAGTGCTGGGCCAGCACGTGGGTCAGCTCGTGGCCGATGACGGTGGCGAGCTGATCCTGGTTCTTGGCCACCTTGAGCAGGCCGCTGTAGACCCCGATCTTGCCGCCAGGCAGGGCGAAGGCGTTGACCTGCTTGGAGTCAAACACCACCACTTCCCAGCTGGTGATGCCGTACTGGCTCGGCACCTGGGCGGTCACCGCCTTGGCGACGCAGGAGACATAGGCGTTCATCTTCGCATCCGTGCTCACCTTCTCCTGCTTCTTCATCTCTTCGAAGGAGTCGGCCCCCAGCTTGCTCATCTGCTGGGGCGAGAACAGCAGCATCTGGCTGCGGCCGGTGGGAGACTGGGCACAGCTGGCGAGCAGGGTGGAACAGAGTGCCGCCAGGCCAAGCTTGAACAGGGGAGATGTCATGGAGGTGTCCTTCACCATAAAGATGCCCTATTTTCGGAAATGCGGGCGTCCGGTGCAAGTCGGCAAATCACCCGGTCTGGCGAAAGCGGTCACATACCGCAATCGGACTGCAACCAAAAAACAAAACGGGCCCCGCAGGGCCCGTCTGGCAAAGGAAACCGGCTTACATGATGCCCAGTTTCTTCAGGTCGGCTTCGACCACCTTGGCCGGTACCGGTACGTAGCCATCTTTGGCAACGATGTTCTGGCCCGCCTTGGAGAGCACCATCTTCAGGAACTCTTGCTCCATCGGAGAGAGCGGCTTGTTCGGGTGCTTGTTCACGTAGACGTACAGGAAGCGCGACAGCGGGTATTTGCCGGTGATGGCGTTGTCAGAGGTCGCTTCGATGAAGGTCTTGCCATCCTTGGAGAGCGGTACGGCGCGCACGCCGGAGGTGACGTAACCGATACCGGAGTAGCCGATGCCGTTCAGGGAGGAGGAGACGGACTGCACCACGGAGGCAGAACCCGGCTGCTCGTTCACGCCGCTCTTGAAGTCACCGTTGCACAGGGCGTGTTCCTTGAAGTAACCGTAGGTACCGGACACCGAGTTGCGACCGAACAGTTGCAGATCCTTGGAAGACCAGTTGCCGTCCAGACCCAGATCAGCCCACTTGGTGGCCGCCTTGGCTTCGCCGCACTTGAGGGTGCTGGAGAAGATGGCATCCAGTTGCGGCATGGTCAGCCCCTTGATGGGGTTGTCCTTGTTGACGAACACCGCCAGGGCATCGACCGCGACGCGGATGGCGGTCGGCTTGTAACCGTAGCGCTTCTCGAAGGCCTCTTCCTCGCCGGATTTCATGGCGCGGCTCATGGGGCCGAACTGGGCAACGCCTTCGGTCAGTGCGGTCGGTGCGGTGGAGGAACCGGCAGCCTGGATCTGCACGTTGACGTTGGGGTACATGCGCTTAAATTCTTCGGCCCACAGGGTCATCATGTTGGCCAGGGTGTCCGAGCCGACAGAGGACAGGTTGCCCGAGATGCCGCTGGTCGGAGTGTAATCCGGCAGGTTTTTATCCACACCGGCAGCCAGGGTGCTGACGGAAAACAGGGTAGCTGCGGTGAATCCGATTACACCAGCCAGTTTGTTGAGTTTCATCCAATCTCTCCAAGGTTGCAGAACGCAGTCCATCAAAACACGGGTTAACTTGGCTCACCGCCGGTCACGCCGGACGATTCGCTGAGTGTCATTTCCTGCCCTCTTCCCCCAGTCCTGTGGTGGCAGAAGGCAAGCGTCAATCTGAGGCCGAAAGTGGTCACATCCCGAGCACTGCGATCGGCTGGTCGCGTTTCGTGCTCTCCCTGCGCCAAACCGGCGACAGGTCCGTTCTCAAGACGGCGCCAGTATCTGACCTGGCAGTGACAAATTTATGGATTTAATGTGACACTTTAATGACATGGCGGGCTTGTTGAACAAATGAAAAAAGGGCCGCCATCGCCGCCCTCTTTTGATGCCAACCCCTTGCCGGCAAAGACTATTTAACCACTACCATGCGGCCGGGGATGAGAAAGCTGAAGCGGCTGCCGAGGCCGACCCGGCTCTCGATGTCGAGCTGGCAGTCGTGGTGACTCAAAGCATGCTTGACGATGGCAAGCCCCAGCCCCGAGCCGCCGGTGTGACGGGAGCGGGCCTTGTCGACCCGATAGAAGCGCTCGGTGAGCCGCGCCAGGTGCTCGGGCGGGATCCCCTCCCCCTCGTCCTGCACCGCAAACAGTGCCATCGCCCCCTGCTTGCGCCACTCCACCGTGATCTTGCGCCCCGCCGGGGTGTAGTGGATGGCGTTGTAGACCAGGTTGGAGACGGCGCTGCGCAGCTGATCCTGATCGCCGCGCACCAACAGATTGGGCTGCACCATGAACTCGATCTGGTGGGCCCGCTCGCCGGAGAGCGCCCGCGCCTCCTGCTCCAGCAGCCCCAGCATGGCGGGCATGTCCACCAGGTGGGAGAGATCCACGGTCGGCGCCGCCTCGATGCGCGACAGAGTGAGCAGCTGATTGACCAGGTTGTCCATGCGGATGGTCTGCTCCATCATCACCTTGTGCGCCTTGGCCCACATGGCGGGCGGCGGCGGCTCCTCGGTCATCTCCAGATAGCCCTTGAGCACGGTCAGCGGGGTGCGCAGCTCGTGGGAGACGTTGGAGACGAAGTGCTTGCGGGTCTTCTCCAGGCTGCGCAGCCGGGTGACGTCCCGCACCACCAGCATGGCCTGATCCTCGGCGTAGGGCATGATGCGAAACTCGAGAAACTTCTCCTCGTTGATGGGTGAGGTCATCTCGAACGGTTCGTCATACTGCCCCTTGCCGAGGTAGGCGCCGAAGGCGGGATTGCGAATGAGGTTGCCGATATGCTGACCGGCATCTTCCGGCCAGCGAAAACCGAGCAGCTGCTCGGCCAGCCGGTTGCACCAGAGGATGCTGCCGTCGGTGCGAAACACCACGGCCGCGTCGGGCAGTGCCTCCGCCCCTTCCCGAAAGCGGCGGATCAGCCCCGCCAGCTCGCGGCGGCGGGCCCGGTGGCGCTGCTGCAACTTGTAGATGCCGTTGAAGATGTACTCCCAGCTACCGCTGCCGTTGGGGGGCACCAGGCTGCGATCGTGCCACAGCCAGTCCGACAGCCGCTTCTGGAAGCGATAGTGCCAGCCCAGGTGCAGCACGGTGGCCGCCAGCAGGCAGAGGGCGAGGGTATTCGTCAACCAGCCGACCAAGGCGAAGGGCGCATAGAAGAACGCCATTCGCCACAACTGGCGCCGCCAGGCATAAGGTTGCAACATAACTTCCTCTACAGACGGGTTGAGAAGCGATAGCCTGCGCCGCGCACCGTCTGGATCAAGCGATCGTGCCCCGTCTCTTCAATGGCCTTGCGCAGGCGACGGATGTGCACATCCACGGTTCTGTCCTCGACGTACACATTGGTACCCCAGACATTGTTGAGCAGCTGCTCGCGACTGTAGACCCGCTCCGGGTGGGTCATGAAGAAGTGCAGCAGCTTGAATTCGGTCGGCCCCATGTCGAGCGCCTTCTCCTCGGCGCTGACCCGGTGGGAAACGGGGTCCAGCTTGAGCCCCTGCACCTCGATCACCTCGTCCACCGAGGTGGGAGAGACGCGGCGCATCACCGCATGCAGGCGGGCGGTGAGCTCCTTGGGCGAGAACGGCTTGGTGATGTAGTCATCGGCCCCCGCCTCCAGCCCGCGCACCTTGTCCTCTTCCTCGCCGCGCGCGGTCAGCATCACCACCGGGATCTGGCGGGTCACCTCATCCTGCTTGAGCTGCTTGATGAACTGGATGCCGCTGCCGCCCGGCATCATCCAATCCAGCACGATGAGTTCGGGGTAGGGTTCGCGCACCTTCGCCAATCCGTCGGCAAAATCTTCAGCTTCTACTGTTTCATATCCCTTCTGCTCGAGCACGAAGCAGAGCATTTCGCGGATCGGTGCTTCGTCCTCGACCACCAGAATTCGCTTAGCCATATCCCTTCTCTCTCCTCTGTGAAGATGGGTGCGCCAATTATTAGAACTTTCTGTGACACTTTTATGACTTTATGACAGGCGGGATGATAAACGTTTTCAGATTCAGTTGGCAGCAGCGAGTTGCAGCAGATCCCAGCGGTTGCCACTGATGTCCTCGAACACCACCACGGTGCCGTAAGACTCAGTTCGCGGCTGTTCACAAAAGTGGACACCGTACGCCTGCATGCGCTGGTAATCGCCCCAGAAGTCGTCGGTTTCGAGGAACAGGAAGACCCGACCGCCCCCCTGCTGACCGATGGCGGCCCGCTGCTCCGGGGTGGCGGCACGCGCCAGCAACAGGGCGGAACCCGGGGCTCCCTTGGGGGCAACCCGCACCCAGCGCTTGCCCGGTTTGCCCGGCTCATCGAGGGGCGTGTCTTCCAGCAGCTCGAACCCCAGTCCCTGGGTAAAGAAGGTGATGGCCTGGTCGTAGTCGGCCACCAGCAGGGCCAGGGCGCCAATGTGTTGTGCCATGGGAAGTTCCTCAACAGATGAATGGACGGGGCGCATCATAACGGGGGACGGCCCCGGGCTCCAGCGCCGGGGCAGATGAGAGGATAAAGGGTAGAAGACGGGTGCATCCCGTCTAAAGCAACCGGTTCAGCCCTGCCCGAGCCAGTCGCGCAGCACGCTATCCCGGTCCCCGTCCAGCGCCGGCGAAGCGCGCCCGTAGCGCACCGGGGTGGCCGACAGATGCAGCGGATTGGCCAGGGTGGGCAAGCACTGCTCGCCGCGTTGCACCTGCTGCACCCAGCCGCGCACCGCCCCCTGCTCGAGGGCGAACAGCGCATCCAGGGTGAGGATGGGGCCACCCGGCACCCCGGCCGCCTCCAGCATGGCACTCCACTCGGCGCTGCTGCGCGCCAGCAGCCGCTCGGCAATCAGGGCATTGAGCCGGTGACGCTGGCGCACCCGGCCACTGTTGCTGGCAAAGTCGGGGTCCGTCGCCCACCCAGGTTCCCCCAGCAGGGCCGCCAGCGCGGCAAACTGGCCGTCGTTGCCCACCGCGAGGATCAGATGGCCATCCCGGGTGGGGTAGACGTCGTAAGGGACGATATTGGGGTGGCCATTGCCAAGGCGCCCGGGCGCCTGACCGGTGGCGAGATAGTTCATCGCCTGGTTGGCCAGCACCGCCACCGACACGTCGAGCAGGGCCAGATCGATCTGCTGCCCCTCCCCGGTTCGCTCCCGGTGGCGCAGGGCCGCCTGGATGCCGATGGTGGCGTAGAGGCCGGTGAGGATGTCGACGAGCGCCACCCCCACCTTGACCGGCCCGCCGCCGGGGGCCTCGTCCGGCTGGCCGGTGATGCTCATCAATCCGCCCAGCCCCTGGATCAGCAGGTCGTAACCGGGTCGCTGAGCCCAGGGACCGTCCTGGCCAAAACCGGTGATGGAGCAGTAGATGAGCGCCGGACGGCGGGCCTTGAGGCTCGGGTAGTCGAGGCCGTAGCGTGCCAGTCCCCCCACCTTGAAGTTTTCGATCACCACGTCGGCACAGTCCACCAATGCCAGCAGGGTGTCTCTGTCGCGCGCTAGATCCAGGGCGATGGAGCGCTTGCCCCGGTTGGCGGCATGAAAGTAGGCCGCCTCCCCCGCCACCAGCTCGGGCGGGCCCCAGTGGCGGGTGTCGTCACCGCGCCCGGGGGCCTCCACCTTGACCACATCGGCGCCGAGATCGGCAAGCAGCTGGCTGGCCCAGGGGCCGGCCAGCACGCGGCTGAGATCCAGCACGCGCACGCCGGCAAGGGGCCCCATCACTCAAACGCCTGCAGGTCGGTCTGGGCCCGCCCCAGGATCAGGGCGTGGATGTCGTGGGTCCCCTCATAGGTGTTGACCGCCTCCAGGTTCATCACGTGGCGAATGACGTGAAACTCGTCGCTGATGCCGTTGCCGCCGTGCATGTCGCGGGCGACCCGGGCTATCTCCAGCGCCTTGCCACAGCTGTTGCGCTTGATGAGCGACACCAGCTCCACCGGGCAGCGCCCCTCGTCCATCAAGCGCCCTGCCTGCAGGCAGCCCTGCAGGCCGAGGGCAATCTCGGTCTGTATGTTGGCAAGCTTGAGCTGAAACAGCTGGGTGGCGGCCAGCGGGCGGCCGAACTGCTGGCGATCCAGCCCGTACTGGCGGGCGGCGTGCCAGCAGAACTCGGCGGCGCCGAGCGCACCCCAGGCAATGCCGTAGCGCGCCTTGTTGAGGCAGCCGAACGGCCCCTTGAGGCCGCTCACCCCCGCCAGCCGGTTCGCTTCTGGCACGAAGACCCGCTCCATCACTATCTCGCCGGTGATGGAGGCGCGCAGGGAGAACTTGCCCTCGATCTTGGGGGCGGAGAGCCCGGCCATCCCCTTCTCCAGCACGAAGCCGGTGATCTCGCCATCCAGCTTGGCCCACACCACGAACAGATCGGCGATGGGGGAGTTGGTGATCCACATCTTGTTGCCGGTCAGCAGATAACCGCCGTCGACCCGCTCGGCCCGGCTCTTCATGGAGCCAGGGTCGGAACCCGCGTCCGGCTCGGTGAGGCCGAAGCAGCCCACCAGCTCGCCCCGGGCCAGTCCCGGCAGCCAGCGCTGGCGCTGGGCCTCGTCGCCATAGGCGTGGATCGGGTGCATCACCAGGGACGACTGCACGCTCATGGCCGAGCGGTAGCCGCTGTCGACCCGCTCCACCTCCCGGGCGATGAGGCCGTAGGCCACGTGATTGACCCCGGCGCAGCCGTACTGTTCCGGCAGGGTGGCGCCGAGCAGCCCCAGCTCCCCCAGCTCGTTCATGATGGTGCGGTCAAACTGCTCGCGGCGGTTGGCCTCCAGCACCCTGGGCATCAGCCGTGCCTGGCAGTAGTCGCGGGCGGCGTCGCGGATGAGCCGCTCCTCTTCGCCGAGCTGGCTGTCGAGAAAAAAGGGGTCTTGCCAATCAAATCGGGTACGCGTCATAAAGCACTCCATGCCATGCAAAAGAATCATCAAAGGGCCTCTTTTGGGTCCACCTTAACCACGAAAAAGCTCGGGTAACAAACCCCTCAGCCTGCCTCCCGCAGCGCCCGATAGAGGGTAGTGCGGCTGATACCGAGCCGGCGCGCCGCCTCGCTCACATTGCCATCGCACTCTGTCAGGGTCTGCTGCACCCGTTGCCGGTTCTGCTCGCGCAATGTGCTGCCCGCCAGCGCCGTGGTGGCGGCCGGCGCCACCGCCACGGTCGGCAGATGCAGGTGGGCAGGCTCAATCCAGCCCAGCCCTTCCGCCAGCACGCAGGCCACTTCTAGCGCCTGCTTGAGCTGGCGCACGTTGCCGGGCAGCGGGTGGGCCAGCAGTTGGCGCTCGGCCTCATCGGTCAGGCGCAGGGCAGGATCCATCTCGGCCAGCAGCCGCTGGAGCAGCGCCTGCCGCTCGCGGGTCGGCCAGTCGCGCAGCGGCGCCAGCTGCTGGCGCCAACCGCAGATACGGTAGTAGAGATCTTCGCGAAAGGTGCCGGCCGCCACCATGGCCGCCAGATCCCGGTGGCTGGCGCTGACCAGCCAGAAATCCACCGCCTCGGGTCTGTGGCTGCCGACCGGGGTGACGGCGCGCTCCTGCAACACCCGCAGCAAGCGGGTCTGGGCCAGCAGCGGCAGCTCGCCGATCTCGTCCAGCATCAGGATGCCGCCGTGGGCGGCGCGCAGATACCCCTGGCTGCCCTGGCTGCGGGCACCGCTGAAGGCCCCGCCGACATAGCCAAACAGCTCGGCCTCCACCAGCTCCGCCGGCAGGGCGCCGCAGTTGACGCACACCAGCGGTTGCGCCCGCCGGCTCGACTGCCCGTGCAGTTCGCGCACCAAATGCTCCTTGCCGCTCCCAGTCTCCCCCTCGATGAGCAGCGAGATGCCGCGCTCCAGCATCTTGAGCGGCACCTGCTGGCCGTGCGAGCCGCCGGCATCGGCCGGCAGGCCGGGCAGGGTCGCCACGGGATGAGCCTCCGGTACCAGCCGCAGCCCGCGCCGATCCCGCAGCAGCTGCTTGCCGTCGAAGGGGTGCTGGCCGAGCCAGAGCCGACCGGCCCGGTTGGCCCCGAGCAGCTCACCCTCCTCCCCCAGCAGCAGACGGGCGGACCAGAGACTCTGGGGCTCGAGATCCACCAGCCAGCCCGGCTGGCGCGCCAGCAGCGCGTTTTCCAGGGTCATGGCCAACAACCGCACCGTGCCCAGCATGTCGCCATCGTGATGGGCCGCATCGGTGGAGATGTCGAGCACCCCGAGCAGTTGACCGTCCGGCCCGAGCAGCGGGCAGGCGCTGCAGCTCAGAAAGCTGTGCTGGGCGAAGAAGTGTTGATTGCCGAGCACCTGTACCTCGCTCTGTTCGGCCAGCGCAGTGCCGATGGCGTTGGTACCCTTGCTCGCCTCCCCCCAGCGGGCACCGCTGCGCAAAAAAATGCGCTCGGCGTGGCGGGCAAAGCCGTCGTCACCGCTGGCGGCCAGGATGGCGCCCTCGCCATCGCACAGCAGCAACCGACAGGGGCGCCCTGCCAGCAACTGGCCAAACAGCGGCAACACGAAGCGCTGGAAGCTGGCGATCAGCACCCTGTGCTGCTCCTGACGGGCCGACAGCTCCCCCTGGGGCAGCAAGTCCAGCTCGGCGCTCTGCCGGCGGCTCAGCCCCTGATGCAGGCAGCGCTGCCAGGAACGCTCGATCGGGCTGGCACTGGATTGAGATAATTCGCTCATCACGCCTCCTGTTCACAAACGGCACGACTGTCACGGTCACTGTCCAGAATCGGCACAGTTTCCTCACCTTCGCCCTGGTCATTGGTTAACCAAGATACGCTGCCGCACCCCGTTTGATAACGTTTTTGTAACTTTTACTGTGCTGGTCAGACCCTCTGGCACGTCCCTTGCGATAGACAGCTGCAACCGGGTTGCCCGCCAGCCCGGTCAGGACCACACACATAAAGGATGATGAGATGATTTATACCGCTCCCGGTCAGGCAGGTGCCCTGGTCAGCTTCAAGTCCCGTTACGACAACTTCATCGGTGGTGAGTGGGTGGCGCCGCGCGCCGGCCGCTACTTTGAAAACATCTCGCCGGTGGACGGCAAGGTGTTCTGCGAGGTGGCCCGCTCCGACGCCGCCGACATCGAGCTGGCACTGGACGCCGCCCACAAGGCGTTCGCGAGCTGGAGCAAGACCAGCGTCACCGAGCGCAGCAACCTGCTGCTGCGCATCGCCGATCGCATCGAACAGAACATCGAGGTGCTCGCCATCGCCGAGACCTGGGAGAACGGCAAGGCGGTGCGCGAGACCCTGGCCGCCGACCTGCCGCTGGTGGTGGATCACTTCCGCTACTTCGCCGGCTGCATCCGCGCCCAGGAGGGCTCGGCCGCCGAGCTGGATCAGAACACCGTCAGCTACCACTTCAAGGAGCCCATCGGGGTGGTCGGCCAGATCATTCCGTGGAACTTCCCGCTGCTGATGGCGGCCTGGAAGCTGGCCCCGGTGCTGGCAGCCGGCTGCTGCAGCGTGCTCAAACCCGCCGAGCAGACCCCGGTCACCATCATGCTGATGATGGATCTCATCAAGGACATCCTGCCTGCCGGGGTGGTCAACGTGGTCAACGGCTTCGGCGCCGAGGCGGGCCAGGCGCTCGCCACCAGCGACCGGATCCAGAAACTGGCGTTTACCGGTTCGACTGAAGTCGGCGCCCATATCCTGCGCTGCGCCGCCGACAAGCTGATCCCCTCCACCGTGGAGCTGGGCGGCAAGTCCCCCAACATCTACTTCGCCGACGTGATGCAGCACGAGAGCAGCTACATCGACAAGGCGGTGGAAGGGATGCTGATGACCTTCTTCAACCAGGGCGAGGTGTGCACCTGCCCCTCCCGCGCCCTGGTGCAGGCCAGCATCTATGACGACTTCATGGACAAGGTGCTGGCCCGCGCCCGCACCATCGTCCAGGGCAACCCCCTCGACACCGCCACCCAGGTCGGTGCGCAGGCGTCGCGCGAGCAGTTCGACAAGATCCTGAGCTACATGGAGATCGGCCGCGGCGAAGGGGCCAAGATGCTGATCGGCGGCGGCCCGGCCAGGGTGAGCGGGCTGGAGGGGGGCTTCTACATCCAGCCCACCATCTTCTCGGGTCAGAACAAGATGCGGGTGTTCCAGGAGGAGATCTTCGGGCCGGCACTCGGAGTCACCACCTTCAAGGACGAGGCGGAGGCGCTGGCGATTGCCAACGACACCCAGTACGGGCTGGGAGCGGGCCTGTGGACCCGCGACAGCAACCTGGCCTGGCGCATGGGTCGCGGTATCCAGGCCGGCCGGGTCTGGGTCAACTGCTACCACGCCTACCCGGCACACGCGGCCTTTGGCGGCTACAAGAAGTCAGGGATCGGCCGCGAAACCCACAAGATGATGCTGGACCACTACCAGAACACCAAGAACCTGCTGGTGAGCCACGACATCAATCCCCTCGGCTTCTTCTAAGCCCCCCATGATCAACAAGGGCGCCTGCGGGCGCCCTTTTCATTGCCAGAGCGCTCCTTGCTAGAGCACCGCCTGCCCGGCGCCTATGCCCAGCTGCTGGCGATAGCGCTGGGGCGAGCAACCCAGCTCCCGGTTGAACATGGCGATGAAGGCCGAGGTGGAGCCGTACCCGAGCCGCCAGCCAATCTCCTGCACCGGCAGCTCCCCCTTGAGCCAGGCCAGCGCCTTGAGCAGCTTGAGCCGGGCCCGCCACTGGCCGAAGTTCATCCCCAGTTCCCGCACGCAGCGCCTGGCCAGGGTGCGCTCGGTGGTGTGCAGCTGCTCGGCCCACTGGGCCAAAGTGCGCGGGTCAGCAGGGTCGCTGTAGAGTGCCGCCAGCATGGGGGCCAGCAGCTTGTCCTGGCTCATGGGCAGGTAGCTGTCCTGGCAGCGGGTGCGGGTCAGCTTCTCCACCAGCAGCTCGGCCTGGCGTACGTCCCACTCATCCGCCATATGGCCCAGCTTGCGATCGCAAAAATCGGCCAGGATGGCGCGGATCAGCGGGGTCATCTGCAGCAGCCTGGGCTCGGCCGGCAGCCGCGCCGCCAGAGCGTGATTGACGTAGATGGAGGTGTAGTCGAGGGCCTGCTGGTTGTAGGAGGCGTGCTCCAGATCCGCCGGCACCCAGATGAGGTAGTCGGCCGGCGCCACCAGCCGGTGATCGTCCAGCACTATCTCCATCACCCCCAGACTGATGAGGCTGAGCTGGCCCCAGGGATGGCTGTGGGGCGCACATGCGCTCTCAGCCTGGATCTGCTGGTAACGCAGATAGAGCGGATTGGGCTCTGGCAGATGCAGGTCCGTCGGATGGTAGTGACGTATGGCCATGGCGGGCTAATTGTCCTTTGCGCGGGATGATTTGTCAGTTTTACGTTACTTGATATCAGAAAGACAAGGGTAGACTGGCTACCTCGATAATAAGGAGTCTTTGATGCGTATCTTCTACCCGCTGATGTTTCCGCTGCTCGCCGTGCTGATCTGGGCCACCAATACCGTGGTGTCCAAGGCCGCCGCCGATGTGCTGGATCCCGCGGCCATCTCCTTCTACCGCTGGGTGATCGCCGCCCTGGCGCTGACCCCCTTCTGCCTGCCGCAGCTGTGGCGCCGTCGTGGCGAGATCCGCCCCTGGCTCGGCAAGCTGCTGGTGCTGGCGGCCCTTGGCATGGTGCTCTACCAGTGCCTCGCCTACTACGCAGCCCACACCACCTCGGCCACCAACATGGGGGTCATCGGCTCCCTCATCCCGCTGCTGACCCTGCTGCAGAGCGCCCTCTTCTTCGGCCAGCGGCCGGGCAAACAGGCGCTGCTCGGCATGAGTATCTCCCTGTTCGGGGTGTTCTGGCTGCTGAGCCTGGGCCAGCCGCTGGCACTGCTGCACGACGGCATCAATCAGGGCGACGGCCTGATGCTGCTCGGCTCCGCCAGCTACGCCCTCTATGGCCTGTTGATCCGCCGCTGGCAGCTGCCGTTCGGCCCCTGGCTCAACCTCTACCTGCAGATCCTGCTGGCGGTCTTGCTGCTGGTCCCGGTGGCCCTCTGCGCCGAGTCGCTGGCGGTGCCGGCCGAAGGCTGGGGCCTGGTGCTGTTTGCCGGCATCGCCTCCTCCCTCTTCGCCGCCTACTGCTGGATGCGCGGCCTCGCCTGCATGGGGGCGGAGCGCACCTCGGTGTTCATGAACCTGATGCCGCTGTGCACGGCGCTGATCGCCGTCATCAGCCTGGGGGAGCCGATACACGACTACCACCTGCTGGGGGGCGGTCTCATTCTGGCGGGGGTCATGCTCTCCCAGTTCAAACCGAAGGCCCGCCCGGCCCTGCTGGAAGAGGCCTGAGCGGCCGGCAGCACCGGTTTTTGCACTCAAATGGCAACAAAAAAGGGAGCGCAAGCTCCCTTAACTGTATCTTAAGGGTACCGGAGTAGACTCGAGAAGAACAAACGGACACTTAACCATCAGCAGGTGCTTTATGGGTACAAACACCGTCAACTTGCTCAACAAAGTGCCAGAGGTCACCTTGACATTCTGGTTGATCAAAATGATGTCGACGACTGTTGGGGAAACAGCTGCAGACTTCTTGATCTTTAATCTCCATCTGGGTTTAACGGTTACCTCCTTGCTGATGGGGGCCCTCCTCATCGCGACACTCTTGATACAAGTTCGAGCAACCAGCTATGCCCCCTGGAAATATTGGCTAGCTGTTGTGCTCGTGAGTATTTTCGGCACCTTGGTGACGGATAATCTGACCGACCAGGTTGGAGTACCGTTGGCGGTCTCTACCAGTGTGTTTACGGTTGTGCTATTGGCCACCTTCCGGGTTTGGTATGCACAAGAAAAAACCTTGTCCATCCGTTCTATCGATACCCGCAAACGCGAACTATTTTACTGGGCAGCCATTCTCGTAACCTTCGCATTGGGTACAGCTGCAGGCGACTGGGTATCAGAGGGACTGAATATGGGGTATATGAATGCCACATTGCTTTTCGGATCGCTGATCGCAGTCATCGCAATCGCGCATTATTGGTTCAGAATGCATACCGTGTTAGCATTTTGGATCGTTTATGTACTGACTCGTCCACTTGGTGCTTCAATAGGTGACTGGCTATCACAATCTGAAAAGCATGGCGGCTTGGGATTTGGTGTCACTAGTACCAGTTTGGTTTTTTTTGCCTGCATCATCATGCTGGTCATTTATCAGTCACTGCCGCAGCGAATGCCTAAAGGTGGTTGAAAGATACGATGTGAATAAATTCATGCCAGAACTCAGTTCATCAATAATATATTTTAGGATGCCATCAGCACATCACTACCAGGGGCCTTTGGCCCCTTCATCTTGATAGGAGGATTGGATGGGTTATGGGGATGTGGCAATTAAGGCAGTGTTGATATGTAAATCAGATGACCAATATAGTCCCTGTGACGCCTGGGTACTTGCAGCACAAGAGCACTATCCCTCAAGCCAGTCAGCTCAGTTAAAGGGGTGTCCAAAAGGGGCATTCTTGGAGTTGTGCAGTGAAGGCCTGGTACGAGGCATATCGAGACGGCGTTATTCGCGTGCGATTCAAAGTGGCAGCTATGCTGTCAAAGCAATACGTGTTCTTCAACACTATGAGGCTCAACATACTGAATTACCTAGCGCAGTACAACTTTGGGATATGGTAATGAGGACAGTTGGAAAAGAGATTGTGCACAATGGCCAGATGGATGTGGTTTTAGCTCTTTGGAAAAAAGAGCTGATAATGAAAAAGACTGTTGATTCCATATAGGAAAAATAGGAAAAATTCAATCAATCCATAAAATTGGAGGCCGCAACCTCCAATATCAATCAAGGTCATAAATGATCGGTCTTATGCCGTCGTATCAACCATGTATCCACTACCAGGGGATTCTTGAGGCAACTTGCTTTCCAGTGAACTCAAAAAATCCTGAAGTGATACCTTGTTACCATTTTGGCCTGCACCACTGCCAACAATCGAATTGAATTGATCCTGCAGTGTATTTAAAACAGGGTCAGAGCTGTTGCCGTTGCTCAATGCTGATATCAGTGTATCAAGCCCCTGCTTCATAGAATTACTGCCACTACTCGATTGCAAAGAGACTGCTTGTGCTTGGCCACTTTCGTCGCCGTCATTATCATTGCCATCTTCTTTTCCAGAGGCTCCTCGTACAGCCCCCATCAAATTGTGCATGAAAGATGATAACGCTGACTTTGTATCGCTATTAGAGGTATCGACGTTCACTCCTAGCGATGACAATGCAGACTTTACATCCCCCATCATTTTATCACCCCCACCCTCTCGATCATGGTGATGGTGGTGTTTTGCTGGTTGAGCACTGGCGGAAGACGCTGCGTTATTGTACGAGGCAGAGAGAGAAGAGCTACCGATTGAACTGACATCCGATGACATACGATGTTCCTTTCAAGGTTGGACAAACCCAGTGGCACTCATTGCCACTTTGACCATAGTGCATATACCTTGCCACTGTTTATCCATGAGAAAGATGCAGATAACTTATTGATATAGTTACATCGTTTAATGACACACGGTGAATTAGCCTCGGCAAAAAACAACCTGTGGCAACCTAGTATTGCCACAGGTTGCCAGGCCGACGAACAAATCGGTTCCAACAACGACCCTGTTTAGGATTGAGTTGCAAATTCAGACACAAAAAGCGCCTTCAACGGAGCTTTTTGGAAGAGCCATGATGACAGGTGCGGCTCAACTGCCCCGCCGCCAGTGGTAGCGGCGCTCGGGCCGGCCACGCTGGCCGTAGTTGAGATCCACGTCCACCCGGTCCTCCGACTCCAGATACTCCAGATAGCGGCGCGCCGTGGTGCGGCTGAGGGACAAGCGCAGCGCCACCGTGTCGGTGGAGAAGGCGCTGTCCGGCTCGCCCGCCAGCAGCTCCAGCACCTGGCGCAGGGTGATGGCGTCGATCCCCTTGGGGGTGTCGCGCACCTCGCGCCCCTGGGGCCTCACCTTGCCCATCAGCCGGTCCAGGTCGCTCTGCTCGAGGGAGCCGCGCTCGCAGATGCGTCGGTGCAGGGTGAGGATCTCGTCCAGGCTCTGCTGGATGCGAAACAGTCGCAGCGGTTTGATGATGTAATCCTGCACCCCCTGATTGAGGGCCTGCTGGATGGTCTCCACGTCGCAGGAGGCGGTCACCATGATGACGTAGGCTTCGCGGTTGTGGCTACGCAGCCGGTTCACCCACTCCAGGCCTGAGCCGTCAGGCAGCGAGATGTCCACCAACAGCAGTTGCGGCTGGGCCGCGCGCATCATGAGATCGGCCTGGGTCAGGCTCTCGGCCCGACCCAGCAGGGAAAATCCGGGGGTGGAGGAGACCAGCTCGGCCAGAATGGATCCTATCCGTTCGTCATCCTCGATCACCAGAGTGAAAATGGGCTCCATAGATCACACCAATTGGTTTTTATTCAAGTAGATACCGAACAGCGTCGTCTGTTCGGCGGTGCGGCGCCATTCTATCACACCCCCTCGCCTGGCCACCGTCTCCTTGACCAGGAACAGGCCGACACCGTGATCGCCGGTCTGGCGACTGATGCCGTAATCAAACAGATGGTCCGCCAGCGCCTCGTCCACCCCCTCGCCGCTGTCCTCCACCTCGATCACCAACCGGCGCCCGAAGTCGTTGAGGGAGATGAGCACCCGTGGCGGGCACTGCTTGCGCCGAGCCCAGGCGGCGCGGATGCCGTTGTCCAGCAGGTTGCCAATGAGGGTGATGAGATCCGCCGACACCGCCGCCGGGTACTCACCCAGCGCCGAATCGGGATCCAGCACCAGCTCCACCCCGAGCTCGCGGGCCCGGCTGAACTTGCCGAGGATGAGCCCGGCCACCGGCTTGTCCTCGATGGCCCGCAGCAGATCGTGCAGCATGGTCTGGCACGCCTCGCTCTCCTGCTGGATCAGCTCCACCGCCTGCTCCACGTGGCCGAGCTGCAGCAGGCCGGAGAGGCTGCTGAGCTTGTTGGCAAACTCGTGGGTCTGCATCCGCAGCATCTCGGCATACTGGCGCAGGTGAGTCACCTGCATGCCGAGGCTGCCGGTCACCTCGGGGCGACTGAAGATCAGCAGCCGACCGGGGATCTTGCCCTCCACCGCCTGCCAGCGCCCGATGAACGACTCGCCGTGCACGGTGAAGCCGAGCTCGGTCTCGAGCTGGGTCAGGGCGGGGGCGAGCGGCGGCGACAGCTCCGCCAGCGGCTGGCCGAGCAGGGAGTGGCGACCGGTGCCGGGCAGACGCAGCTGATAAAAGGCGGCGCTGTTGAGCATGCGGATGTGGCCCTGGCTGTCGAGGGCGATCACCCCCTCCGAGATGTGCTCCAGCACCAGCTCCTGCAGCACGAAGCGGTTGACTATGGTCTCCGGTTCCAGATCCAGCAGGGTGCGGCGCAGCCGATGCTGGATCCAGAGCGCCAGCAGCAGGCCGCAGCCCAGCACGGCGCCGATGGCGCTGATGAGCAGGGCAATCCGATCCAGATAGATGCCCTCCACCGTCTGCATCAGATAACCCACCACCACGGCGCCGATGGCGCGCCCGTCCGCCCCGATCACCGGGGCGAAACAGCGAATGGCCGGCCCCAGGGTGCCCACGTCCTTGGAACAGTAACTGCTGCGCTCGTTGAGAGAGGGCCAGATATCCTCGCCACGAAACAGACCGCCTACCAGCTCCGGGGAGGGGTGGCTCAGCCGGCGGGCGTGCTCGTCGGTCACCACCATGTAGGCGGCATCGGTGCGGCTGCAGATCCCCTGCACATAGTCGCGCAGACCCGGATCGCTGCCCCACTCCAGCGCCTGTACCACTCGGCTGTCCGCCGCCAGTACCCGCGCCAGATCGCCCCCCTTCTCCTCCAGGTTCACTTCCAGCAGGTGGCGGATAAAGAGCGCCAGCAGGCTGCCCAGGATGACGATCAGGAGCAGTGACAGGCCCAGGGAGAGGGTGACCAGTTGGTGACGCAGTTTCATCGATTAGCCTTGCAACATCAGGACGCGGACCAATAGTGCGGGCGCCACCAGGTCTGGTCAATCAAAGGTGCGGGATCGCCGGCAAAATCGGCCAGCCCCTCGGCACGGGCACAGAGTGCCACCGCCCTCGCCACGGCGCGGGCCACCTCCCCCACCTGCTCGATGGGGGGCAGCAGCCGCCCTTCGGCCAGCGGATAGGCGCCCACCGCCTGCACCGCCGCCCGCAACATGCCGTCACTGATACGCCGCGCCTTGACCGCGCAGGCACCGAGGCCGATACCGGGGAACACATAGACGTTGTTGCACTGGGAGACCACTCGCGCCTCCCCGTCCACCGCCACCGGCGGGAAGGGGCTGCCGGTGGCGAGCAGGGCGCGCCCGCCGGTCGCCTGCCACACCTGGGCCGGGGTCGCCTCGGCGCTGCGAGTGGGGTTGGAGAGCGGCAGGATCACCGGCCGCTCGCACACCTCCCCCATGGCCGTCAGCACCGCCTCGTCGAACAGGCCGCCCTGACCGCTCACCCCGATCAGCACCCCGGGGCGCAGCCACTCGATGAGTGCGACCAGGGAGTGGCACGCCTCCGCCGCCGGACGGGCAAACGGCTGCTGGGCCGGGGTGAGCCCGGCGCGGTCCTGGCAGACCAGGCCATCCTGATCGAACAACTGCACCCGCTCCGTGCTGCCCGCCAGCTGGGCCAGCATGGAGGCAATGCCACAGCCGGCCGAGCCGGCCCCGACGATCAGCACCGGGGTCTCGGCCAGTGTACTGCCCGCCTGCTGTAGGCCCGCCAGCACGCAAGCCGATGCCACCGCCGCCGTGCCCTGGATGTCGTCGTTGAACATGCAAAGCTCATCGCGGTAGCGAGCCAGCAGATTGGCGGCATGCTTGCCGGCAAAGTCTTCAAACTGCAGCACTACCTGGGGCCAGCGCTTGCGAATGGCGGCCACCACCTTGTCCATGAACTGGTAATAGGGCTCGCCATCCACCCGCGGCGCCTGCCAACCGAGGTAGGAGTCATCTTCCAGCAGCTCGGGGTTGTTGGTGCCCACGTCCACGCACAGTGGCAGGGTGCGCGCCGGGTTGATGCCGCCAGCGGCGGAGTAGAGCGCCAGCTTGCCGATGCAGATCCCCATGCCGCCGATGCCGAGATCGCCGAGCCCCAGCACCCGCTCGCCATCGGAGATGACGATGACGTCCACCTCCTGCTCCACCGCCGCGAAGATGTCATCCAGCTCGTCCCGATCGTGCCAGGAGAGGTAGAGGCCGTGGCTGCGCAGATAAAGGTCGCTGTGGCGCTGGCACGCCTCCCCCACCACCGGGGTGTAGATGATGGGTAACAGCTCGGGCAGATGGTGGCGCACCAGCTCGTAGAACAGCACCGGGTTGTCCTCCTGCAGCTGGCGCAGCAGCAGGTGCTGATCAAACGGGCTCTGCATGGCCGAAACCAGCCGGTAGATGCGGCGCCGCTGCTGGGCCAGCGACTCCTCCTTGTGGGGCATGCGCCCCATCAGCCCCTGTCGCTTGCGTTCGGCATAGGGCAGGCTGGTGCCCATCATGATGTCGTTCATTATCTTGTTCCTTATGCCAGCAGCGAAATGAGCAGGGTGGCCAGGATCAGCATGACGGCGCCCCCGAGACGAGATGAGATCTGGGCAAACGGCATCAGGGTCATGCGCTGGGCCGCCGAGAGCACGGCCACGTCGCCGGTGCCCCCCATGTTGGCCATGCACAGACCGCCAGTGATGGCCGCCTCGATGGGGTAAAAACCGATCATTCGGCCCACCAGCGCCGCCCCCAGGGCACCGCCGACCACAGTCACCAGTACCAGCACGAAGTAGCTGACCGAGAAGGCGCTGATGAGCTCGGGAATGCTGGTGTAGGCGACACCGATCCCCACCAACAGGGAGGGAGTCAGGTTGCTGACCACGAACTGGTACCAGTCGGCCGCCGCCTGCTCGTAACGGCGGGGCAGCAGGCCGCTCACCTTGATGACGGCCACCGCCAGGATCATCAGGGCGAAAGGATGCATGGGGATAAAGTTGCCGAGCAATGAGCCCAGCACGAACATGCTGGAGCTGATGAAGAGCCCAAGGCCAAGGCTCTCCAGTGTCGGCGCTTGCACCTTCTCTTCGGCCACGCCAGCGGCACTCTCTTTTATCATCAGCTTGCCGTTGCCGGTCAGGGAGGGGTAGCGGCGACCGAGGCGAGCCAGCAAGGTCCCCACCAGGATGGCCAGGGTGTTGGCGATCACCACCGCCGGCACCATGCGCGACAGCAGATCGGCGCTCGACATCTGCAGCGGCCCGGAGAGGATCTCCACCAGCGGTACGGCGCCGGCCCCCATGCCGCCCCCCATGATGGGCAGACCGATCAGCAGCACTGCATTCTTGAAGCCATACCCCATCAGGGCACCCACCAGACCGACGCTGAGCAGCGCCAGCGCGACGCCCCCCAGGATCACCGGCAGGTAGCGCATGGCGGCGTTCTTCAGCAGGGCGCCGCTCATGCCGAACACCGAGCCGGTCACCAGGCTGGCGATGAAGAAGTTGAGAAAGCCCCCCTCCTTCATGAAGCCGATGATCACCTGACCCGCCTCGACGGGCAGGATCCGGTATTCAAACAGGGCGGCGCCGCCGAAGATGGCGAGTATGGTGCCGCCGCCCAGGTATTCACGGATGGGGGTGATGCGCTCCCCCAGCTCGGTCAGCAGGGTGCCGAGCACGAACATCAAGGCCAGCGCACCGACCATGCCGAGTGGCAGAGAGCCGTTCCAGCCCGAGAAGAGTACGCAGGTGGCAAGCCCGAGGAAGATCATCATGGGCATGCCGGCAATCTGTCGGTCGCCAAACAGCGCGATCCGGGTCTGTGGGGTAGAGAGGTTTTTCATTGTTATGCTCCAGCGTGTGGTGTGGCGCCACTCTAGCCATCTCTCTCCCCCCTGTCGGTTAGCCTGTCTGCAAAGGCATATAAAAACATTAAATTCTTAAACGTTATGGCTGGCAGAGGATGCCGCCCGGCCTGTTATTGGCATTATTAAGACGCACTATCGTGCCGTGCCAATCAAACCGGTGGACACTCATCCCTCAATGCCAACAGGCTCTTGATGGGGCCATTATCAAATAACGATTAAATAATGGACGGCAATGCATCTCAATAATGGGAAACCATACTTGCCCCGCTCCATGCTATTTCGACTGATCACCGGCAAGGATTGAGTGGCGATCTCAAGATCGGCAAATCCCAATCGGACAAACCGCCGCAGACCGGAAGAGACAACTGGAAGATTGTGGGCGTGCGATCACGTCGAGGTCCGCAAAGATGATCTGCCCATGGCAGGCGGTGCCTGCCTCAGGGGCGCGTTTGAGCCGATACGAGCAGGCCCTGCAACAGACCGTCAAATGATGATGACGGCCTCATGACACCAACCGAAAAACTATTCGGCTAATAACAGTGGAATATTGGCAGGGTCAAATTCATGACAGGTTTCGGTACTTTCCAGGCTGAGCCCATAATGGCCATCGGCAACATATTCCACCTCCAGCAACAGACTCTCGATGGAAAAATGGGAGTCACCCGATTCATATCGTTCCACAGCTATCGTCTCCCTGTTTAGCTAACCCATCAATATTAGTGGATAAAAAACAGTCTGCCGAATGCAGATAATATTTTTCTGCTGCCAACATTCTCGGCCATGGCTATTCCAAGGCTATTTTCAGCACAATCGGTGACATGATTTGATTATTTCACCGGCCCATGGCGGGAATGGTTCACCCAAATAGTCTCGCGGCAGACACGGGTTGCTGCCGGCGGGGTGCTCAAGCCTAGCAAGCAAGCTCCACAAGAAGCCTACCTCCAATTTTCATAAACAAGATCGCGATCACACTATTTACTTAGCCTGCTAAACAACTACAATGCTTAGCAAGCTAAGTAAATGGAGAGCCTCATGATGAAGGATCTGGAAATGCTGCGCGAGCTGTCCCTCGCCGAACGGGTCGGCCGACTGCATCGGCTGTGGCGCACCGTGGCCGATCTCGAACTGGCCCCCCTAGGCCTCACCCATCCCCGCTGGACGGCGCTGTGGAAGCTGAGCCGGCTCGGTGGCCACCTCAGCCAGAAGACCCTGGCCGAAGCGCTGGAGATCGAACTGCCCTCCCTGATGCGCACCCTGGGCCAGCTGGAAGAGCAGGGGCTGGTGGAGCGCCACTGCTGCAGTCAGGACAAGCGGGCCCGCATCGTCACCCTGACCCCGGCCGGCAAGGCACTGCTCGACCAGATTGAAGATCGCATCATGGAGATACGCCGGGAGTTGCTCGCCGGCATCAGCCAGCGGGAGCTGGAACAGTTTGAAGATATCGTGCACCGCATCTGCGCCAATGCCCTCGGCAAGATAGGTGCACAGAGTGAAGAGAGAGAGTGAAATGACCCCGGATCAACAATTCAAGCGCTGGATAAAATGGGCCATGGGCGCCTTCGTACTGGTCTTTGCCTACTTCCTGCTGGCCGACCTCAAGATGCCGCTCACCCCGCAAGCCATGGCGACCCGCGTCGTGACCAAGATGGCGCCCCAGGTCAGCGGCAAGGTGGTCGAGGTGGCCGTCGGCAACAACCAGCACGTCAAGCAGGGCGACCTGCTGTTCGTGCTCGATCCCGCTCCCTTTGAGCTGGCGGTGGAGCAGGCTCGTCTCGCCCTGGCCCAGGCCGAGCAGCAGAATCGCCAGCTCGATGCCACCCTCAATGCCGCCAGCGCCGACTTCAGTTCGCTGCAGACCCAGGCTGCCCTCAAGCTGCGGGAGGCCGAACGCATCGACGCCCTCTATCGCCGCCACATGGTCTCCGAGCAGCAGAAGGATGACGCCGACAGCGCGTTTCGCACCGCCCAGGCCAACCTGCTGGCCAGCAAGGCCCGCATGACCCAGGCCAGGGTCAACCGTGGTCTGCCCGGCGATGACAACCTGCTGCTGCGCCAGGCCCGCAACCACCTCGCCCAGGCCGAGCTCAACCTCGCCTACAGCCGGGTCCACGCCAGCCAGGACGGCATCATCACCAACCTGCAGCTCAAACCGGGCAGCTTTGCCGCGGCGGGTGCACCGCTGCTGGCACTGGTCTCCGAGCAGGTGGACGTGATCGCCGATTTTCGCGAGAAGAGCCTGCGCCACGTCAATCAGGACAGCCAGGCACTGGTCGCCTTCGATGGCGAGCCGGGCCGTCTCTACCCCGCCCGGGTCACCAGCCTGGATGCCGGGGTCAGCGCCGGCCAGTTCGATGCCAACGGCCTCCTAGCCAGCCCTACCGAGTCGGATCGCTGGGTGCGCGATGCCCAGCGTCTGCGCCTGCACCTGGCGCTGGAGCAACTGCCCGCCCATCTGCCGGCCGGTGCCCGCGCCACCGTGCAACTGCTGCCCGACAACGCCCTGACCGGACTGCTGGCCCGCGCCCAGATCCGCCTGCTCAGCCTGCTGCACTACATCTACTAAGGTGACGGCAATGACTTTGTGGCACAGGCCCCTCACCGCCAACGAACTGCGCCAATGCCTGCGCATCGCCTTTGGCAGCACCACCGGCTTTCTGCTCTGCAAGCTGTTTGGCTGGAACTACGGCGTCTTCTACACCGTCACGCCGGTGCTGCTGCTGGGCATGGTGCCGGTGATGAACGGCCATGCCGCCCGCCAGCTGATCGCCGCCGCCGTGGTCTGCGGGCTGGAAGTGGGGCTGCTGGGGGGGCTGTTTGGCGGCCATCCCGGCCTGATGGTTCCCATCGCCTTCCTGCTGTTTCTCTACCGCTTCGCCGCCATGTCGCGGGGCAGCCTGTTCCTGTTCGGTGCCAACGGGGTGTTGAGTCTCAGCATCATGCTGCACTTTGCCAGTTACCCGCAGACCGATCTCAACGACCTCATCTTCAGCAACCTGTGGGCCAGCGTGCTGTCGGTGCTCATCGCCTACCTGATGACGGCGCTGATCCCGGACGTGGAGGAGCGCCCCAAACCGGCCCCCTCCCCCAAGGCACCGCACCGGATGCGGCACGAGGCGCTGCTTGGCGCCAGCATCGCCACCCTCTCCTTCATGGTGTTCCAGATCTTCGATCTGCGGGACTCCATGTCGGCCCAGGCCACGACCCTGCTGGTGCTCTTCCCCATGCATTGGGACGGCGCCCTGAGCTATGCCCGCAAACGGGCCATGGGCACCCTGCTCGGGGTGAGCTTCGGCCTGGTCAGCCAGCTGGTGCTCTACGACTGGTCGGGACTGCTGTTGCTGGTCGCCCCCATGCTCTGGCTCGGCGCCATGCTGTTCAGCCATGCCCACGTGAAGGAGGCGAGCGGTTCCGGGGTCGGCTTCGGCGCCCTCACCACCCTCGGCATCCTGTTCGGCCAATACCTGACGCCGGGCAACGATCTGGTGTTCAGCGCCCTCTACCGGGTCAGCAGCATCTTGTTTGCCATCGTCGCCACCCTGCTGGCCTGTTACCTCATCCACCGACTGCTTAACCGCTTCGAGGCCACTCGGTTCGGTTATTGACCCCCTGTTGTTAGCTCAAGGATGTGCTGCCTTTCGCCCCGCTATGCCTACCGGGGCGTTTTTTTGCCTCCCGTTTGGCAGCACCTGCGGCCAGCCCCAGCAACTATGCTTGCTAGGGCAGTCGGCAACAGGAGAGAGACCATGGCACGAGCAGCATACATCCACTGGTTGGCAATCACTCTGCTGCTGGGGATGACCTGTGCCCGGGCAGAGCAGGTGCTCATTGCCGCCGAGGATGACTGGGCCCCCTACTGCGCCCTCGACAAGCAGAGCGGCCAGCCGCAGGGGCTGGCCCCCGAGCTGGTGAAGGCGGCCTTCGCCGCCGAGGGGGTCGACGTCGAGTTTCGTACCATCCCCTTCGCCCGCTGCATGTACGAGGCACGCAGCGACAAGGTGCTCGGCTGCTTCGATGCCACCATCACCGAGGAGAACCGCTACCAGTACTTCTGGCACGAGACCCCCATGTTCGAGGAGGATCTCGCCATCTTCGCCCTGGCCCGCGAACCGCGCCGGGATCTCAAGCTCACCTCGCTGGAACAGAAAACGGTGGGCATCACCCTCGGCTACACCTACCCCACCGACTTCATGGAAAACCCCAGGATCACCCGCTTCCAGGCCAAGTCCGACGCCCAGATCATCGAGATGCTGGTGCGCGGCCGGGTCGACTACATCCTGATGAACGAGATGCCGGGCTACCTCAAGATCCAGCAAAAGCAGCTGAGCGGGAAGGTGGTCAAGGTGGGCAAGATCTCCACCGACGGTTTCTGGCTCGCCTTTTCCCGCGCCCACCCCCAGGGCGAGGCAATGGCCAAGCGCTTCGAGGAGGGGCTGCAAAAGATCCGCAACAACGGCACTTACGAGGCGCTGGTGCGCGCCTTCGAGGCCAGACTCGGCCTGCATTGAGCCGCTGCTCATTAGCGCTTCTTTTGACGCCCATGGACGCATATCGACGCAAGCCGGGTCGAGGCGCATTGCGCCCCTTTGGCAAGCTGTTAGGATCACGCCCGGATGACACCGATGGAGAATCAACATGAAGTACGCCAACCTTCTGCTGCTGGGCATCACGAGCCTGACCCTGCTGAGCGGCTGCGAACGCGGTGCCGGCACCCTGAGCGTGACCGGTGGCGACCCCGTCACCTACCTGTGTGAACAGGGCAAACGGGTGCAGGTACGCTACTTCACCCTCTCCGATCAGAGCCTCAACTTCGTCAAACTGGCACTGCCAGACGGCAAGGATTACACCCTGCCGCAGAGCGTTTCCGCCTCCGGCGCCCGCTACACCGACGACCATGAGGCCGTCTGGTGGAACAAGGGAGATGAAGGCTTTGTCGAGATGCGCGACAAGGATGGCGAGTGGCAGAGCGTCTACAACGACTGCAAGCAGCAGTAAACAACAACCCCGGCCAGGCCGGGGTTGTTCATTACTCCACTTCAATCTCGTAGCGACCCACCACTCGTACCGGAATGGCCTGCGGGTTCTGCTCCGACACGCGATAGCGGGTCTTGGCCAGCCCCGACAGGGCGATCAGGTCCAGCACGCCGGGCGGCTCCGAGGCCACAATCTCTGGGCTGAACAGATTGCCGTTGGAGTCGATGAGATAACGGATCTCCACATAGCCCTTGACGGGCCGCTTGGCTGGCGCACCGCCCACTGGTTCAAACGGAGGCACCTCGCCATCCTGCACCCAGTATTTGCCAAGCTCCGCCATGGTCACCTCCAGCGGCGGCTGGTTCAGTTTCACGGTGGGACTGGGGCTGGCACAGCCCCCCAGCAGACCGAGCACAATGCCCAGCAGCAAGACCTTCAAACCCATTCAACACTCCTTGTTGAGTCAGATCAGAGGGGTCACCCCTCCCCGGCAGGGTTGCCGGCCCGTTACTGTAACAATCGGAACCCGTTTGAGCAGCATAAAAAAAGCCAACCCCATCGGGTTGGCTTTTGGCAAAGCGGCTCAGCGTCAGCCGCGCTTGTCGCTGACCACCAGCCAGAGCGCATGCACCATGCCGGGCAGGCCGCCGAGCAGGGTCAGCACTATGTTGATCAGAAAATGCAGGCTGAAGCCCACCTGAAGAAAGGCACAGACCGGGGGCAGAAAGATGGCCAGCAGGATCTTGAGCAGATTGTTCATCTCGGATTTCCTCGTCAACGATGTCACAGGGATAGCAATGGGCTAACCATAAACATCCCTGGCTTCAACTGCAAACCAGACAGGGAATGCGCTCACCCCCTTCCCGCCAGGCGTTGAGGTCGTGGATGACCTGATTGCTGCTGCCGCGCCAGAGCAGGCCGGGATCCGCCAGCCCCTTCTCGAACTTGCCGTCCACCAGCACGTCCAGCAAGGCCACCAGCTCGCGCTGGGCCGGGCTGAGCTCGCCAAGCAGATAGCCGGTCCAGCACCAGATGTCCTTGCCGGGGCACTCGGCACGCACCCGCCGCACCAACGCCAGCACCTGGGTCACGTTGGCGGGGTGGAGCGGATCGCCGCCGGAGAGCGACAGCCCGCGCCGCTTGATGCGCGTGTCGTTGAGATCCGCGATGACGCGATCGCTCATCGCCTCGTCAAACGGCTTGCCGCCATCGAGCCGCCAGGTGCTCTGGTTGTAGCAGCCTGGGCACTGGTGTTCGCAGCCCGAGACAAACAGGGTGGCGCGGGTGCCGGGGCCGTTGATCACATCGACCGGGTAGTATTGGTGGTAGTGCATCTAGAACGTCACTTCACACTCAACTACATCAATACATGTCTGAGCCTGAGAGTGATTGGCCGCAGTAAACCATTCACCATCACGAACCTGAACATCATTTAGATCCTTCAACCGCAAACAGCGCCAATTGTAAATAGAGTTTGGAGTCACAATACCTTTGCTACTTGAACCACCGAACTGATAGAAAAGTGCTTGCTGGTACCCATTCTTGGTACCGATTGCATGAGGGCACATTTCACGATAATGCCCTTGGTATTCAGCAATAATTTGTTTTTTATTCAGAATTGCGTATTTGACTAATTCATAAGTACTCATACAGGCATCTCCTAACAAATTGCTACGTGAAAGAACTTCAGTTGGCTCTGTTTACATATGCTTGACGCGGCGCTTCACCTCCTCCTGCTTGCCCGCATTGAAGGGGCGCGCATCCGGGCTGCCGAGGTAGCCGCAGACACGGCGGGTCACCGATACCTTGGCCGGGTCGTGGTTGCCGCAGCGCGGGCAGGTGAAGCCCTTGGAGGTGCACTCGAACTCACCGGTGAAGCCGCAGTCGTAGCACTCGTCGATGGGGGTGTTGGTACCGTAGTAGGGCACCTTGTCATAGCTGTAGTCCCAGACGTTCTCCAGCGCCTCCAGGTTGTGCTGGATGTTGGGGTACTCGCCGTAGCAGATGAAACCGCCGCTGGCGATGGGCGGATAGGGCGCCTCGAAGTCCAGCTTGTCGTACGGATTGACCTGCTTCTCCACGTCGAGGTGGAAGCTGTTGGTGTAGTAACCCTTGTCGGTCACCCCCGCCACTACGCCAAACTCCTTGGCGTCGATGCGGCAGAAGCGCGAGCAGAGGTTCTCGCTCGGGGTGGAGTAGAGGCTGAAGCCGTAGCCGGTCTCCTCCTTCCACTCGTCGGTGGCCGCCTTGAGCCGCGCAATGATGGCGATGGCCTTCTGCTGCAGTTCGGCGCTGTCAAACAGGTGCACCTGATCGCCAAACAGGGCGTTGATGGTCTCGTGTACCCCGATGTAGCCAAGCGAAATGGAGGCGCGACCGTGCTTGAAGATCTCGCTGACATTGTCGTCCGCTTTCAGACGCACCCCGCAGGCCCCTTCCATGTAGAGGATGGGCGCGACCCGGGCCTTGACCCCGTCGAGGCGCTTGATGCGGTACATCAGTGCGGTCTTGGCTACCCGCAGGGCAGCGTCCAGCTTGTCCCAGAAGTCCGCTTCATCGCGGGATTTCAGGGCGATGCGCGGCAGGTTGAGGCTCACCACGCCTAAGTTGTTGCGCCCTTCGTGGACCAGCTCGCCGTGCTCTTCGTAGGCACCGAGGAAGGAGCGACAGCCCATGGGGGTCTTGAAGGAGCCGGTCACCTTGACCACCTGGTCGTAGTTGAGGATGTCCGGGTACATCCGCTTGGAGGCGCACTCCAGCGCCAGCTGCTTGATGTCGTAGTTGGGATCGCCCTGCTTGTGGTTGAGGCCATCCTTGATGGCGAACACCAGTTTCGGGAACACGGCGGTCTTCTTGTTCTTGCCAAGGCCGGCGATGCGGTTGCTCAAGATAGCGCGCTGGATCAGGCGTGACTGCCAGCTGTCGCCGAGGCCAAAGCCGAAGGTGACGAACGGGGTCTGACCGTTGGCGGTATGCAGGGTGTTCACCTCGTACTCCAGCGACTGGAAGGCGTCGTAACACTCCTTCTCGGTGCGGGCCATGGCGTAGGCATCCACATCGCTGATGCCCCACTCCTGGGCCACTTCCCGGTGTTTCTCCCAGCTGATGGTCACATAGGGGGCCAGCACTTCGTCGATGCGGTTGATGGTGGTGCCGCCATAGATGTGGCTCGCCACTTGGGCGATGATCTGGGCCGTGACCGCGGTGGCGGTGCTGATGGACTTGGGAGTGTCGATCTCCGCGTTGCCCATCTTGAAGCCGTGGGTCAGCATCCCCTTCAGGTCGATCAACATGCAGTTGAACATGGGGAAGAAGGGGGAGTAGTCGAGATCGTGGAAGTGCAGATCGCCGCTCTCGTGGGCCTGTACCACATCGCGGGGCAGCATGTGACTGGTGGCGTAATGCTTGGCGACGATGCCCGCCAGCAGGTCACGCTGGGTCGGGATCACCTTGGAATCCTTGTTGGCGTTCTCGTTGAGCAGGGCTGCGTTGGTCTGCTCCACCAGGCCGCGGATCTCCTGGGCCAGCCGGCCGCGGGCCTCGCGAGCCTGATCCCGGTCGTGACGGTATTCGATGTAGGCACGGGCGATGGCCTTGTCGTCGGAGGCCATCAGGTGGTTCTCGACCCGGTTCTGGATCTCGTGGATGTCCACTTCTCCCCGCCCTTCCAGCTCCTGGCTGACGGCGGCGGCAATGCGCTCTGCCAGCGCCGGACTGGCCTGATTGACCGCCTCCGCCGCTCGGCCCACCGCCTCGGCAATCAGCTGGGCATTGAATGGTGCGCGACATCCATCACGTTTGATCACAACCGGTTTCATGGAGTTTCCCCGTTAAAAAAGGCCAGGCTCTCGCCCTCGGCTTACCCTTGTTTGGCCCCCTTCTCCACGCCTCGTCCTGGGCGCAAATAAATTCAGCCGAGGCTTGACAAGCCTGGGCTGACGATGAGAAGGGAACAGCTTTTACACAGCTTAATAACACAACATATAGGGATTAAAAACGAATGCAGCCCTATATGTGGTGTCTATTAGGCACCAAAGCGGGGTCGTATTTCTTGATCCAGAACAGGTTTTGAGGCGAGTGGCGCAGTTCCCGACCAGCCATAAAAGGTACCACACGAGACCACCTTCAAGCCTGGTGCGGGCTGGCGCCCGATGCCGGCCAGCGAGAAAAAGATTTCCCCTCCGACAGTAATTGACCGGCACCGGCTGGCCCAGGAGTGAACATAATGAATGACAACACCCCTGTGCCGATGGGAAGCCATATGACCAAGCCTTTGTTGCTGCTACTGTTGCTGTGCCCCCTGTCGCTGCGGCTGTGGGCGGCCGAGATCCTGGTGATCAGCAGCTACCATCCCGAGTACCTGTGGGATCAGAGCTACAACGCCAGCCTGGTGGCCAACCTCAAGGGCGAACACCACATCAGCCACTTCTACATGGATACCAAGCGCCGCCCCGCCGAAGAGTTCGACCAGATCGCTGAACGGGCGCTCGCCTACTACCACCAGGTGAAACCGGATCTGGTGGTGCTTGGCGATGACAACGCCATCAACTACCTGGCCACCAGCATCGCCTCCCTCGGCACCCCGGTCGTGTTTCTCGGCATGAACGAGAACCCGCGCCACAAGGGGCTGGTCGGCCACCCCAAGATCACCGGCGTGCTGGAGCGCCCCCTGCTCAAGCGCAACATCAGCGAGATGAGCCAGCTGATGGGGGGGATCAAGAAGGCACTGGTGCTGTTTGATTCGAGCAACGTGGCCCTGACCGCCATCGAGGATGAGTTCAAGACCCAGACCGAGTTGCGGGTCGGCCAGACCCGGGTCAACAGCCAGCTGCTCGGCGACTACGACCTGTGGCAGGAGGCCGTGCTCAACGCCAGGCAGAACGGCTATCAGGCGATCTTCATCGGCCTCTACCACACCCTCATCGATGAGCAGGGTCGCCACGTGGATGAACGCCAGGTGCTGGAGTGGACCAGTGCCCACAGCCCGGTGCCGCTGTTCTGCTTCTGGGAGTTTACGGTGGGCAAGGGCAAGGCCATCGGCGGCCTGGTGCTGGATGGGCACGATCAGGGGGCCAAGGCTGCCGAGCTGGTCAATGCCATTCTGGAGGGAGCCCAGCCCAAGACCCTGGCGCCGCGGGCTGCCCTGCGCGGCGAGTATGTGTTCAGCAAGAGCGAGCTGGCCCGCTGGCAACTCACCCTGCCCGACAAGTGGCGCTACAAGATCCTCTGGCGTGATTGAGCACCTAAACCTCTAGAAAAAAGAACCCGGCATTAAGGCCGGGTTTATAGTCATCAATGATTTCTATCCAGCCATTATTCTTTCAAGACGAGCTGTCTTACGTTTAACATCTTTCTTTATCTGCTCTAACTCAGCTTCACTTTCCTTTAAGGAAACATAATGACTGTATAGCTCAGAACCTAAAAAGTCTGACTTTGAAATATCATCAACATGACCATTCAATATACTTTCAATGATTCCTGACTTATGCTTACACTTCTTACCATAAGAACCTGCAGCACAATCACAAGATAAATTGAATACACCATCATCCTCTTTAAGAATAACGGTATATACATTACCTTCACTTCCATTGACAGAATACTTATAGTCCATTTTCAGACTCCAGAAGAGAGCGTAATTCATCTTCATTGATTATTTTTATGCCTAGCTCGGTCGCTTTTTTCAACTTGCTACCAGCCTTTTCACCCATAATCAACATGTCTGTATTTTTTGACACTGACGTTTTAGATTCACCACCAAGTTCTTTTAACTTTGAATTTATTAGATCTCTCGACATAAACGTAAAACTGCCAGTAATCACAAAAGATTTACCTGCGATAAAACTATCTGTTTTTTGCTCTGGCTCAGAATCAAGTAAATCGTCAACATCCAATAGTGCATGTTTATCAACATAGTGCTTGATAGCATCGAGCAAGGGCTTCTTCTCTTTAATGCCTTTGACAACTGCATCAATCTTTTGCTTACTGATACTGGTACCAGCAGCCGTCGTGATACCAACCAAGTCACCATGTTGCAAACCATTGCACAACTGCTCCAAAGTTATTTCTTTAGAAATTGCTTCAGAGAATGTTTTAGCAATACCGTCAATATTTAAACCTTCAATGATTTTTGCCATTGAAAACTTTCGTTTATACATTCTGGATATTGATACTCCAGACCTTTCTACACGCATAACATCGGCTAGTTCCATAACTGCCTCACTTACTGAGGCAGCACTAAAATAGCTTGATATTTCCGCGTCAATATCTAAGCCGATACCATTTATCTGACTAATAATCCCTCTCGGCGCAGACATTATATTATCCAAACATCCCAGTTCAACTATCAGTCGTTCTGCAACAACTTGACCAACAGATGGAATTCCCAATCCAAATAAAAAATCTATAGAGGATGTTCTGCCAATTTTTTCTTGAATTGCGTCAAATGAATTTTTTGCTGAAATTTCAGCAAAACCATCTAGCGTTAAAAAATCATCAGTATTCAATCTAAATAGATCTGCAGGATGTTTAACTAATCCTCCATCTACTAACTGCTCAATGACCTTATCGCCAACACCTTCTATATCAACCGCATTACGGCTAACAAAATGTTTGAGAGATTCTTTGACTTGAGCTAGGCAATTTAACCCTCCCGTACATTTACGAGTTGCCAGTACTTTTTCGAAGGTTTGGGTCTTTTGTTGGACAATTTTTTTCTCTCGAACAATCTCCGAACCGCACACCGGGCACTCGGTCGGGAACTGGATCGCGCGGGCATCCGCCGGGCGCTGCGCCTCCACCACCGCCACGATCTGCGGGATCACGTCCCCGGCCCGGCGCACGATCACGGTGTCGCCGATCATCACGCCGAGGCGCTCGATCTCGTCGGCATTGTGCAGGGTGGCGTTGGAGACGGTAACGCCGCCGACAAACACAGGTTTGAGCTTGGCCACCGGGGTCACGGCGCCGGTGCGGCCGACCTGGAACTCGACGTTCTCAAGCTCCGTCATCTCCTCCTGGGCCGGGAACTTGTGGGCGGTGGCCCAGCGCGGCGCCCGTGCCACAAAGCCGAGCTCCTCCTGCAGGGGAATGGCATCCACCTTGTAGACCACGCCGTCAATCTCGTAGGGGAGCGCGCCGCGGCGCGCCAGGATGTCGTCGTGGAACGCCTGGCAACCGGCGGCCCCCTCCTTGAGCTTCACCTCGGGGCTGAGCGGCAGCCCCCACTCTTTGAGCTGATTGAGGCGACCGAAGTGAGAGCCACCGAGCTGCTCGCCGCCCACCCCCACGCCATAGGCGTAGAAGGCCAGCGGGCGGCTGGCGGTGATGCGCGAATCGAGCTGACGCAGGCTGCCGGCGGCGGCATTGCGCGGGTTGACGAACACCTTCTCGCCGGCGGCCAGCGCCTTGGCGTTCATCGCCTCGAACCCTGCCTTGGGCATGAACACCTCGCCACGCACCTCCAGCCTTGCCGGCCAGCCCTCGCCACGCAGGGACAAGGGAATGGCCTTGATGGTACGCACGTTCTCGGTGATCTCCTCACCCGTGGTGCCATCGCCCCGGGTGGCGGCCTGCACCAGCTGGCCAGCCACATAGAGCAGGCTCACCGCCAGCCCGTCCAGCTTGGGTTCGCAGCAGAAGGTAAAGCTCACCTCCCGCTTGAGGCGATCGCGCATCCGCTGCTCGAAGGCCTGCAGCTCCTCGCCGCTGAACACGTTGTCCAGACTCAGCATGGGGATCTCGTGGCGCACCTGTTTGAAGGCGGTCAGCGGCTGGCCGCCCACCCGTACGCTCGGCGAGGCCGGCGTCTTCAGCTCGGGATGCTCGGCTTCCAGCGCGATCAGCTCGCGCATCAGGCGATCGTATTCGGCGTCCGGCACCGTGGGGTTGTCCAGCACATAGTACTGATGACCGTACTCGATCAGCAGCTCACACAGTTGACGGTGGCGGGAGAGGATATCGCTCATGAAAAAGTCTCGAAGTGTGATGGAAAAACCGGCCAGCGGACCAATAAAAATGCGGCACCTGGGTACCGCACTTTTTATTCATTCGACCCGCATGGCGTATTAGTCGCGACTGGCCTCGTAGGCGGCCAGCTCATGCCGGTAACGAGCGATGGTCTCGTCGCTCAGCGGGCTGCGATCCATATCGGTCAGCATGGCATCGAGATCGCTGGCCAGCTGATCGGCGGCCTGCAGCATGTCCTCGAAGGCAAACGCAGCGTTGCTGCGCAGCGGCAGCTGCATGAAGAGCGACACGCCCGGGGTGGCGAACTGCTCCATCCGGTACGGGTTGAAGGTGCCCGGCTTGACCATGTTGATCATGGAGAAGAGCACTTCACCCTTGCCGTTCGGATCTTCGTGACGGTGGAAAATATCCATCTCGCCAAACTTGAAGCCCAGCGCCAGCAGGGAAGAGAGCAGGGTGGCCCCTTGCAGATCGTGACCCGGACGGCCCATCAGGTTGATGACATAGACATCCTGCCAGATCTTCTCGACCGGTGCGGCACGCACCGGCTCTTCATAGACGGGCTCCTCGTAGGCAGGCTCGGGGGCTGCATGACGGGGCTGCGCCTGATATTCGGGAGCGGCGACCGGGGCCGGCTCGCGGGC
This sequence comes from Aeromonas sp. S5(2024), assembly GCF_041403025.1. Classification (NCBI taxonomy): domain Bacteria; kingdom Pseudomonadati; phylum Pseudomonadota; class Gammaproteobacteria; order Aeromonadales; family Aeromonadaceae; genus Aeromonas; species Aeromonas sp. S5(2024). Next base: position 127,556 of record NZ_JBGLRI010000006.1, on the reverse strand, counting down.
ACCGAAAGTGGGTGCGGTCGCGTAGGCGGGCTCGACCAGCGGCTCCTCGTCCAGCGGTTGCAGCAGCGGCTCGCGCTGGGGACGGGAACGGTGGACCGGGGTACGGCGAATGACCTGGGCGGGCTTGCGCACCGGCGCGGCAGGCACTTCCTCGACGGCAGCGGCAACCGGCTCCTCGAACTCCTCCTCGTCTTCTTCATAGACGGGGGGCGGCGGCACGGGGCGGGCGGCAGGCTTGCGTACCACGGGCGGCGGCAGATCGGCGTCGTCATCTTCATCATCGAAGGCGGGCGCAGGCGCACGACGGCTGACTTCCGGCTGGCGGGGCTCATCATGGTGGAGTTTGGGCTCGGCACGACGGCCACCGCTGACCACTCGCACCTGACCGATGCCATCGCTGTCGAAGGCATCGTTGTCACGATCCCGTGATTTGGATTCCATCCGGCCCAGAGGTTTCTCTTTGATCGGTGCCTGACGATTCTTTCTGTTGCTCCACAACCCGTGAATGAGCAATGCCGCGATGGCAATACCGCCCAGGGCAACCAAGATGTAACGCAATTCCTGCATTAGCTGCTTCTCTTTCTAGTTTTGCTCAGCCAAAGCGACGGCTTCACCGATATCGACCGACACTATGCGCGAAACCCCGGGCTCTTGCATCGTGACGCCAACCAGCTGCTCAGCCATCTCCATGGAGACCTTATTATGACTGATGTAAACGAACTGTACTGTGCTCGACATCTCTTTGACAAGAGAACAGAAGCGACCGACGTTCACTTCATCGAGCGGTGCATCCACCTCATCCAGCAGACAAAATGGTGCTGGGTTGAGTCTGAAGATGGCAAAAACCAGCGCAAGTGCGGTTAACGCCTTCTCCCCCCCGGAAAGCAGGGCAATGGTAGCATTCTTCTTACCCGGAGGTCTCGCCATGATGCTCACTCCGGCCTCCAAAAGATCATCGGAGGTGAGCTCAAGCCAGGCACTGCCCCCCCCGAATACTTTCGGAAAGAGGGATTTTAAATCTTCATTGACCTTATCGAAAGTATCCCGGAACCGTATTTGTGTCTCTTTATCAATTCTTTTAATGGCTTGGCTCAAGGTTTCCAGCGCCTGCTCCAGATCCTGACACTGGTTTTCCAGGTAGCTTGAGCGGGTTTTCGCCTCTTCATACTCCTCGAGAGCCGCCAGGTTGATGGCGCCAAGTGCCTCCACCTGTGCCTCCAGCGTCTGGATCTCCTGGCGCAGCTTGCCGCGATCAGCGGCAATCAGCACCGCCTGATCGAGATCTACCAGTCGCACGCCCAGCTCTTCGAACTGCTCGTGCAGCCCCTGCCGGCGCGTCAGGTTGCGTTCACGCTCAAGGCGCAGGGTCGCCAGTTTCTCCTGAATTTGCACCAGCTGCTTGTGATCGGCGCTTCTGGCCTGCTCCAGCTCGGTCAGCTGACGCTCCAGTTCTGCGAGCCGCTGATGACAGGCGAGCTGCTGCGCCTCAAGATTGCGCTGCTCGGCCAGCAGGGGCGACAGATCCTGACCCGGCGCAGCCCCCGGCTCCTTGAGCTCGGCCAGCTCCAGCCCGAGGCGGGCCAGCTCCTGTTCGCGCAGGGCGATGAGCTGGCGCAGGTTCTGCTGCTCCAGTTGCAGCCGCTGACAGGCGGCCTGCTGCTGCTCCCGACGCAGGCGCGCCTCCTCCAGCGCCCGCTCCGCCCCGCTCGCCTGCTCCTGGGCGAGCAGCAGTGCCTCGGCAAGCGCCTCGCCCTGCTCCTGCAGCTCGCCAAGGGCCGCTTCACCCTGCTCAAGCCGCTCCCCGGCCGACGCCAGCCGCTGCGCCTCCTCGACCTGCTCCTGGTCGAGCCTGATCAGCTCTTCGCCCAGCTGGCCGAGGCGCTGCAACCGTTCCTGCCGCTGCCCCTCGCGCAGGCTCCAGGCTTCGCGCAGTTGCTGCCACTGCTGCTCCTGCTCGCGCAGGGTACGCTGAGCCAGCTCATGGGCGCCGTGCAGCTGGGCCCGCGTCGCATCGGCGGCGGCAAGCTGCTCATCGAGCCGGCGCAGCGCCTCCCGGCTTGCGCTCTGCTCGGTGTGCAACCGCTCACGTTCACCGAGCAGCGCCAGGGTACCGAGGGCCATGCCCTCCCCCAGATCCGCCCAGTTGGGACCAAACCAGTCGCCCGCAGGAGTGAGCAGCGACTCACCGGCCGCCAGGCTCGGCTGGCGGGCCAGTGCCGCCTCCCGGCTCTCCACCAGCCAGATGGCATTGAGGAAGGAAGGGATGTGCTCGCCGCCCAGCTGCGCCGCCAGGGTACCGGCAACCGCTGGCTGGGCCGGGCCGATCCAGAGCCCGGACTGCGTCAGATTGCACTCATCCGCCGGGGTGGCGGTGAGCCAGCGGCCGAGCACCTTGTCCAGCCCTCGGGCCCACTCGGGGGGCACCTGCAGCCGATCCGCCAGGGTGGCGCCCGCCATCTGCTCTCCCAGGATCTGATCCAGGGTGGCGAGGCGAGCCTCCAGCTCGCGCAGCGAGCCCTGCTGGTGACCCTGCTCTGTCTTGAGGGCTTCGTGACGGGCCACGGCAGCCTGCCACGAAGCCTCGGACTCCTCATGGCGTGCGCGGGAGAGCGCAAGCTCCGCCGCCAGCGCATCAAACGCCGGTTGCAGGTCCTCCCCTTCCCCGCCGAGGGGCCCGGCCTGTTCATCTTCCAGCTTGAGACGGGCCAGCCGGGTCTTGGCCTGCAGCTCCTGCAGACCGTTCACCTCGGCGCGGGTCTGGTTGAGCCGCCCCTGCAACTGACCCAGCTGCTGCTGCCACTGCTGCTGGCGCTGGCGCGCCTGCTCGAGCCGCTCGGTCGCCGCCGCCCGCACGCTCTGCTGGTCGGTAAGCAACTGCTCACACTGCTCGAGGCGCGCAGACGCCACCTCGCCCTGCAACGTGCTTTCGCTCAGCTGTTCCAGCTGGCTAGCCAGCTGGGCCTTGAGCCCCTCGATACGCTCGCCGAGGGCTTGCCGCCTTGCCTGCCAGTCGCGGCCAAGCTCGCTCTGGTGCAGTTGCTGCTGCTCGAGACGGGCGATGGCCTGCCCGCCGAGAAAAATCTGTTGCTGGCGGCTCGCCTGCTCGGTCTGCGCCTCCTGGCGGGCCACCGACAGGGTGACGTGACGCCCCTCGTCGGCGGTGCGCTTGACATCGAGCGCCGCCAGTGCCTGCTCGGTCTGGGCCAGCTCGGTCTTGGCCTCGCCGAGGCGCGTCTCCAGCGCCCACAGTTCCGAGCCGATCAGCTCGGCGCGGGCGGCGCGCGAACGGCTCTTGAGCTGCTTGTAGCGCTCGGCGGTCTCGGCCTGGGCCTTGAGATGCTCGAGGCGTGAGCCCAGCTCGCCGCGGATGTCGCCGAGGCGCTCCAGGTTCTCCTGGGTATGGCGAATGCGCTGCTCGGTCTCGCGGCGCCGCTCCTTGTAGCGGGAGACCCCGGCGGCCTCTTCCATGAACAGCTTGAGATCGGCGGGGCGGGACTCCACCAGCCGACTGACGGTGCCCTGTTCGATGATGGCGTAGCTGCGAGGCCCGAGGCCGGTGCCGAGAAAGAGGTCGGTCACGTCCTTGCGACGGCACTTCTGGCCGTTGATCTGGTAGTGGTTGGAGCCGTCGCGCAGCACTTCGCGGCGCACCGAGATCTCGGTAAAGCGGCCGAACTCGCCGGGCACCCGGTTGTGGGGATTGTCGAACACCAGCTCCACCGAGGCACGGCCGTGGGCGCTGCGGTTGACGGAGCCGTTGAAGATGACGTCGGTCATGTTTTCGCCGCGCAGATGGCGGGCGGAGCTCTCCCCCAGCACCCAGCGCACGGCGTCGATGACGTTGGATTTACCGCAACCGTTGGGGCCCACCACGGCGGTCATGTCGGCGTTGAGCTCGATGCGGGTCGGCTCGACAAACGACTTGAAACCGGCGAGTTTGATCAATTTCAGACGCATGGCGGCCTATGTGGGTAACGAAATAAAGAGGAGGCGGGCAGGCGACTTTACCAAATCAAAAGCTTGTTTGTAATATGCAGGCAGTTTCCCATGAACAGATGGAGCTCAGATGAGCCACTCACCCCGTATGGTAAAAGACTCGATCAGCGGCGCAGACTACTTCCTGCGCGGCTTCTCGCTCATTCGCCAGCCCGGTATCCGCACCTTCGTGCTGATCCCCCTGCTGGTCAACTTCGTGCTGTTTGCCGGCGCCTTCTATGCCCTGCTGCTGCAGCTGGACGGCCTGTTCGGCTGGCTGCACCAGCAGATCCCGAGCTGGCTCGACTGGCTGGACTATCTGCTCTGGCCCATCGCCCTCATCACCATCCTGGTGGTCTTCTCCTTCCTGTTCAGCTCGGTGGCCAACTGGATAGCGGCCCCCTTCAACGGCCTGCTGGCGGAGAAGGTGGAACAGGCCCTCACCGGCGAGACCGTCAGCGATACCGGCATGCTGGACATCGTCAAGGACGTGCCACGCACCTTCGGCCGCGAGTGGACCAAGCTCAAATACTACCTGCCCAAGGCCATCGGCTGCCTGATCCTGTTCCTCATTCCGGTGGTGGGCCAGACCCTGGCGCCGGTGCTCTGGTTCCTGTTCAGCGCCTGGATGATGGCGATCCAGTACGTCGACTATCCGTTCGACAACCACAAGATCGACTTCATCACCATGCGCGACGCCCTCAAGCAGCGGCGCGGCAAGTGCCTGAGCTTCGGTGCCCTGGTCACCCTCTTCTCCGCCATTCCGGTGGTGAACCTGTTCGTGATGCCGGTGGCCATCTGCGGCGCCACCGCCATGTGGGTCGATCACTACCGCGCCGAACAGCTCAGACGCTGAGCCGGTCGGTGGTGACAGCGGGGCTCCCTTGGGGGCCCCGTTTCATTTTTGCATTATAAAAAATAATGCATAGCCTTCATTGCTTGTCCCCTATAGCGCGAGTTGATAGGATGCGGAGCTTTCTCGCACCCTGGGATATCTCATGTTACATGCACTCTTCTTGCTGGGCCTGGTGGCCGAAGGGATGACAGGCGCGCTGGCCGCGGGCCGGCGACGGATGGATCTGTTTGGCGTGGTGATCATCGCATCGGCGACTGCCATCGGGGGCGGCACCATTCGCGACGTGCTGCTGGGCCATTACCCCCTGCTCTGGGTCGAACACCCGGAGTATGTGCTGCTGGTTGCCGGCGCGGCCATGGCCGGCGTCATCTCGGCGCCGCTGATGCGCTACCTTGGCAAGCTGTTCATGGCGCTCGATGCCCTGGGGCTGGTGGTCTTCTCCATCTTCGGCGCGGCAAGGGCGCTGGAGATGGGCCACGGCGCCGGGATCGCCTGCATCATGGCGGTGGTGACGGGGGCCTTCGGCGGCGTGCTCAGAGACCTGCTCTGCCAGCGCATTCCGCTGGTGTTTCGCCGCGAGCTCTATGCCGCCATCTCGCTGGTGACGGCCGCCATCTACTGCCTAGCGCTGGATCAGGGCCTGCCCAACGACTGGGCCGCCTTCGGTGCCATCGGCATCGGCTTCGTGCTGCGGCTCCTGGCGGTGCGCTTCAAGTGGGGGCTGCCGACCTTCCACTACCAGTACGCCACGCACTGAGCGCGCCAGCTTCTGGCAAGCCGGTACGGATTGCAGCCAACAAAAAAGCGCCGGTCAGGCGCTTTTTTGTATGGGCAACGGGGCTGTGGCTGCCTCAGTTGATCCCTTCCGAGCTGAAGAAGGTCGCCTTGTCGGCGATGAAACGGATCTTGATGTTCTTGCCCTCGTCGCCCCAGAGGCAGCTGGTGGTCCCCAGCGCATCGTCACAACGCTCGGCCTTGCCGAGGATGCTGCTCGCCTCGGCGTAGCTGATCCCCATCTTGAGCTTGTCGTAGTTTTCACGGTTGAGCTTGCCACAACCGGTCAGCAGCAGGGCAATCAGCCCGCCAAGCAAAATATGTTTCATCTGGTTCTCCTCTGCATGGTGTCCAGAGCCTACCAGTTCGGCCACCCCGCTGACCAGTCACCCGCCGGGCAGGAGTGGCCAGCAGCCGGCCGTTACCAGCTGCGCACCGGCCCGGTGTCGAGGTGCACGAAGTTGTCGCTCGGGTAGTAACCGACGCCGCCCACCTTGAGATGGAGCGCCGCCTTGCGCAGGTGCGCCAGCTGTACTCCGGGAATGCGCACATCCACCGCCTGCCCCAGGGTATGGTAGCTGTGCTTGGCCACGGCGCGGCTGCGGCTGCGCTTCTGGCGATTGGTCACGGGGGAGCGATAGCCCGAGATGAGCTGGATTTCACCGTGACGACCCAGCTTGTGCTGCAGCAGGTAGAGCTGGTCGAACAGCTTGCGGTCGATGTTGAATACTTCGTTGCGACGGTAGTCGCGAAAGATGTGGTTGAGCTCGGCCAGCCCGTCTTTCAGGTAGCGGCCGTCTTCCCAATAGCTGGCGCGCACCCGCTCGCCGGTATTGAGATTGAAGAAACTGAGTTCACGTCCTGCCGTACTGCGGCTCGCCGTGGCGGGGAAGGACAGCAGCGAGCCCCCCAGCAGGCAACCAGCACCCAGCAGCAGGCGACGTCGGCTTATCTCTTGATCAAGCATCCCTTGTCCGTCCATCGCTATGTTGAGGTGAAACCGTTGAATGAATTTGATACAGGCGCTTGAAACTACCCGCCGAGCCGGCCGCTGTCAAACCGCAAGGGGCCATGAAAAAGCCCGGCGCAGGCCGGGCTTTTCACTCTGTGGCGAGGATCACAGCAAGCGACTCTGGTAGCTGACTCGATCAAATCCATAGATGTCGTTGCGCAGTTGCTGACGTCCATCCTCGTCGATCCAGCTGCTCCAGTAGACGGTGAACACCGGGATCGGGGTGGTCAGCGGCAGCCACTTGGTCTGGGTCTCTTTCAGGATACTGGCCACCTTGTCCGGCTGATAGCGGGAGTCCGCCAGCAGCAGCTCGGCCAGATCGTCGGCATGCTCCACCCGGATGCAACCTGAGCTGAAGGCGCGCGCGCCCTGCTCGAACAGCGCCTTGCGCGGCGTGGAGTGCAGGTAGATGGCCTCGTTGTTGGGCAGATAGAACTTGTAGCGGCCCAGTGCGTTGTGATCGCCCGGCTTTTGCCGCAGCCGGTAGGGGAAGCCGGACGCCAGCGCCTGCTGCCAGCCCTCTTCGGTGAACTGCACCGGATTGCCCTCGCCGTCGATCACCTCGAACTGCTCGCGATTGAGGTAGGCGGGATCCCGTCCCAGCTTGGGCAGAATGTCCTTGCTCAAGATGGAGCGCGGCACGTGCCAGGCCGGGTTCAGCACGATGGAGCGGATCTCGCTGGCGAGGATCGGGGTCGCCCGCTGCTCCTTGCCCACGATCACCCGGCTGGTGAATACCTCGTTGCCGGACTCCACCACGCTCAACCGATAGTCGGGGATGTTGACCAGCACGTAGCGGGCGCCGGAGAGCTGATCCACCAGATCACGTCGCCACAGGTTGCGCAGCAGCAGGCTGGCGCGCACCTCGGGCCCGGTATTGAGCCAGCTGCGGGTCTGCCGGCCTATGATGCCGTCGGCGGTCAGGCCGTGGCGGCGCTGGAACTGCTTGACTGCTTGCAGGGTCTCGGCGTCGTAGGTGGCGTCATCATGGCGCGGGGCCGTGTCGCCCAGCTCGTTGAGGATGGAGCGGATCTGGCCCAGCTCCGGGGAGACTTCACCGGCCCGCAGGGTCGGCATGGTCAGAGTCGGCCACTTCTTGGCCATGGGCAGCGCCAGCAGCTTGCGCACTTCTTCGCGCACCGCGTCATATTCCGCGACCTGGGGTCTGAGCTGCCTGACCTGCTCCAGCAGGTTGTCGCCGGCCGGCTCGTGGGCCAGCGGCTTGCTGAGGTTGAGCTTGAGGGTCTGCATCTGCTCGCGGGAGACCAGATCCATGGCCCGCCAGGCCTGCTGGAACCGGGCCAACTTGCCGAACGCCTCGTCATAGAGGGCGCCACGCTGATCCGCCGGCTTGGCCTGCAGCTTCTTCCAGAGCGTGTAAAAATCCGGGTGCAACTGGGCCAGCACGGCCTCCTGCAGCTGCAGCTCCAGCTCACGCCTGGCCTGCTCTGCCGTGCTGTTCTGATACCAGTCGTGCTGCATCGCAGCATTGCTCACCACCACCTGGCCCTCGCTGGCCTGTACCATGGCCGCCGGCCAGCAGCCCAGCCAGATCAGGTTTGCCAATGCCAGCCAATACTTCTTCCCCATGCTTACCTCAAGATCGGTTCACTTCAGCCTGTCAGACCCGGCGGTCAAGGCGCTCATGATGCGTGAATGCCCGCGACTTTACTAGCTGGCGGGCGCGTAGCGCCGCCAGATAATGTCATACTCATTTGTTGCTTTAAATTCAGCCAGTTCGCGATTGAACGCGCTGACAAATTCGGGTGACAGCCGCTTCTTGCTGAACATGAAGAAGGTCGGCGCTTCATATACGGCCATGGTGTGGGGGACGATCAGATCGCTCAGCCCCTCCTCCTTCAGGCCCCAGGGGGTGGCCAGCACATCGCCGAGAAAGCCGTCGATGCGCCCCAGCACCAGCTTGCCATAGTTTTGCTCGTCATTGACCACGCTCACCTGGGCGGCATAACGGCGCAGCAACTCGCTGATCTCGGCCCCATAGTAGTAGTCCTTGGTGATGCCCAGGGTATGGCCGCTGGCCAGCCAGCTGGCCAGATCGGTTTCGGGGTAGGAGGATGACTTGCGGATCCAGAGCGCACTGCGGCCTGGATTGTAGGCATCGGAGAACCAGGCATAGCGGGCGCGGTCCTCGTTGAAATAGGCCTCCATGGCGATGTCGACCGAGCCCAGCGACAGACCGTGCAGCACCCGCTTCCAGGGCATCTCCACATAGCTGGCCTTGCAGTCGAGCCGCTTGAGCATGGCGGTGAGCGCCTCGACGGCAAAGCCGCGCAGCTCTTTTTGCCCGGCCGCCGTGCCGGCGTAATAGTGATAAGGCGGCCAGTTGTCAAAACCGACCCGCAAGGGCGAGGGACACAGACTGTTTGCCGAGGCCAGCGGCGCCAGCAAGCAGAGCATCCAGCAGCATAGTTTCAGCTTCATGGGTCATCCTTGACTGCGTGATACGCCATCATAAATCGGCCTAGGCAAAATGGCGACAGATCCTGCCACAGCGATGCAGGCTCCCGGCCGTGTGAGCGGCACCCTCGTTTATGCTTGTCGAAGCCGGGCCTGAAATGCCCCCGGCCTGCGCAGGATCTCCGGCTCGCCAGGGCAGGTAAAATACGGGAACAGCAACATTTGGAACACCGGCCGGGAAGGGGTTAATATGTGACCAAATATATTTTTGTGATCCACTATGCTTTTTTTGCAATTGGATTAGCATATGCGCGAAATCAGCCTACAAACCGTGAGGCGCAGAGAGTGATATGACGTACAAAAAGTTTGGTTTTCTGACCGCCATCATGGCGCTGAGTGGTTTCTACCTTTATACCCTCTACCTGGCCGCCCACCCCAACGTGAGCCTGGCCTACAAGCTCTATTACCTGGAAGGCAAGACCCGCTTCTGGGAGCACAACTCCAGCATGACCTACCAGCCTGGCAACGAGCTCAATCTGACCAAACCGAGCCGTTTCCTTTCCAGCGAAGGCTGGGCCAAGAAACCGAGCGCGGACGGCACCGAACTGAGCGGCCAGGGTGGCCTCTACTTCGTGCTGCCCAAGCAACAGGCACAGCCGGAACAGCTGACCATCCAGGCCCGGGTCAACAGCCCGCAGGCCGGTGCTCTGCTCAAGGTGGCACTGGGTCACGATTTCACCACCACCGTCAAGCTGGCCAAGGCCGGCATCAACGAGATCCGTCTCAGCCTGCCGGGCGAGTCGCTGACCTCGGACCCCAAGCGTCCCAACTTTCTGGCGCTCTCCGCCCCGACTCCGCTCAATGTCCAGTCGGTGCGCTTGACCGTCGCCCAATAAGACGTATTCTCCAATACGCTGTTTTATAAAATAATTTTCCAAATAAGGAAGTTTTCATGTCGCATGCCGATTTTCGACTCTCTCTGATCGTTCCCGTTTACAACGAGGAAGAGAGCATAGATGCCTTCATCAACGCGATAGATAACGAACTGGCGCCGCTCAAGGATCAGCTGGAAATAGTATTCGTCAACGACGGCAGCCGCGACCGCACCCGTGAGGTCGTCGAACAGGCCATCGCCCGCGACCCGCGCGTCACCCTGGTCAACCTGGCCCGCAACTTCGGCAAGGAAGCGGCCATGACCGCCGGCCTGCATCACGCCAAGGGTGATGCCGTGGTGCCGATGGACGTGGATCTGCAGGATCCGCCCGCACTCATTCTCGAATTCGTCAAACTGTGGCAGACCGGCGACTACGACACCGTCTACGGCATCCGGGTGGATCGCAGCGCCGACACCCCGATGAAGCGCCTCACCGCCGGCGGCTTCTACCGCTTCTTCAACGCCCTCTCCACCAGCACCAAGCTGCCGGAGAACGCCGGCGACTTCCGCCTGATCGACCGCAAGGTGGTCGAGGCGATCAAGCAGTTGCCGGAGCGCAATCGCTTCATGAAGGGGCTGTTCGCCTGGGCCGGTTTCCGTGCCGTCGGCGTGCCCTATGAGCGCCCCGCCCGCCACGCCGGCGAGACCAAGTTCAACTACTGGAAGCTGTGGAACTTCGCCCTCGACGGCCTGATGAGCTTCTCCAGCTGGCCGCTGCGGGTATGGAGCTACGTCGGCGTCGGCGTCTCCTTCGTCGCCTTCCTCTACATTCTCAAGATCGTCACCCAGGTGGTCTTCTTCGGCATCGACGTGCCGGGTTACGCCTCCCTGATGTCGGTGGTGCTGTTCCTCGGCGGTATCCAGCTGCTGTCGCTCGGCATCATCGGCGAGTACATCGGCCGCATGTTCGTGGAAGTGAAGCAGCGCCCCGTCTACCTCATCGAAGGGGTATACGGCCAATATGCCAAGCAGGATGAAGAGCCGAAGCAGGATGCCACCACCGGCAGCAAGAAGAGCGCCGGCAAGAAGGCTGCTGCCGCGAAAGCCGCTGATGACCAGCAGGAGCAGGCTTCTCAATGATCTCCCGCGAGGAATTCTGGCGGCTGGTACGTTTCGGGTTTGTCGGCGGGGGGGCCACCCTCGTCGATCTAGGCACCTCCATCGCCCTGTTTCACACCTGGCCCACCATCTCGGAGCACCTGGTGACGACGCTGGCCTTTGCCATCGCCTTCTGGTTCTCCTTCTTCGGTCACCGTTACATCACCTTCCAGAAGCAGGGTGCCGCCAGCAAGTTCTTGCTGGTCGCTCTCTTCTCGCTGGCGGTGCGTAACCTGATATTGAGCGGTCTGCTGTTTGCGGGTCTTTCCGGTCTGTTGCCGGTGGTGATCGCCACCCTGACGGTCACCGTGCTCACCTACCTCCTCTCCAGGATCTGGGTATTTGCCTGATGAATGACATGACTACCTCCATCACCCCTGACAATGCGGGCCCCTATCGCCCGTCACTGGCCATCAGCAGCCGTGACTGGCTGATGATCATCGCCGCCTTCGTGCTGAGCCGGGCCGCCCTCTACGGCATGGGCTATTTCGGTGTCCAGCTCTACGGCTCCCCCGACATAGGCCCGCTGCAGGCCTATTGCCAGTTCGACTGCGTCTGGTTCCAGCGCATCATCGAGAACGGCTACGATCTCTACCCGCGCTGGCTGAGCAAGGGCAATGCGGCCAACTGGGCCTTCATGCCGCTCTATCCGATGATCTCCGGCACCATCTCCAACCTGCTCAACGTCGAGAGCCTGATCGGCCTGATGCTGGTGGCCAACCTGGCGTTCTTCATCAGCCTGCCGTTGATGTTGCTGGTGCTGCGTCAGCTCAAGCTGGGTGACGATACCGCCCGCTTCGGCGTCTGGCTGCTCGCCTTCTCCCCCTTCTCCGCCTACTTCGTCTCCGGCTATACCGAGTCGATGTTCATGGCGCTGATGCTGGGCATGTTCCTGTTCGCCTATCGCCAGCAGTGGCTGATGGTGGCGCTGCTCGGCGTGTTCATCTCCGCCACCCGCAACCTGGGGGTGATGATGGTGTTCCCGGTGCTGATCCTGGCGCTGCAGGCCTACGGCTGGCGCGAGTTCTTCCGCTTCACCGAGCGCGCCTTCAAGGTGGTGTTCACCCTCTGGATGATCCCGCTCGGCCTGTTCGCCTACATGTTCTACCTCTATCACCTCACCGGTGATGCGCTGGCGTTCAAGCACATCCAGGTAGCCTGGGGCCGTTACATGGACAGCCCGCTGGACTGGTGGCTGAGCGGCTTCGAGCTGGGCGGACGCAAATCCTACCTTTCCATCATGGTGATGTTCGGCTGGGCTCTGAACCTCTATCTGTTCAGCCAGAAGCGCTGGGCCGAGGCGACCCTGATGTTCATCTGCTGCACCATTCCGCTGATGACAGGGCTCAACGCCATGCCGCGCTACATGTTCGGCCTCTATCCGACCATGCTGGCCATCATCCTGCTGACCCATCGCTGGCCGGCCATTCGCCCAGCCGTGCTCTGCCTGAGCGGCATGGTGGCCTCCTTCATCGCAGTGGCCTTCGTCAACTTCAAGTTCTTCACCGTGTGACGAAGGTGGCAATGCAACAAGCCGGTCTATCGACCGGCTTTTTTTATGGGCGCGACACCCCGCTCACACTTTTCCATTCTTGAAAACGTAACCATTTGAACTGATGTCACAAATCGACGGTTTGCCTGTCCAAGCCCGCCCTCATGCCTCCTAGAATGAGCCCCATTGACGGCAATCTGGTCCGCTTAACCCCAGCAAGGAATGGCTTATGCGTCGCACTCCCTCGGTTTCTCCCCTCTGGCTCGCCCTGCTGGCCAGCCCCCTCTTCCTCCATCAGGCCATGGCCGCCGAGGTGCGCCTCTACGTGGATGACCAGCCGGTCGGCGCGCCGCTGACGCTGGACAAGGGGGCGGTGCAGCTGACCCATCCGCTCACCAAGGGGAGTCACCAGATCCGCATCAGCGACGCGGGCAACAGCTGCGGCACCAGCTTCGGCCCGAGCGAGGCCAAACCGCTCCCCTTCGGCACCGCCCAGCCCATGGACAAGTGCAGCAAGGGGCAGCACTTCAATCTGCGGGTGATGCTGGCGGGGGATTATCAATTCACCTTCAACCCCGATACCCCCAGCCTCAAGGTGCTGCGAGCCACCAAGAAGAGCGAGTTCAAGCGCCAGCCGCCAGTGGAGCCCTGCATCAGCTGGGATGGCGGCCCGGTTACCGTATCCCTGAAAGGGGTCTGGCCCGACGGCACCCAGCTGCGGGACGCCTACTCCGGCCAGCAAGGGGTGGTCAAGGGCGGCAAGCTGACCCTGACGCCCAGTAAAGAGAGCGGCGGCCTGCTGCTGCTCGAGCCGGTCAAGGCGGCCACGGCGGCCCCCTTCAACTGGGATCAGGCAAGCGTCTATTTCCTGCTGACCGACCGCTTCAACAACGGCGATCCCGCCAACGACCACAGCTTCGGGCGCCAAAAAGACGGTCAGGATGAAGTGGCCACCTGGCACGGCGGCGACTTCAAGGGGTTGACTGCCAAGCTCGACTACATCAAGCAGCTCGGCATCAATGCCATCTGGATCACTCCCATGGTGGAGCAGGTGCACGGTTTCATCGGCGGCGGCGAGCAGGGCAACTTCCCCTTCTACGCCTATCACGGCTACTGGGCGCTCGACTTCACCAAGATAGATCCCAACTACGGCGACGAGGAGAGCCTCAAGACCCTGGTGGACGAGGCCCACAAGCGCGGCATGCGCATCATCCTCGACGTGGTGATGAACCACGCCGGCTACGCCACCCTCGCCGACCTGCAAGATCTGGGGCTCACCGACCTCACCCAGAACACCGGCAAACTGCCGGCCCGCTGGAACCAGTGGCGCCCGAGCGGCGGCCTCAACTGGCATGGCTACAACCAGTTCATCGACTACCAGTCGCCGAAGTGGGGCCAGTGGTGGAGCGGTGACTGGGTGCGAGCCGGCCTGCCCGGCTACCCGCAGCCCGGCACCGACGACGTCACCGGCTCGGTGGCGGGGCTGCCGGACTTCCTCACCGAATCCACCAAGCCGGTGGGGCTGCCGCCGCTGCTGGCGGCCAAACAGGACACCAGGGCCAAGCCACTGCCCAACGCCACCGTGAGCGACTATCTGATTGCCTGGCACACCGACTGGGTGCGCCGCTTCGGCATCGACGGTTTTCGGGCCGATACCGTCAAACATCTGGAGCCCGAGGTATGGGCCCGCCTCAAGCAGGCTGGCACTGCTGCCCTCAAGGAGTGGAAAGCCGCCAACCCGACCAAGAAACTCGATGACCTCCCCTTCTACATGGTGGGCGAGGTGTGGGATCACGGGGTTGCCAAGGATTTCTGGTATCAGAACGGCTTCGATTCGCTGCTCAACTTCGACTACCAGCGCGAGTTCGCCCTGCCCCAGGCCCAGTGTCTGGCCAGCGCCGAGCCCACCTATGCCAGCTACGCCAGCCGCATCAATCAGGATCCCGAGTTCAACGTGCTGAGCTACATCAGCTCCCACGACACCAAGCTGTTCTTCGGCGACTATCAGGACGTACCGCTGCAGCGCCGGGTTGCCAGCAGCTTCATGCTGCTGCCGGGCGGCATCCAGATCTACTACGGCGATGAGTCCGGCCGCGGGCTAGCCAAGGATGGCGGCGTGTTCGATCAGGCACTGCGCTCGGACATGAACTGGCAGGAGTTGGCCGGCGGCGAGAAGGCCGAACTGGTCAAGCACTGGCAGCGGCTCGGCCAGTTCCGTGCCGCCCACCCGGCGGTGGCGGCGGGCAGCCACAAGAAGCTGGCCGACAGCCCCTATGCCTTCGTGCGGGAGAAGGGAGATGACAAGGTGGTGGTGGTGTTCGCCGGCCGTAATCCAGCTTAAGGAATCAAACCCAAACAGAGAGGGGAGCCAGTGGCTCCCCTCTCTGTTTACACCAGTCGTTCATACAGGCGGTTGCGCCAGCAGGTTCACTGCGGCTGATGAGCGGCCGTCGGCCACTGCAGACGCGCCTTGACCAGGGTCTGCTGCCACAGCGGCCAGGCCAGCAACGCCTGCTGATAGGCGCCCGCCTGCCCCGGCAGCTGGATGCCGTAGCTCGCCAGCCGGTAGGCCATCACCGCATAAAAGGCATCGAGGATCCCCGCCTCGCCAAAATAGAAGGGCCCCCGCGCCTGGGACCAGATGGTCTGCAGCCGGGCCAGCTCGCCGATGGCTTCCACCGGCGGTTCGCTGCGGGTCGGGGCGCCGAGGAAGAAGGGCAGCAGGGTGCGAATTTGGCGAAAACCGGCGTGCAACTCGGCGCAGAGGCTGCGGGCCAGCGCCCGCTCGGCTC
This sequence comes from Aeromonas sp. S5(2024), assembly GCF_041403025.1. NCBI lineage: Bacteria > Pseudomonadati > Pseudomonadota > Gammaproteobacteria > Aeromonadales > Aeromonadaceae > Aeromonas > Aeromonas sp. S5(2024). The sequence continues at coordinate 112,205 of NZ_JBGLRI010000006.1, read as the reverse complement.
GCGCTTCGGGATAGAGTCGACGCGCGGGGCAGAGCTCATGCAGGTACTCGGCGATGGCCAGTGAGTCGTGTACCCGCACGCCGTCATGATCGAGCCAGGGCACCAGGCCGGCGGGGGCCAGCCGCTTGAGCCGCTGCAGCTCCTTGGCATCCTCCAGATCGAACACCTGCTCCTGCCACTCCAGCCCGCTCATGGCCAGCACCAGCGCCGCCCGCATCGCCCAGGTGGAGCCGGTGCCCACCGTCAATACCAGAGATCCCATCTATTGCCTCCTGCATGGGTTGTTCATGACCATCCCATCTGCCCCAATGGCACGACATCCGACGGCCGCTTCACATTTGCGCGCCGGCAGGTTTGACCCTCTCCGGGAGCGGTGCTAGTTTGATTTTCCAAAACAATCAGTTAGCAACAATGTGAGCAATGGACAGCCAATTTACCATCGTCATCGCAGATGACCACCCCCTGTTTCGGGGCGCCCTCTATCAAGCGGTGCACATGGCCATCGACGATGCCCAGCTGCTGGAAGCAGACTCCATCGACAGCCTGGCCCACCTGCTGGGTGAGCACCCGGAAGTCGACCTGCTGCTGCTCGATCTCAAGATGCCGGGGGCCAACGGCTTCTCCGGCCTCGCCCACCTGCGCGGCCAGTATCCCGACCTGCCTATCGTGGTGGTGTCGGCTTCGGAAGAACCCGCCATCATCCAGCAGGTGCTGCGGCTCGGTGCGCTCGGCTTCATCCCCAAATCGGCGCCGATGAAGGAGCTGGTCAACGCCCTCAATACGGTGATCGGGGGTGACAACTGGGTGCCGGCCGGCATCTCGCTCCATCCCGAGCCCTGTGAGGGCGCCGATTTTGCCAGCAAGCTCGCCAGCCTCACCCCCCAGCAGTACAAGGTGTTGGTGATGCTGCGCGACGGCAGCCTCAACAAGCAGATCGCCTGGGAGCTCAACGTCTCCGAGGCCACCATCAAGGCCCACATCACTGCCATTTTCCGCAAACTGGGCGTCAAGAACCGCACCCAGGCGGTCATCGCCCTGCAGCAGATGGATATCAAGGACGACTGAGCCCGCCTCATCCCCTCTTGCAGGCCGATTCCCCTCTCGACAAATAGCACGGTCGTACTTTATGCTGCCCCGGTCAATGAAGGAGAGTGCGATGAGCAAGGGCCGGCTGACCCGCGACAACATTTTGCAGACTGCGTTCGAGCAGGCGAGCCAGCAGGGGCTGGAGAGCCTCACCATAGGCTCCCTTGCCAGCGCCTGCGAGATGTCGAAAAGCGGCCTGTTCGCCCACTTCCAGTCCCGCGACAACCTGCAGATCGCCGTGCTGGAGTACGCCGCCGAGGTGTTCCGGGAGCGGGTGATCCAGCCGGTGCGCCAGCAGCAGCACGGCAGCCAGCGAGCGAAGCTGACGGCCCTGCTGCAGGCCTGGCTGGCCTGGAACCAGTGCTTCGCCGGTCGCTGCATGTTCCTCGACGCCTGGACCTCGGCCCAGGAAGGTGAGGTGCAACAGGCCGCCCGCCAGCTGGTGCGTTTCTGGCTCGACTACCTGGCCCGCCAGGTGGTGCAGGGACAGAGCGAGGGCGAGTGGCGCAGCGACATGGATCCCTGGCGCGCCGTCTATCGCCTCTATGGCCTCTATCTGGCGGATCAGGTGTTCAATGCCCTCGATCTGTGTCAGGATCCGGCCTGCCACTTCTGGCCCGAAGTGGAGACGCTGCTGGATGGCTGGCACTGATGGATTGACCTCTCTTTTTTAAAACCGACAAAAAAGCACGACCGTTCGCACATAAAAACCACAGGATGACCATGAGCAGCAAGATCTACTTCAACACCCGCCGCTTCAGCCCGAGCAAATGGCTGCTTGGCCTTGGCACCCGCTTGCATCACACCCTGGCCCCCGCTCATGCCAAGCGCATCGCCAGCAAGCTGCTGCTCACCCCCCAGCGCAACCAGCGGGATGACACGGCGCCGGCCGGACTGGTCAAACAGGCCGTGCACACCAGCGAAGGCACCCTGATGAGCTACCGGCTCGGCCAGGGGCCGGTCTGGCTGCTGATGCACGGCTGGTCAGGCAGCGCCGGTCAGTTCTACCCGCTGATGAGCCACATCGCCGCCCAGGGCTTCACGGCCATTGCCTACGATCACCCGGCCCACGGCCACAGCGCCGGCCATACCGGCCACCTGCCCCGCTTCGTGCGCGCCTTCGACGAACTGGTGGAGAAGATGACGGCCGAGTGCGGCCCGCTGCAGGGCGTCATCGCCCACAGCATGGGGGGGGCCGTCACCCTCTCCAGCCGCCGACGCGAGCTGGATGCCCTGCCGCTGCTGCTCATCTCGCCGGTGCTCGACTATGTGCCCCAGCTCTACGGCATGGTGGCGCGCTCCGGCTACTCCATCCGGCTGTTCGATGCGGTGGTCAAGGAGATTGAGCAGGAGTACCAGCACCCCCTGAGCACGGTCGACCCGCTGGGGCGGCTCGCCGGTCGCAGCGGGCCCGCCATCATAGTGCACGACGAGGAGGATCGCTTCGCCCCGCACGGCGACTCCCTGCGCGCCACTCAGGATGGTCGTACCCGGCTGGTGAGCACCCGCGGACTCGGCCACGGCCGCATCCTCGCCAGTGCCCCCGCATTCGCCGCGTTCGATCAGCTGAGCGCCGCTCGCCACGCCAACTGAACAGCCTCAAAAAGGGCCTGCAAAAAATGGTTGGCAGGCCTGTTTTTATATTTGATACAGCGTCTTATAGTTAAATTGCTCGGTGGCAACACCCCCAGTGGCATGCATAAGGCGCAGTATCATGGCCAAACCCAACACAGCTCTTCTGTTGACCGGTGGTGGTGCCCGCGCCGCCTATCAGGTCGGCGCCCTCAAGGCGATCGCCGAGTTCTATCCCCGCAATCTCGGCATTCCGTTTCCCATCCTGTGCGGCACCTCGGCCGGCGCCATCAATGTCACCGCGCTGGCCTGCTACGCCTCCTGCTTTCATCTGGGAGTGCGCAAGCTGGAGTGGGTCTGGCGCCGCTTCGAGACCCACCACATCTTCGACTTTCACCCGGGGCGTCTGTTGTGGCGGCTGATGTATGAGGGCTCGGCGGGGCTCATCAATCCCCACACCAACCACGCCTTTCACCTGTTCGACAACGCGCCGCTGCGCCGCCTGCTGGATCAGCTCATCGACTATCACCGCATCGATGACAACATCCTCTACGGCAGTCTGGAGGCGCTGGCCATCACCGCCTCCGACTACGACGACGGCCTCTCCACCACCTTTTTTCAGGGGCGAGCCGAGCACCTGCCGTGGGAGCGGGCCAGACGGCGCGGGCTGCGCACCCTGCTCACCTCGGATCACCTGCTCGCCTCCTCGGCGCTGCCGTTCGTCTTCCCGGCCACCCACATCGGCGACAAATTCTACGGTGACGGCTCCATCCATCAGTTGAGCCCGCTCAGCCCCGCCATCCACCTGGGGGCGGAGCGGATCCTGCTGATCACCCTGGATCCGCCGGCGCACACGGCGCCCACCTTCCACCATGGCCACCTGACCAGCTCCAACATCGCCAGCCACCTGCTGGACACCGTCTTCACCGACACCCTCAACTCGGATCTGGAGCGGTTGTGGCGCATCAACCAGACCCTGGATCTCATCCCGGAGCGGGAGCGCAACCGGTTGAAACTCAAACGAGTGGAGACCTGCGTGCTCAAGCCGAGCCAGGATCTCGACCTGCTGGCGCTGGCCTATCTGCGCAAGCTGCCGGTGCATCTGCGCCGCCTGCTGCGGGTACTGGGGGTGACAGGGGACGAGACCAGCAGCCTGGCCAGTTTCCTGATGTTCTATCCCGGCTACTGCCAGCAGCTGATCAAGCTGGGCTACCTGGATACCCTGAACGAGCGCCAGCGGGTCGAAACGTTTCTGGGGATAGAGGAGATAGTACCGGTCGAAGCTTGAAATGGCCTCTTGAGGGTGGGCCGGCACGCCCGCCTGCAAGCGGCTCACTCACCTGTGGCGAGGGTGAACACACCTTGAGGGAGGGCTAACGCCCCTCCAGCAGGCGCTGCTCCGCCTGCTCCACCGCCACCCCATTGCCGAACAGCACCAGCCGATCCCCTGCCGCCAGCACCAGCTCTGGCTTGGGCTCCAGCCGCAACTCGCCGCGCTGTACCTCCTTGATCCGCACCGTCTCCAGCGCCAGGGTCTGCACGCTGCGCCCCACCGCCCAGGCCTGCTCGTGCAGCAGCACGGGGTGCAACCGCTCGAGCAGCTGGTCCGTCTCCAGATTGCCGGCGCTTTGATCCCCCCAGTAGAAACCGTGCAAAAAGCGGTACTGGCTGCTGCGCTCGTGCTCCATGCGTCGGATCACCCGGCCGATGGGAATGTCGCAGTTAAGCAGCAGGTGGGAGACCAGCATCAGGGCCCCCTCCTGGGATTCGGGGATCACCTCAAAGGCACCCGCCCGCTTGAACGCCTCCAGAAAACTGTCATCCCGGGTGCGCACCAGCACCTTCACCTCCCCCGCCAGCTCCCTGATCAGCGCCAGCATGGCCTCCACCCGCTTGTGATCGTCAAAGGTGATGATCACCAGCCGGGCCCGCAGCAGGCCGGCGGCCAGCAGGATGTCGCGCCGGCTGGCATCGCCAAACGCCACCTGCTCCCCCGCCGACTTGGCCTCGCTCACCCGCTCCGGGTCGAGATCCAGCGCCAGGAAGGGGATCTCCTCCTGCTTGAGAAAACGGGCGCAGGTCTGGCCGGCCCGACCAAAGCCCGCGATGATCACATGCTGGGTCTTGCTCAGGCCCGACTGGGCCACCTCGGAGCGGGTGAGCAGGGCCGGGTCGGTGAGGGAGCGGGCCAGATGATGGGCCTGCAACACCAGCCAGGGCGTCATGGCGATGGAGGTGACGCCGATGCCGATGAGCAGGGAGACCAGCCGATGGTCGAGCAGACCGTGGTGGTTGGCCAGCGCCAGCAGCACGAAGCCGAACTCCCCCACCTGACTCAGCATGATCCCCGCCGCCATGGCATCGCGCTTGCGCTCCCCCATCAGCCGGCCGGCCAGCAGCACCAGCAGGGACTTGAACAGGATCAGGCAGAGCACGCTGGTGGCCACCAGCCACCAGTCCTGCGCCACCCGCTGCCAGTCCATGGTCATGCCGATGGTGATGAAGAAGAGCCCCATCAGCACGTCCCGAAACGGCCGGATGTCCACCTCCAGCTGATGGCGATAGTGGGATTCCCCCAGCATCATGCCCGCCAGAAAGGCCCCCAACGCCATGGAGAGCCCCATCCACTGGGTCAGCGAGGCCGCCAGCAGCGCCACCAACAGGGCGCTCAGCACGAACAGCTCGTCGGAGCGGGCCCGCGCCACCTCGTGAAACAGCAGCGGCAGCAGCCACTTGCCCACTGCCAGCAGGCTCAGCAGGGCAAACAGCCCCTTGAGGGTGGCCCAGGCGATCTCCGCCAGCAGGGCGCTGCCCTGGATCTCGGGCCTGGCCAGAATGGGGATCATCACCAGCAGCGGCACCACCGCCAGATCCTGAAACAGCAGCACGCTCACCCCGAGCTGGGCGCGGCGGGTGTGCAGCTGCTTCTGCTCCCCCAGCTGCTTGATCACCACGGCGGTGGAGGAGAGCGCCAAGGTGCCCGATACCACCAGCGCCTGGGGCAGGCTCAGGCCCCACCACCAGGCGATGGCGAAAAACAGCAATGATGTGAGCAACACCTGCAGACCGCCCACCCCGATCACCAGCCGGCGCATGGCGATGAGCCGGGGCAGCGAGAATTCGAGGCCGAGCGAGAACATCAGAAAGACGATGCCGAGCTCGGCGATGGTCTGCATGATCGCCTGGCCGGTGATCACGGCGACGCCATAGGGGCCGAGCAGTACCCCGGCAAGCAGGTAAGCGAGGATCACCGGCTGGCCGAGGCGCCGGAAAACCGCCACCAACAGCACGGCGGCAAGCAGCAGGATCAACACATCTGCGTACAATATTTCCTCCCTTTTTATCTACTTAAGCCTAGCCAGCCACTCTTGTTCGCATCGAACATATTTTGGGCACAAGGATTGCAGGTAAGTGTCAGGAAGTAGGTTGTTTGAGGGCTGAACCGTGGAAAACACATCATCATTGAATGGTCTGGGACATGGCATCGAGCAGTGGGTTCGCCAGATGGAGCGGCTCACGCCGCTGGCCAGTCAGGATCGCAACCAGTTGCTCGAGTTGTTGTTGGTGCAGATGGACCTCGGCAGCCTGCTGGCAACCTTTGCCGATCGTGCGGCAAGAATTGTCCGGATCCACAGCCTGCACTTCGACTGCGGCCAGCCTCATACCCTGATCCAGCATCCGCCCCAGGCCAGCCTGACCCTGCACAGCTACCCGTTCGAGCTGCGCGGCCAGCATGGCCAGCTGATCGGCCAGTTGCACTACACCCTGGAACATGCCCTGAGCGGCAGCCAGCAGCGGATCCTGCAGCAGTATCACCAGCTGCTCTGCCTACCCTTGCCCCTCTATCTGCGCCTGTCACAGCTGGAGCTGCAGGTCAGGCTCGATCACCTGACCGGACTCGGCAACCGCTCCTACTTCGACGAAGCCATCGGCCGGGCGGTGGAGCAGCACAGCCGGGAATCCCACGGCCTGGTGCTGGTGCTGCTGGATCTCGACAACTTCAAGCAGATCAACGACACCTGGGGTCATCCGGTCGGCGATCTGGTATTGAGCCGCTTCGCCCAGCTGCTGACCCACTGCATCCGCAGCACGGATCAGGCGTTTCGCCTCGGCGGCGACGAGTTCGCCCTGCTGCTGCAACCCGCCGAACCCGAGGCCTGGCGCCCGGTCTGGCTGCGCCTGCAGCACATGCTGATGATCCACAAGGAGCTCAGCACCTTCTCGGTCGGCTGCAGCCTGGGAGCCGCCAGCTGGCAGTCCGGGGTGGACGTGCACAGCCTGTACGAAGCCGCCGATGCCCACCTCTATGCCCGCAAGAAGGCGGGCAAGGCCGGCCTGCTGGACTGAACCGGCCAGCCGCTGAAGACGACAAGGCCGGCATATGCCGGCCTTGTGCGTTATCCGCGTAGGCGAAGGAGAGCGTCACGCCGGGGGCTGACAGGCCGCCGCCGGCAGCCAGTGCCAGGCCAGACCGGCGCCCTGCGTCATGAATCCGTCACAGAGGAACAGCTCACCCACCGCCGCCACCTGCTCGCCGTAATAGAGGATGGGAATGCGGCCGCGCTGCCAGGAGGGAACCCCGTACTCCTGCAGCAGCTTCTTGAGGCGCCGGCTGCCGCCACGCCCTACCGGCTTGAGCATGCTGCCGGCAGCCACCCCAAAGCACACCGACAGCAGCTCGTCCGCTCTTGGCAGCCGTAGCCCCTCCCCTTCCAACCGCGGCAGCAAACACACCTCCCCCAGCCCATCCGGCAGGATCAGCGTCTCCCCCACGGCCAATGTCAGCTGCTCGTGGCGAGGCTGCAGCCCGGGTCGCACCAGATGGAGCCTGCCCTGAAAGCGGCGGCAGCTCTGCCCGCCCCAGTTGAGCTGGGGAATGGCGTCTTCCCGTGCCAACGCCACCTCCTGCCAGAGCAGACCGAGCTGCTCGCGGGAGGGCATCTCGCCCCCCTGGCGGCGGATCCAGTAACGCAGCAGGTTGTTGCGCCGGGTGCCTGACAGGGCCAGCAGCGGCGCGATCTGCAGCGCCTCTCCTGCTGCCGCCAGCCGCCAGTCGGCCTCTGCCAGCTCCTCCAGCAGCGCCTCCTGCTCGGCGCACAGCGCCATGCTGCGCGCCGCGGTCTGGGCCATGGCGGGCCAGCGGGCCTTGAGCTGGGGAATGAGCCGTTGGCGCAGGAAGTTGCGGTCATAACTCACATCCTGGTTGCTCTCATCCTCCACCCAGCCATAGGGGAGACTGGCCGCCACGTCGGCCAGCTCGGCCCGGCTCACCTCGAGCAAGGGGCGCAGCAACAGGCCACCGGCAAAGGGCTGGCTCGGCACCATGCCCGCCAGCCCGCGCAGGCCGGCGCCGCGCTTGAGCGCCAGCAGCAGGGTCTCCAGCTGATCGTCCTGATGGTGGGCTGTGAGCAGCCACTCCCCCTCCCCCAACTGAGCGGCGAGACGCAGATAGCGGGCCTCCCGCGCCTGCGCCTCCAGGCTGTCGCCACTATCCCGCTGCAGTTGCACCCGCTCGACCAGCAGCGGCACCGCCAGTTGCTGACACACCTTTTCGCAGTGGGCTACCCACTCGTCGGCATTTGGGCTCAGGCCGTGATGGACGTGCAGGGCCCGCAGGGCAAGGCCGTGGGCGCGGGCAAAACGTGCCGCCAACACCAGCAGCACGGTAGAGTCGAGCCCACCACTGAAGGCCACCAGCAGACCACGGGAACCTTCCGGCGCTGGCAGAGTCTGACAAAAACGAGAATAAATACGAGAAATCATAGGCTTCCCCAATACGACCAGGCCGATCTTAGCAGACTCGGGCTTATCAAGCGCTAACCCGGCTGCTAGAGTGAGACGCTCCCTGCGTGGGCAAGGAAGCCGCATAACCCGAATTGGAATCCAACATAATGAACAACAAAAAAAGCATACTGGCCGCCCTCGTCGGGCTGGCCCTGCTGGCCGGCTGCAGTCAGGCCCCGGACGGCGCAGACAAACACTCCGGCCTCGCGCTGGCCAACATGGACACCAGCGTCAAACCCGGTGACGACTTCTTTCGCTACGTGAACGGCCACTGGCTCTCCACCGCCAAGATCCCGGACGACAGGCCCGCCGACGGCGCCTTCTACATGCTGCGCGACAAATCCCTGGCGGACGTGCGGGTGCTGGTGGAAGGGCTGGACGGCAAGGCCGCCGCCGGCACACCGGCCCAGCAGATCCACGACCTTTACCAGAGCTATCTGGATCAAACTACCCGCAACGCCAAGGGCACGGCGCCGCTGATGCCGATGCTGAGCGAGATCGAGCAGATCCGCACGCCGCAGGATCTGGCCCGGGCCTTCGCCCAGAGCGGTCGCAACGGCGGCGGTGCCCCGTTCGGCTTCTGGGTCGATGCCGACGCCAAGGCGCCGGACAGCTATGCAGTCTACCTCTACCAGGCCGGGCTCGGTCTGCCGGATCGGGACTACTACCTCAAGACGGATGCCGCCAGCCAGGCGCTGCGCCAAAAATACGAGCAGCACATCGCCACCATGCTGGGCCGCTTCGGCGAGGCGGATGCCGGGGCCAAGGCCAAGCGCATCCTGGCCCTCGAGAGCAAACTTGCCCGGATCCAGTGGGACAACGTCACACTGCGGGATCGGGAGAAGAACTACAACAAGGGGCCCCAGAGCGAGCTCAAACGCCTCGCCCCCGCCATCGACTGGAATGCCTACCTGACCCAGGCAGGCCTCGCCGGCCAGAGCAGCCTCATCATCGGCCAGCCGACCTATCTTGCGGCCCTCAACGAGGTGATGCAGCAGACCCCGGTCGGCGACTGGCAGGCCTACCTCAAGTGGCACCTCATCACCGATTATGCCCCCTACCTCGACAGCCAGACCGATGCCCAGAACTTCGCCTTCTTCGGCACCACCCTGAGCGGCACGCCCAAGCAGCGCGCCCCCTGGGAGCGAGCGCTCGGCGTACTGGACGATCACCTGGGCGAGGCGGTAGGCAAGCTCTACGTGGAGCGCTACTTCCCGCCAGAGGCTAAGGCCCGCATGGAGCAGCTGGTGGAGAACCTGCGCACCGCCTACGGCCAGAGCATCGAGGAGCTGGACTGGATGTCGCCGGCCACCAAGGCCCAGGCCCAGGCCAAGCTCGCCAAATTCCGTCCCAAGATCGGCTACCCGGACAAGTGGAAGGACTACAGCGCCATCGCGATCCGTGCCGACGATCTGGTGGGCAACCTGCAGCGGGCCCGCGCCTTCGAATACGCCGACAACCTGGCGCGCCTCGGCAAGCCGGTAGACAGGGACGAGTGGCACATGTCGCCGCAGACGGTGAACGCCTACTACAACCCGAGCAACAACGAGATCGTCTTTCCGGCTGCCATCCTGCAGCCCCCCTTCTTCGACATGACGGCGGATGACGCGGTCAACTACGGCGCCATCGGCGGGGTGATAGGCCACGAGATGGGTCACGGTTTTGATGATCAGGGCGCCAAATCCGACGGGGACGGCGTGATGCGCGACTGGTGGACGCCGCAGGATCTCAAGGAGTTTCGCTTCCGCACCAGCCGGCTGGTGGCCCAGTACAACCGCTTCGAGCCCATCAAGGGGCAGTTCGTCAACGGCCAGTTCACCCTGGGGGAGAACATCGGCGATCTGGGCGGCCTCACCATCGCCCACAAGGCCTACCTGCTGTCGCTGGATGGCAAGGAGGCCCCGGTGCTGGACGGCTTCACCGGCGAGCAGCGCTTCTTCCTCGGCTGGGCCCAGGTGTGGAAGGGCATGTATCGCCCCGAGCTGATGCAGATGCTGCTCGCCTCGGATCCCCACTCGCCGCCGGAATACCGGGTCAACGGCGTGGTACCGAACATCCCCGCCTTCTACGAGGCGTTCAAGATCCAGCCTGGTGACAAGCTCTATCTGGACCCGGCCAAACGGGTCAAGATCTGGTAATGACCGCCCCGATGAGGGGCGGATGACGCGAACCGGCGGAGATTGCCCGGCCGGTTCGCACAGTGACACAGGTGGCGGGCAACCGCCGCCGCAGTAACAAGGGTCAAACCGATGAAAGCCTTGCTCATGACACTCGGCCTGCTCACCCTGCCCCTCGCCAGCCAGGCGGCGGACGGGTTCTTCAAACAGCTGACGCTCCCCTCAGGCCAGGTAGTGACCGTCAGCGAAGGGCGCGGCGAACCTGCCTCCACCGGCAGCTACGATGTGCGCCTCTACTCCGGCGCCAACCCCCAGTTCCCGCTGGATCAGTTCATCGATGGCAAGGTGCTGCCGCGCGATGGCAGCATCAAGGAGCTCAAGCTGCTGGATCTCAACGGCGACAAGCAGCCCGAGCTCATCGTCGTGGTCGAAAGTGCCGGCAGCGGCAGCTACCTGAGTGCCGACGCCTTCACCATCAACCCGCAGGAGGGGCTGGACAGCTTCAACCACGTGGAGGGGCTGGCCCCCAATGAAGATGTGATCCAGGCGCTCAAGACCCCGCGCGACTGACCCCCATCACCACGCCCCGCCTAGCGGGGCGTTTTTTTGTCCCGCCGCTGACAAAGCGCCTTCCCGCCTCACCCGCAGGGCACCGCCATGGATAGACGGTTATTTTTTCTGCGCTTATAATCGCCGCACCGTGCCATAACGAAACACAAGGAGGTAAAAAATGGTTATCCAAGCGTGTCCGATGTTCTCGGCTCGCCTGTTCGGCACATTCGCGTGCTCTTGCCTGCATACCATCGCGCTGCGATAGCGGGTTCGAGCAAAGCCGACTCCCTTCCATACCGAGACCTTTCTCGACTCTGCCGTTGTCGCCAGCGCTCCTGATGACAGGGATTTCTGATCCCGCAATTTAAGAGAGCAAGAGCATGACAACCCTGATGAGTACCCATTCCCTGCAAATGAGTGCGGGGCACCTTCCGTTATTTGACCACCTCGAACTCGGCATCCGCGCGGGCGACCGACTCGGCCTGATTGGTGCCAACGGCTGCGGCAAGAGCACGTTGCTGGCACTGCTGGCGGGCGAGCGCACGCCCCAGGCCGGCCGGGTCGTGCAGGCGGCCGCCTGCCGCTGCGAGTTCGTGGCCCAGCAACTGCCTGCCAGGCTTTCAACCCTCAGCACCCGCGCCGTGCTGCTGGATGCGCTGGGCAATGACCCCAGCGCCGAGTGGCAGGTGGACAAGCTGCTGGCTGAGCTGCAGCTGGAGGCCCAGGCCGCACTGCCGGTCAGTGCGCTGAGCGGCGGCCAGCACAGCCGGCTGCAGATAGGCCGCGCCCTGCTGCGCCAACCCAACCTGCTGCTGCTCGATGAGCCCAGCAACCACCTGGATCTGCCCGCCCTGCTCTGGCTCGAGCAGTTTCTGCTGGGCTGGCGCGGCGCCTTCGTGCTGGTCTCCCACGATGGTCGCCTGCTGGACCGGGTCACCGAGCAGACCCTGATCCTGCGCAATGGCCAGCTGCACCGCTTCGCCCTGCCCTGCAGCCAGGCGCGGGCGGCGCTGGCTGCCGAAGATGAGCAGGCCCGCCTGCGCCGGGCCGACGAGCAAAAAGAGATCGACCGCCTGAGCGCCAGCAGCAAACGCCTCGCCATCTGGGGGCGGGAGCATGACAACGAGAAGCTGGTGCGCCAGGCCAAGTCCATGGAAAAACGCATCGCCCGCCTGCAGGAGGAGCAGAGCCAGGTCGCGGCGCTGGCCCCCTGGCGGCTCGAGCTGCGCGGACTGAGCCTGCCCGCTGACACCCTGCTGCGGCTGGAGGCCCTCGACGTGGCGCCGGCGCCAGCACTGCCGCCGCTGCTGCGCGCCGAGGGGCTCTGGCTGCGGGCGGGGGACAGGGTCGCCCTGCTCGGTGCCAACGGCACCGGCAAGTCCTCCCTGTTGCGCCAGTGCTGGCGCGAACTGGCCGTGCAGAGCCCGCAGGCAGGCTGGTACTGCCACCCCGGTGCCAGCATCGCCTATTACGATCAATCCCTGCAGCAGCTGGCTGACGATGCCACCCTGAGCGACGCCCTCTACCCGCTGGCCCCTCTGCCTGAGGTGACGCGGCGTCAGGCGCTGATCCGGGCGGGCTTCCCCTATGTCCGCCACGGCCAGCAGGTGCACAGCTTGAGCGGGGGCGAGCGGGCACGGCTGCTGTTTCTCGCCCTGTCGCTCGGCAGCCACCACATGCTCTGGCTCGACGAGCCCACCAACCACCTGGATCTGGCGGGCAAGGAGCAGCTGGCCGAGGCGATTGCCGCCTTCCCGGGCGGTGTACTGCTGGTCTCCCACGACCGGGAGCTGATCGAGCGCAGCTGCAACCGCTTCTGGCTGATCAAGGATGGCCGCATCCAGGAGGCCCACAGCGCCGAGCGGGCCTATGCCGAGCTGCTCGGCGATGCGCCCTCGCCGGCAGCAGACAAGGCAAGCCTGGCCGCCCCCGCCATGGGGCAGGCCCAGGCCGGCCCGTCGAATGACGAAGAGACGCTGCTGGCACGCTGGTATGAACTCGATGCCCTGCTCGCCGCCGATCTGGCCCGCAAGCCCAGGCACCAGACCCCGCGCCTGCAGCAGCAGTGGCGTGACGAGCTGGCCAGGCTCACCGACCAGCTCGGGCTGGTCGGATCATGAGCAGAGCCATGAACCGGCTTTGCCAGCCATCCCTGTTTGACTCACCACTCGCGGCCAGCTCCGGTTGGCCGCAAGGAGCCACCATGACAGCAACGCAACAACCCCACATCAGGCTGGATCCGGTCAGCGACGCCGATCTGCCCCACATCTACCGCGGCCTGTCGGATCCGCGGGTCGTCGCCTACTACGGCGTCAGCTACGACAGCCTGACGGCGTGCCAGGCCCAGATGGCCTGGTATGCCGAGCTGACCCGCACCGGCCGCGGCGCCTGGCACCTCATTCGTGACCGGCACACGGGCGAACCGCTCGGCGCCATCGGCTACAACGATGCCGACCCGACTCACCGGCGGGCCGAGCTGGGCTACTGGCTCTATCCCGAACACTGGGGCAAGGGGGTGATGAGCGCGGCGCTGCGGCTGTGGCTGCCGCTCACTTATCGCACCAGCGAGCTGCACCGGCTGCTGGCGGTGGTGGAGGAGCCCAACCTCCCCTCCGCCCGCCTGCTCGAGCGGGCGGGCTTTCACTACGAGGGCACTGCGCGGGAGTGCGAACGCAAGGGGGATGGCTTTATCTCCCTGCGCCACTACGCCATCTTGCGCAGCGACCTGCCCGCCAGCCTGTGACCTGCAACAAAAAGCCCCGCACTGCGGGGCTTTTTTTCGGGTTACTTGATGGCGCAGACACCCTCATCGGACGCCGAGCGGCGACGTCTGCGCCGCCACAGGGAGAAGCAGCCGTACCCCAGACTGAGTACCACCGCATAGAGCACCTGGGAGGCGAGCGCCACCAGCACCAGGGCACAGAGCAGCACGCTCACCCCCGCCAGCCCCTTGCCCACCCCGCCGAGCAGGCGCCAGCCCGCCGCCATGCAGAGCAGGTAGACCAGCACGAAATTGCCGTTGGCGTAGCGGATCAGTTCATCGAGGGGCAGTCGCAGCCAGATGATGAGGGTGATGCAGACCAGACAGATGGCGAGCACCAGACTCAAGGCCCGCAGCGGCGCGCCACGGGCGGTGAGGCGGGCCAGCGAGACCGGCAGCTTGCCTTCGCGCGCCATGCTCCAGATCAGCCGGGCAAACCCCTGCAGGTAGATGTTGATGCTGGCAAAGCAGGAGAGATAGCCGAGCACCGCCACCAGCCACTTGGCGGTGGGGCCGAACAGCAGCGAGAGCAGGGCCGGAATGGCGGTGGCGTTGGTCGCCTCATCGCCGTAGAGGCCGTATTTGAGCACCACCAGCGAGTGCACCCAGTAGATGAGCCCCGCCAGCAGTACCCCGCCGAGCAGGGCCAGCGGATAGTCCCGCTCCGGTCGCTTGAACTCCTCCCCCATGTGGGCGAAGGCCTCGAGCCCGACGAAACACCAGAACATCACCGCCAGCGCGGTGGCGATGGCGGGCCACTCGTCCGTCGTCGGCAGCGGCCGGGCGGCGTCGCGCCAGCTGATATCCCCCTTGAACCAGATAAGCAGGGTGAGCCCCAAAATGGCGAGCGCGATCAGCAACTGCAGGTTGCCGGAGGAGCGCGCCCCGCGCAGCCCCAGCAAAAATACCCCGAGCAGGGTGAGCAGCTGGATGCCCCACAAGGTCCACTCCCCCAGATCGAACAGGGCGTGCCAGAAGCCGGCGGCAATCATCAGGGCGGCGGGCAGGCCCACCGGCAGCACTGCCAGAAACAGAAAGGCGGAGAAGCGCTCGGCGCCGTTGCCAAAGGCAAGGCCAATGAGGTGCGGCGCCCCACCCGCATGGGGATAGCGGCGGCCGAGGCGAGCGAAGGTAAAGGCGATAGGCAGTACCAGCGCAATCAGCAGCAACCAGGCCCACAGCGAGGCCCCACCCGCCAGCGAGGCGGCAGTCGCCGGTACCACGAAGATCCCGGTGCCCAGCAGCGAGGTGGCGAGCAGCCCCATCCCCTGCCAGAGCCCGAGATCCTTTTTCAACCCAGACATATCCTTTTGTCCCGACTAGAAAAACATCCCGCCATGTTAGGCCTCCCCCGCCCTTTTGTTAAGCACGATGGTTAAGCAGGATGGCAAGAATATGCAGCGCTTTATTCAGGCCGGGAGGCTCGCGGGTGAGTCGAGGTCAGCTGCGGTGGCGCAGCGCCTCCAACAGCAACGAGAAAGCGGGCGAGGCCTGCAAGCGGCTGGTGTAGTAGAGGTAGTAACCGGGATGCACCATGTTGTAACCGGCCAGCACCTCTTCCAGCCGGCCATCCGCCAGATAGGGCTCAGCCATGCTCTGGGGCAGGTACGCCAGCCCATAACCGTCGAGCGCCGCCTCAAGCACGTTGCCGATGCTGTTGAACACCAGTTGCCCTTCGCCACGGATCTTGAGCTCCCGCCCCCCTTCCAGAAAGCTCCAGGAGAAAAATCCGCCCTGGGTCGGCAGACGCAGATTGATGCACTGATGAGCGCTGGCGATCTCCTGCGGCCGGCTCGGGCGGCCATGAGCCGCCAGATAGCGGGGGGCGGCCGCCACCAGCATCCTGATCTCGGGGCTGATGGGAGTGGCAATCATGTCCTTGGCGATCAAACCGCCGCGACGCACCCCGGCGTCGTAGCGCTCGGCGACGATATCCACCAGGCCCTAATCGGTGCTGAGTTCGACCCGGATATCCGGATAGTGGTGCAAAAAGGTGCTGATCTTGGGCCAGAGCACGGCGCGAATAGCGTATTCGTCCGCCGTGATGCGGATGGTGCCGGCCGGTTTGTCCCGCAGCGCTGTCAGCTGGCTGAGACCGCTGTCGATCTGCGCCAGCGCCGGTCCCACCAGCGCGATCAGCCACTCACCGGCTTCAGTAGGGGTGACGCTGCGGGTAGTGCGTGACAGCAGCTTGAGGCCGAGTCGCTGCTCCAGGGTCTTCACCGTCTGGCTGATGGCGGACTGGGACGTCCCGAGCTGGGCAGCCGCGCGGGTGAAGCTTTGCTCCCTGGCCACCACCATGAAGGTCGTCAGCTCGTTGAGGTTCTCTTTCATCATTGATTAGTCATGGTGATAATACTGCCCCGATTATACGCGCCATCCAGATAAGTTTTCTCACCGCTGCTACCCTGCTGTGCCAGCGTCCATCCGCGTCCCGCTCGCAACGTCACCCGATTCTTGCCGCTATTCATAAGAAATCAGTATTAAAGCATTCGGGTTGGGCCATCTAATCAAATCAAAGGTGGCGGCATATGCTCTCTTCGTCGCCGCATCCTGGCGCCCCACTCCCAAGGAGCACACCATGTACCCCGTTCGTTTTGCCAATCAACACCTGAGCCTGGCTGGCCACCTTCATCTGCCTGCCGATCTGCAAGCGGGCGTACGCTACCCCGCCATCGTCTGCGTTCACCCTTCCGGTGGCGTCAAGGAGCAGACCGCCGGCCTCTATGCCGCACACCTGGCAAAGGCCGGTTTCATCGCGCTGGCCTTTGATGCCAGCTATCAGGGAGAGAGCGAGGGTGAACCGCGCCAGCTGGAAAATCCCCATGTGCGTGTGGACGACATCAGCGCCGCCGTCGATTACCTGACCACTCTGGCCGAGGTCGACCCTGAGCGCATCGGCGTGCTCGGGATCTGCGCCGGAGGCGGTTACGCCGCGGCTGCAGCCATGATGGACACCCGGCTCAAGGCGATTGGTACCGTGAGTGCGGTCAACTACGGTCAGATGTACCGCCAAGGTTGGGACAAGCGCGGCACGCCGACCGAGTGTCTGGCCTTGCGCGACCTGGCGATGGCCGCACGCACTGCCGAGGCGACCGGTGCAGCCATCCAGTACCTGCCCACCACGCCGCTCAGCCGTGAACAGGGAGAGCAGCTTCATCCGGATTGGGCGGAAGCCTTCGATTACTACCGTACGCCACGGGCCCGGCATGACAACGCCCCGAGTCGGCTCACCACCCGCAGCCTGGCCCAGCTGGTGACGTTTGATGCCTTCCACCAGGCTGAACTGTTCCTGACCCAGCCCCTGCTGCTGGTGGCAGGCAGCGAAGCCGGCACCCGCTGGATGAGCGAAGTGCTGCATCAGCGGGCCGCCAGTGCGCACAAGGGGTTGTTCATCGTCGAGGGAGCCACCCACATCGGTTTGTACGACCAGCCCCAATGGGTCGACGGCGCGCTCACCGGCCTCATCCCCTTCTTTCGTACCCACCTTTGATTCTTTGTGAGGAACAACAGATGACACAGCAACAATCGGTCCGCTTTGCCCACCACCACTGGGACGTTGCCGCTACCCTGCGCCTGCCTGAGGGATTTGATGCCGGCCAATACTATGCAGCCATCGTCTGCGCCCACCCCATCAGCAGTTGCAAGGAGCAGACTGCCGGCGCCGTCTACGCCGAGGCCCTGACCCGGGCCGGCTTCATCACCCTGGCCTTCGATGCTTCCACCCAGGGAGAGAGCGGCGGCGAGCCGCGTTTTAGCGAAGACCCCGCTACCCGGGTCGAAGATTTTCGCTGCGCCGTCGACTACCTGGTGACCCTGCCCTTCGTGGATGCCGACAGCATCGGCGTACTCGGGGTGTGCGGCGGCGGTGGCTACGCGGTCAACGTCGCCATGACCGAGCGCCGCTTCAAGGCGGTGGCCACCGTGGTGGCGGCCAACTACGGCCGCATCCTGCGCCAGGGGGATCTCACCCCGGATGCGGCCCTCAAGACACTGGAGGCCATCGCCGCCCAGCGCACCGCCGAGGCGCGCGGCGCCGACACCATGATGACGGGCTATATCCCGGGCTCGGAGGCAGAACGCGAGCAGGCGGGGCTGCACGATATCGACATCGTCGAAGCGGTGCAGTACTACACCACGGCGCGCGGCCAACAACCCGGCTCCCCCAACAAGCTGCGCATGAGCAGCCTGGGGCCGGCCATGAACTGGGATGCGTTTGCCTTTGCCGAACTGCTGCTGACCCAGCCGCTGCATATCGTCATCGGTGGCGGAACGCCCGGGACCTTCGGCTCCTACCGGGACGGGTTCGAGCTCTTTGGCCGTGCCCGCTCGCCGCAAAAACGCTTGCAGATTGTCGAGGGGGCCAGCCATTACGATCTCTACGACCAGCCCGACGCCACCGGCCAGGCACTGGCACAAATAGTCCCCTTCTTCAGGCAACACCTGGCGCAGTCATAACCCAATCACCGCAGCCGGCTCATGCCGGCTGCGGTGATTTGTCGGCCAGCGCCTCGGCCAGAAAATCCCCCAGTAGGGTGATCTTGAGCACCTGCCGGCGCGCCGCCGGGTAGATGAAATGGAGGGTCTTGTCCGGAATGCGGTAGGTATCGAGCAGGGGCAGCAGCAGTCCTGCAGCGATATGGCCTTGCACCTGCTCGGCGGGCTGCAAGCTGATGCCCGCCCCTGCCAGCGCTGCCGTCAGCAGCGCCGGCCAGTGGTTGATGCGCAGGCGCGAGGCCACCCGCACCTCCTCGCTCTGGCCATCGCCCCCGACAAACTGCCAGCGCTCGTGCTCGCCCCAGTTGCCGTGCAGACACTGGTGGCGGGCGAGATCGGCCGGATGACGGGGCACACCGTGGCGAGCGAGGTAGGCGGGCGCGGCGCAGAGGCGGTAGTGCTGGGTCAGCAGCGGGCGGGCGATCAGCGCCTCATCCTGCGGGCGCAGGGTACGGATGGCGGCGTCGAACCCCTCCTCCACCAGATCGACCCAGCGCGGGGTGAGCTGCAGATCCAGCTCCAGCTTGGGGTAACGGTCAAGAAAAGCGGGCAGCAGCGGCACCAGCCGATGGTGGCCAAAGCTTAAGGGAGCTGCGATGCGCAGCCGCCCGGCCGGCTCGGCCAGCAGGTGCTGGGTGAGCGACTCGGTCAGCGCCAGCTCCTCCAGCACTCGCTGGCAGCGGGCCAGAAAGAGCTGGCCCAGCTCGGTCAGGGTCTGCTGGCGGGTGGTCTTGTGAAACAGCTTGCCCCCCAGCCACTGCTCCAGCCCCTGCACATGCTTGCCCACCATCTGGGCGCTGATCCCCTCTTCGCTTGCCACCGCGCTGTAGGAGCCGAGATCCACCACCCGGGTGAAGATGCGCATGCTGGTCAATCGGTCCACAACCCCTCCTTTGCCCATTCCGAGGCCATTTGGCCCGCTGCAAGCGGCCCACATTCACAACCAAAAGTTTAGTAAGAAATGATTTTTAGCCAATTTATCGCACTTTTGATTGCCAATATAGTGATCAGCAACCTCACCCATCAGGACATACATCCATGAAAAGTACCTATCTGGCCGCCCTGCTGGTCGGTCTGCTGGCCACCGGTGTCAGCCAGGCGGCCGAAAGCAGCTTTATCAGCAACCACGATCACGCCCCGGCCTCAGCAACGCTGACCAAAGCCCAGCCCGATATCTTCCGGGTCAGCCTGCTTGGCACCGGCACCCCGGTGCCCCAGATCAGCCGCGGCGGTTACAGCACCCTGGTCGAGGCGGGCAACCAGAAGCTGGTATTCGACTTTGGCCGCAACTCCGCCACCCGCTTGTGGCAGCTGCATATCCCCATCGGCTGGGTCAACGCCTTCTTCCTCACCCACTTCCACTCGGATCACACCAACGGGCTGGCGGATCTCTGGCTGACCGGCTGGCTGCAACCCGCCTATGGCCAGCGCCACGCGCCGATGGAGCTTTACGGGCCCAAAGGCACCGATGCCCTCGCTCACGGCCTGCAGCAGGCCTACGCCACCGACATCGCCACCCGGGTCAAGGATGAGGGAACGCCGCTGGACGGGGTGAAGATCAACAGCCACGAGGTAACAGCCGGCGTGGTCTACGACCGGGATGGGGTCAAGGTGACCGCCTTTGACAACGACCACGGGGTCAACATCAAGCCGTCGTTTGGCTATCGCATCGACTACCACGGCCACAGCGTGGTGCTCTCCGGCGATACCCGCTACAGCCCGCAGGTGGTGAAAGAGGCCAAGGGGGCCGATCTGCTGGTGCACTGCGTCTCCATGACCTCCGCCGCCCGCATGAAGGCCAACCCGGGCTACCAGGCGATCGCCGGCCACCTCGCCTCCCCCGAGCAGGCAGCCCGGGTAATGAATGAAGCCAAACCGGCCCTGACCGTGTTCAGCCACATCGGCCTCAACGGCCAGCTCGGGGTGAAGGATCTGGCGCAGAGCCTGCGCGCCCGCTACTCGGGCCCCTTCGTCATCGGCAATGACCTGATGCAGATTGACCTGCCCACCACCGCTGGCAAGGGCTACGCCCTCTGGCAGGCGGAGAACATCGACAACGCTCAGCCCTGAATCCCGGCCATAAAAAAGCCGCCTCTTGCGAGGCGGCTTCTTCATTCAAGCGGGTAACCCGTGTTATCAGGCAATCAGCTTGTAGATGATACCGGACATGGCGATCAGGCCGATGATGGTCACGAACACGTTGCTGATGTTGCCAGCGTATTTGCGCATGGCCGGCACCTTGGTGATGGCGTACATCGGCATCAGGAACAGCAGCATCGCGATGATGGGGCCGCCCAGGTCTTCAATCATGCCGAGGATGCTCGGGTTGATGGTGGCGATGGCCCAGGTGGTCAGGATCATGAACACTGCGGTCACTTTGTTCAGTTGCTTGACGTCAACGTTCTTGCCTTTCTCACGCAGGGACTTGGCCATCAGACCGTTCATGCCCTCTTGTGCACCCAGGTAGTGACCCAGGAAGGACTTGCTGATGGCGACCATGGCGATCAGCGGAGCCACGGTGGCGATAACCGGGTTGTCGAAGTGGTTGGCCAGGTAGGACAGGATGGAGATGTTCTGTTCCTTGGCAGCAGCCAGGTCAGCCGGGGAGAGGCTCAGTACGCAGCTGAATACGAAGAACATAACGGTCATCACCATCATGACGTGGGCGCCCAGCAGGATGTTGCTGCACTTCTTCTCGGCACCTTCACCGTAACGACCCTTGTTGTCCACCGCGAAGGAGGAGATGATCGGGGAGTGGTTGAAGGAGAACACCATGACCGGGATGGCCAGCCACAGAGTTTTCAGGAAGTCGCCATTGAAGGCATCACCCAGCGCCGGAGCTTCAGTGATGATGGCACCGTTCCAGTGCGGGATCAGGTAGAGCGCCAGGCCCATCAGGGTGATCACGAACGGGAATACCAGCACGCTCATCGCTTTGACGATAACCTGGCCACCGAGGCGAACGATCGCCATCAGACCCAGGATCAGCGCCAGAGACAGGATGGCACGGGGAGGTGCAGTCATGCCCAGCTGGTGTACCATCAGGCTCTCGACGGTGTTGGTGATGGCTACCGAGTACATCAGCAGGATCGGGTAGATGGCGAAGAAGTAAAGCAGGGTGATGAACTTGCCTGCGGTCTTGCCGAAGTGCTCTTCTACTACCTCGGTGATGTCGCCATCACGGGTGGAGCCGGACAGCACGAAGCGGGTCAGGCCACGGTGTGCGAAGAAGGTCAGCGGCAGGGCCAGGACCAGCATGGCAACCAGCGGCCACAGACCACCTACACCGGCGTTGATCGGCAGGAAGAGTACACCGGCACCGATGGCGGTACCGTACAGACCCAGCATCCAGACCACATCGGCCTTGTTGATGCCACGGGAAGACGCATTACTGGCTAAGCTGCCTTCTACTGCAATGTTCATGTCAGACATAGGGGTGTTCCTGTCATCAAGGAAAATAGAAAATTTCTAGTCAACCGGGCGCAATGCCCTGTTCCATCTCCCTGGAACTCCTGCAGTCCATCCCTGTTATTCTCATCCCGTCGGCCCGGCAAGCTGGTCATCACTCCATGTAACAACCAAATTGCAACAAACAAGCCGGCGGGTCATAGGCCCGAGGGCCACAAACGCGTCAGACTTTACAACTCGCTAACACGCTTTTGTTCCGATGCGCTGACTCTAATTAAATCCCCTTAGCGATCACAGTGTTTTTTTGAATTAATCAACCAAAGTTTGACTGGAATCGCCTTTCTGGCGTCAGAGATCACGTTACGAGCCCAATTTTGTGAACAGCCGTTAACAAATAGAGGTAGTTTCACCCGTATCTATATCCTTGTAGGTACAACAAATTGCTTACATTCGCTCATTTGTTGCTCAGGTTGTGCCCCGCCGTCCGCTGACGTACCCTGTTGCTCAACATTTTTTCGCTGAATTAATATGGCCATCACCCGTACCGATCTCGCCGAACTGGCGGTGTTTGCCGCCGTCGCCCGCCACCAGAGTTTCAGCAAGGCCGCCCTCGAACTCGGCGTGTCTGCCTCCGCCCTGAGCCACAGCCTGAAAGGGCTGGAGACCCGTTTGGGGGTACGGCTGCTCAATCGCAGTACCCGCGCCGTGGTCCCCACAGATGCGGGTCAGCGCCTGCTGACCCAGTTGCTGCCGACTTTGAGCCATCTGGAGAGCGCACTGAGTGAGCTGGCCCGTCACAGCGACGAACCGGTAGGAAGGCTGAAGATCAGCGCGCCACGCGGCGCCATCGATGAGTTGCTGGCCCCGGTGCTGATCGATTACATGGTGCGTTACCCGCGCATGCAGGTGGAGGTGGTGGAGCAGGAGCTGATGCCGCGCCTCATCGAAGATGGTTATGACGCCGCCCTCTTTTATGGGGATCTGCTGCCCAAGGAGATGATCGGAGTACCGCTCGGCCCACCCCAGCGCTATCTGGTGGTGGCCGCCCCCGCCTATCTGGCCGAGCACGGCACCCCGCAGCACCCGCGCGAATTGACCCGGCACGCCTGCATCGGCTATCGGCTCACCCCCTCCCATCACTATCGCTGGGCCTTTGCCGGCGAGGAGGGCTCCATGCTGGAGATCGAAGTGACCGGGCCGCTCACCACCAGCACGCCGGCTCTCTACCTGGGAGCGGCCGAGGCAGGGCTGGGGCTGGCCTACTGTCTGGAAGAGGAGGTGAGCAGGCAGCTGGCCGAAGGCACCCTGGTAAGCGTGCTGGAGCCCTGGTGCCCCACCTTCGTCGGCTTCTCGCTCTTCTATCCCAGTCGCCATCAGCTGGGCAACGGGCTACGCGCCCTCATCGACATGCTCAAGGGACACTACCAGTCGCGCTGATTGATGAATTTGACTCATCAATTCATCAAGTAAAAACCGGATTATCGATAAAAAAATATTAATCTAGACTATCTGCTCGATAATCGAACTCCCCAAGAGAACAGATATGTCTGCCTACTTCACTCTGCGCCAGCGGGCGATGACCCGCCGTTTCTGGGGCTATGCCCTCCCCTCCATCATGGCCATGCTGGTATCCGGCGCCTATTACCTGGTCGATGGCATCTTCGTCGGTCACTACGTGGGGGCCGCCGGCCTTGCTGGCATCAACCTGGTCTACCCGGTCATCATGGTGCTGATCGGTCTCGCCGCCATGATCAGCATGGGGGCGGCCACCGCCATCTCCTTCCAGCAAGGGGCCAGAAATTTCGGCCTGGCCCGCCAGGCGCTGGTCAATGCGCTCTGGCTGCTGGGGCTGCTGGGCGCCGTGGCGCCGCTGCTGCTGCACTACTGGCACGTCGACATCCTGCTGGCACTGGGCATTGAACAGGGTACCGACACCTGGCAACAAGCCAGCGACTACCTCTACTGGATTGGCGGCGGCACCCTGCTGCTGGCCTGCAACCTGGCGGTGCCCTATCTGCTGCGCAACGACGGCCGCCCCCGTCTCGCCATGCTGCTGGTGAGCAGCGGCGCCATCCTCAACATCATCCTCAACTACATCATGGTGGGCAGGCTGGGGCTGGGTCTGATCGGTACGGCGCAGGCCACCCTCATCTCGGAAGGGGTCGTCAGCCTGCTCGGGCTGGGTTATTTCTTTACCCGCCATGCCAAGCTGCGCATAGAGTGGCGCCACCTGGTGCCCGACTTCCCGGCCATGCCAAACCTGTTGTTCACCGGCCTGCCGAGCCTGATCGCCCAGTTCAACCTCGGCCTGCTGCTGCTGCTGCACAACAGCCAGCTGATGGTGCACGGTTCGGTCAAGGATCTGGCCGGCTTCACCGTGGCCGGTTACACCGAGGCGGTGTTCATCGTCATCCTGCAGGGGCTGGCCTTCGGCATCCAGCCGCTGGTCAGTCAGGCGGCCGGTGCCAAACGTCATCGTGACCTCAAGTTTCTGATGGAGATGGGGCTCAAGATCACGCTCATCTACGGTCTGGCAGTCTGGCTGCTGATCCAGCTGCTGCCGCGCCAGGTGGCCATGCTCTACACCGGCGATCAGGATGGCGAGCTGCTCGCGGCCGCCATCAGCAGCCTGACCCTCAACCTCGGCGCCATTCCGCTGGAGGGGATCATCATGTTCGGCATCGTGCTGCTGCAGTCCATGGCCCGTACCCGCCAGGCGCTGCTCATCTCGGCCGCCAAGACCCTGCTGCTGCTGCCGCTGATCTTCATGCTACCGCTCTGGTGGGGCCGGGACGGCGTGCTGCTGGCCCAGCCCACCACCGTGGTGTTGCTGACCCTGCCGCTGTGCTGGTTGCTGTGGCGGGAATGGCGCCGTCTCAAGCTGGCCTGTGCCCCGCTGAGCCGGCCCGGCCGCAAACCGCTTGGTGCGCGCCAACAAGTGCAACTGGCCAGGCGCGCCGGTTAGGCGCCGCCATCAGGCCGGCAGCCGGCGAGCACAGGTGCGGATCTCGGGCTCGACCATCGCCTGCTGGGCGGCCACCAGCTGCAGCTCGTAGGCGCCCGCCAGCCAGGTCTGGGCCAGCACCGCATCCACGCTGGCGTTGGTGCGCTCAAACGCCGCCACCGGCGTAAAGCCCGCCAGCAGGTTGGCCAGCATGATGGCGCTCAGCAGATCCCCCACTCCGATGGGCTGACGCTGAAACTCATAGAGGGGGCGCGAGATATGAAACGCCCCCTCTTCGCACACCAGCAGCATCTCGAACCGGTCAAGGCTCAAGCCGGCGCGGCCCAGATGCTTGACCATCACCAGCTCCACTCCACCTTCACGCAGTTGCTGGCACGCCGCCAGCGCCTCGCTCAGATTGCAGATCTCGCGGCCGGTCAGCTGCTCCAGCTCCAGCAGATTGGGGGCCAGCAGGTCGGCGCAGGCCAGCGCCCGGTTTTTCAGAAAATCGGCGACGCCGGGCGCGACTATGCACCCCTTGTCGGGATGCCCCATCACGGGGTCGCAAAAATAGCGGGCATTCGGATTGAGTGCCTTGAGGTGGGCCACCGCCGCCAGGATCTCCTCCCCCTGCTCGGCCGAGCCGAGATAACCGCTCAGGATCGCATCGCACTGCCCCAGTACGCCGATGTCGGCCAGCCCCGTCATCAGCTGGCGGATATGACCGTTTGGCATCACCATCCCCTGCCAGCCTGCGCTGTACTGGGTATGGTTGGAAAATTGCACCGTGTTGACGGGCCACACCTCCAGCCCCATGCGACGCATGGGAAACACGGCGGCGCTGTTGCCGGCGCAGCCGAACACCACGTGGGACTGGATGGAGAGAACTCGCTTCATGCTGACTCGCAAAAAAATGGATGAACCCAGATGGGAAAAACGGGCCTTGCGGCCCGTTGTTGTCACTCTCGCTTAACGCAGCACCTTGACGGTGTAGCTGCCATCGGCCTGACGATAGAGGCCGTGGATGTCGGTCTCGAAGCCCGGGTAGTGCGCCCCGATCTCGCACAGCATCTCGAGGAACTCGAGCACCGGCAGGGAATCCTGGGTCACCATCTCGCCCGGCAGCACCAGCGGTACTCCTGGCGGGTACGGCAGGATCATGTTGGCGCTGATGCGGTCCACCATGTCGCGCAGCGGCACTTCCACCACGTTGCCGGCCAGCTCTTGCTGCCAGGCGGCGTGCGGAGTCATCTTCATCTCCGGCAGCACGTCGAACGCCTTGAACATCAGCTCCGGCAGGCGGTACTTGCTGGTCAGCTCGTGAATGCGCTGGGCCAGCTCCTGGATGCGCATCCCTTCGTAGAAGCTCGGGTCTTCGCGATAGAGGCTCGGCAGTATGCTCTTGATGGTCAGGTTCAGGTCATAGCCACGCTTGAACTCGGTCAGGGCACGCAGCAGCTGCATCGCCTTGGACTGATCGATACCGATGGAGAACAGGAACAGCAGGTTGTAGGGGCCGGTCTTCTCCACCACGATGCCGCGCTCGTCGAGGAACTTGGAGACCAGCGAAGCCGGGATGCCGTTGTCCAGCAGCTGACCATTGCGGCCCATGCCCGGGGTCAGCAGGGTGACCTTGATGGGATCCAGGTACATGTGGTTGTCGTCGATGTCCTTGAAACCGTGCCAATCATCTTTCGGATCCAGCTTCCAGCACTCGACGGTATCGATGTCGTCCGGCTGCCATACGTCGAAGAACCAGCCTTCGCTCTGCTCGCGCAGACGCTTGATCTCTTTGCGGAAGGAGATGGCGCGATCGATGGAGTCCTTGATCAGCCGCTTGCCGGTGTTGCCACGCATCATGGCGGCGGAGATCTCGGTGGAGGCCACGATGCCGTACTGCGGCGAGGTGGAGGTGTGCATCATGAAGGCTTCGTTGAAGGTCTCTTCCTCCACGTCGCCCTTGATGTGGATCATCGACGCCTGGGAGAAGGCCGCCAGCAGCTTGTGGGTGGACTGGGTTTCATAGAACACCTTGCCCGGCATCGCTTCGCCGCTCATGCCGCACTTACCTTCATAGATCGGGCTGAAGTTGGTGTAGGGCACCCAGGCACTGTCGAAGTGGATGTAAGGGGTGTCCAGCGCCTCCTTGATGAAGCCGGTGTTGTAGAGCAGGCCATCATAGGTGGAGTTGGTGATCACGGCGTAGCGCGGCGCCTGGGCACCCGGGGTGGCGGCGACCTTGGCTTTGATCGTCTCGCGGCTGAATTCGCTCTGCGGGATGCCGCCCAGAATGCCGTAGGCGTTGCGGGTCGGACGGAAGTAGAGCGGAGTCACGTCGTTCATCATCATCAGGTGAGTGAGCGACTTGTGGCAGTTGCGATCCACCAGCACTGTGCTGCCGGCCGGCGCCGAGTACATGCCGACGATCTTGTTGGCGGTGGAGGTGCCGTTGGTGACGATGTAGGAGCGATCGGCGTTGAAGGTACGGGCGATGTACTCCTCGGCTTCCTTGTGCGGACCCGAGTGATCCAGCAGGGAACCCAGCTCCGGCATGGAGATGGAGACGTCGGCCTTGAAGGCGTTCGGGCCATAGAAGTCATAGAAGATGCTGCCGGCCGGGCTCATCTGGAAGGCGGTACCGCCCATGTGACCCGGAGTACAGAAGGTGTACTTGCCCTCTTCCACGTACTTGAACAGCGCCTTGGTGAAGGGTGGCAGGATGGCGTCCTGATACTCACTCGTGGCCTGACCCATCTTGAGGGCAATGTCGTCGGCCATGCCGAGACGGTACTCGAAGAAGTGTACGTTCAGACGCAGATCGGTCAGGTGAATGTCCAGGGTGGACTGGTCATTGGCGAAGGCGAAGATCGGCAGCTTCTCGTTGCGATCGTGGATCTCCTTGCACAGGCCCAGGGAGTATTTGTCCCAGTCGAAGATGGCGCCGCAGACGCGGGGGTTCTTCTCGATCAGCTTCAGCAGGTCGGCCACATCGACCGGATAGACGACCTCGAAACCCTTGCGCTCGAGGGAGGCTTGCAGCTGGCGAATGGGTTCTTCTTTGAAGAAAACGCCCAGGTGGTTGAGGATGGCAATGATGTTCATCGTAATGCTCCACACGTGATGGGGCGCTCTCCATCAGGGATGGTGAGTGAAGAGCGCTCGGAAAAGGAAAACGGAATTAGTGGCTGGTCTGCTCTTTGAGCAGGGCGTCGTGCTGACGCAGACCCTGTTTCTTGGCGTAGAACATCAGGATGATGAGCGACACCACGAAGGTAGCGGTGAGGTTGGAGCCCTTGGCACCCATCAGGGCCACCAGGCAGAACACGCAGGCGACACCGGAGAAGATCATGGCGCCGATGCTGCGGGAGGTCATGCCTTCAAAACGGATCAGGTTAATGCTGGAGTAGAAGTAGGGCAGCATGGTCAGCAGCACC
This sequence comes from Aeromonas sp. S5(2024), assembly GCF_041403025.1. Lineage (NCBI taxonomy): Bacteria > Pseudomonadati > Pseudomonadota > Gammaproteobacteria > Aeromonadales > Aeromonadaceae > Aeromonas > Aeromonas sp. S5(2024). The sequence continues at coordinate 84,050 of NZ_JBGLRI010000006.1, read as the reverse complement.
GCATCTGTGGTCAGCACGTTGAAGAGATCGGCCGCGTGGGCGGACTGGGAGGTGAAGGCGGTCAGGCCGACCATCAGCGCAGTCATCTTGAGGGAGCCCAGGATCAGACCCTTCTTGGCGACGCCGTTCTTGTCCACTTCGCCATAGATTTTCGGGAAGTTGCCGTCGTGGGCGGCACGCTTGCCCGCCTCGCCCACCAGCATCATCCAGGAACCCAGCGAGGTGAAGCAGGCCAGGGCGGTGAAGGCGGAAACGAACGGCGCAGACCAGCTGCCGAAGATGGCGGAAGAGGCCATGGCAAACGGGGCGCCGGAGGCTGCCACTTCACCGGCCGGGAACATGCCGCTGATCACCTGGGTGGAGAGGATGTAGATGACGCCAGCGATACCGGTGCCCAGCATGGTGGCGAGCGGTACGGTGCGCTTGGGGTTCTTCACCATGCCGGAAGAGACGGCGGCGGACTCCACGCCCACGAAGGACCAGAGGCAGATCAGCACGGCGCTGATGACCGCATGCAGGTCGCTGCCGCTGGTGGTGTTCCAGTTCTGGCTGTAGACGGTGGCATCAAAATGGCCCCAGCCCATCACGGCGGTACCCACTACCGGCAACAGGATCAGCACCAGACCCAGAGTACAGAGCCGGCTCACCCAGCTGCCGCCAAGCAGGTTGACGAAGGTAAAGATCCAGACGGCGGCGATGGTGGCCGCAGCGGCCGGGATCGGGCTGTTGAGAATGGGGAAGAAGACGGAGAGGTAGGAGACGCCGGTAATGGCGATGGCCAGGTTGCCGATCCAGTTGGCATGGTAGTAGAGCACACCGGTCTGGAAACCGAACACCGGAGAGATCTCGCCGGCGTAGGCGATGGGGCCACCCTCTTGCGGGTTCTTGGTGGCGAGGCGGGCAAACACGAAGGCCAGCCCCATGGCGCCGACCAGGCAGATGGCCCAGCTGAACACAGAGATGGAACCTATGGTGGCCAGGGCCGAGGGCAGCAGTGCAATACCGCTCCCCATCATGTTGCCGGCCACCACACCTGTACAGGCGACAAGGCCGATCTTCTTGCTCGTATCTAGGGACATAAAATCTCCGGGTCGATATTAAGGCATCAAACACACGCTTGGCGGAGCCTCCCGCCAACCAATGGCCACAGACTAGGCTCCTCGGCCCCGGAAAACATAAAGACCAGCTAAGGGATAAAAACATGAGTGAACTTTTTCGACCGGTCAGCCTAAATCGATAAAAACACTTTAAAAACAAGTAACTGGCCAATGCGCCATCAAGCACCTTGATAAAACCTTGATATCCGCCGCCCCCCTTGATGCGGCCGATGAGCGCCAGTCGACACGCCTTGATATTTTTCTGAGGGGCACCGCGGCATAAAGCGCGTCATTCATGACCCACCGAGTCCGGCCATGTCCGGCAGACGGGTTCGCACGGTCCCCTTTGCTGGGTGTTTTTGCTCTTCCCTCGGCCGTGGGCACGCTCTCGCCTTCGGCCGGCAGCGCCATGCCAATGCCCGGCCGCTGCAACAGGCGCCGGCTGGCGACCACAACTGCGCCGATCTCCAGGCTCAAGACAATATCAAGGCTGAGGTTGGGCACCTTGAGTGCACACAGCACGGCACACACCGGCACCAGCTCGGCTGGTTCAGAGGTTCACCGGTTCGGCGGTTCGGCGGTTCAGAGGTTCAGAGGTTCAGAGGTTCAGAGGTTCAGCGGTTCAGCGGTTCAGCGGTTCAGCGGTTCAGCGGTTCAGCGGTTCAGCGGTTCAGCGGTTCAGCGGTTCAGCGGTTCAGCGGTTCGATGCTGGCGCCAAGGATGGCGACAACCATGGCTTATGCCTGCACGGGGCAGGCCTGATGGGGGTGGGTACGGCTGAGAGATGATGTCAGACGGCGCACCCGCCGGCGCCCCTCAGCCAACCGGCGGGGATCGCCGTCTTGGCGACAGGGCCAGGATGGCCCCGGCGGGAATCAGAACAGCTTCACCTTGCTCTGGCCAAGGGCATTGAACAGGGCCGGGGTGAGGGTTTCCATGTTGCTGTAAAAACCGAGCTGCTGGCAGAGCAGATAGGTCTGCTCGGTCGCCTCCATCAGGAAGGCCTGGCTGTAGGCATCCCCCGCCGCCTCGGGGCGGCCATCCAGTTCGGCCAGCTTGCCGCGCAGAATGTGATAGAGCACGGAGCGGCCCCGGCTGGCGGCCTCGGCCAGCAGCCGGGTAGCCTCCTGCTGCTGTCCGTTCAGGATCGCCTGCAAGGTAAGGGCCTCCCAGACCCGGGCCGGCAGAGCAGCTTGATCCCGTACCACGCTGGCCAGATGGGCACCTATGCCCTGCAGGCGCTCGCTCTGGGGAGTCCCCGTCAGGGTCGCCAGCGCCTCCCCGGCCAGATAGCGCTCCGCCAGCAGCAACGGCTGATCCGGCTGACTGGCCAGCGACTTGTCGAGCAGCTCGACGCCGCGCCTGAGGGCCACCGGATCCTGGCTGTTGATGTAGTAGTGCGCCTCCATCATGGCCATCAGCGCCCCGTCATCCGTCGGCCAGCCCATACCGGGCAGCACGTCTGGCTGATCGAGGGCACGCAGCAGATCCTGGCTGCTCGCCTGCAATACCCCGTGCACGTTGTGACGGCTGAGCTGGTACTGGTGGCTGAACAGCACCCGGTTGGTGTTGATGTTGCGGTACTCCAGATCGAGATAGGTGCCCCCCGGCTGGCGGGAGACCCGCACGCTCAGCTCCTTGCCGGGCAGGATGCCCCCCATCAGGGTGTTGGCCCCATACTGCACCCGCAGCGGCGTGGCAGCGGCCACCTCCCCCATCAGGGCGCGGGTGATACCGTCGGCCAGGCGCACGTTCTCGTTGCTGCCATCCATGCCGGAGTGAAAGCGAAATACCAGCAGGTCGGGATCCAGCATGGAGTGCACCTGGGGGCTGGCGTGCTGGTAGCTGAGCAGGCTGACGATGGAGACCAGGATCACCGCCACGAAGACATCGAAGCCGATCATCTTCCAGCGGCTGCGGCCATCCTGGGCGTGACTCGAGATGGCCCGGGTCAGCGGGCCGGCCGGGAAGGGGGCTGCGGTGACCACGGCCTTGGCATCCTCCTCTGCCGGCGGCGGGCTCGGATCGCTCTGGACCTCGTCGCCGGCTGGCGCCATCACCACCGACACCACTTGCAGCGGCCGCACCGGCGCCACCAGCTTGTAGCCGCGCTTGGGCACGGTGACTATGTAGTCGGCGGCATCGTTGCGACCGTCTTTGAGGATCTTGCGCAACTCGAAGATGGACTGGGTCACCACCTGATCGGTCACTTCGGCGCCATCCCACACCTCGTTGATCAGGCAGTCGCGCCCAAATACCGTGCCGGCGTTGCTGGCCAGGAAGCGCAACAGATTGACCAGCCGGGGCTCGAGGTAGACCTCGCGGTCGGGACGACACAGCATGTTGTCGTCGACGCTCAGGGTCCAGTCATGGATCTCAAAAACCGATTCGCTCATGATTCACTCGCTGCAGATGGAGACGATGCACGATGAGAGTGACGTAACACCGGGGCGGCTGGACGCAGCAGGGTGCTGCACAAGACTGGGCCGCCGGGAAGGTGAACATTCCTGTGAGTCAGGCCAGGCTGGCCTGTTTACGTCCGCAGAGCGTCCTTGCGGGCATGCCGATCGGGTCGATCGGAAACAATCACTTTAAGCAAAACGGGAGCGGGATCCCACTTTTTTTGGCCACAAATCGCCGTTGAATTGATCCAACAGGGTGGTTTTGGCAAACATCGTGCCAACAGGTATCCATATGAACAGGATTTTTCACTGCCCCGCTCTCGCCCAAACGCTCGCCCAAAAAAGAAGGCCCCCGCAGAGCGGGGGCCTTCCAGCATGGAACGACGCCGAAGCGCTTAGCAGTAGCCGTAGCCCAGCAGGCGCTGGTAGCGCTGCTCCAGCAGCTGCTCGGTCTCGAGCGGGCGCAGGGCGTTCAGATCCTGCTGAATGCGGTCTTTCAGGCGCTTGGCCATCTTTTCCACATTGCGGTGGGCGCCACCGAGCGGCTCCTCGACGATGTTGTCGATGAGTTTCAGCTCCTTCAGTCGCTGGGCGGTGATGCCCATGGCATCGGCCGCGACCGGTGCCTTGTCGGCACTCTTCCACAGGATGGAGGCGCACCCTTCCGGCGAGATGACCGAGTAGGTGGAGTACTGCAGCATGTTGACGCGATCGCCGACACCGATAGCCAGCGCGCCGCCGGAGCCGCCTTCACCGATCACGGTGCAGACTACCGGTACGGTCAGACCGGCCATCACTTTCAGGTTGCGGGCAATCGCCTCGGACTGGCCGCGCTCTTCGGCACCAACGCCAGGATAGGCGCCCGGGGTGTCGATGAAGGTGATGATCGGCATCTTGAAGCGCTCGGCCATCTCCATCAGGCGCAGGGCCTTGCGGTACCCTTCCGGGCGCGGCATACCGAAGTTGCGCTTGATCTTCTCCTTGGTCTCGCGCCCCTTCTGGTGGCCGATGACCATCACCGGCTCGCCGTCGAGACGGGCGATACCGCCGACGATGGCCTTGTCATCGGCATAGGCGCGATCGCCGGCCAGCTCGTCGAAGTCGGTGAAGATGTGCTCGATGTAGTCGAGGGTATAGGGGCGCTGGGGATGACGCGCCATCTGGGATACCTGCCAGGCCCCCAGATCGCCGAAGATCTTCTTGGTCAGCTCTTCGTTTTTCTTCTCCAGCCGACGGATCTCTTCTTTAAGATCCACGGCGTGATTGCCTTCACTCACATGACGGAGTTCGTCAATCTGCGCCTGCAACTCGGCGATCGGCTGTTCAAAATCCAGAAAAAGACTCATAGGGACTATAGATCCTCTAATCAAAAACCAATTCAACCCGCTCTCGTCCAAGCAGGACGCGCAAGTCATCTATCAGTTGATCGGTGGGCGTCACCCGCCACTCGGTACCGAGCGTCAATCGCACCCGGGAGCCGGGGCGACGATAGTTTACCTGAACCGGACAAACTCCGGCACGGGCGGGTTCCAAAATCTCGCACAAACGCGGGAAAAAACGATCATCAATCTGCTGTTCATCGAGAGAGATGCGGATCGCCCTGGCAAAACGCTCTCTCGCATCGTTGATATCCAGTAATTCACGGGCCGACATTTTAAGGCCACCGGAGAAGTCATCAAAGCTGACCTGTCCAGAAACCACCAAAATACGGTCTTTTTGCATCAATTCTTCATACTTTTCCAGCGCTTCACTGAACAGGGTCACATCGAGGCGACCGGAACGGTCGTCCAGGGTGAAGATCCCCATCTTGTTGCCACGCTTGGTCACCATGCTGCGCGCCGCAATCACCAAGCCGGCGGCCGTGGTCACGGTATCGCGGGAGGTGGGGTGCAGATCGCACAGCCGGCCCGAGGTATAACGACGCAACTCGCCGCTGTACTGGTTGATGGGGTGACCGGTGAGGTAGAGCCCGAGGGTCTCGCGCTCCCCTTCCAGCCACACCTTGTCAGGCCAGTGTGGCACGTTGGCGAACGCCTTCTTGACGTCGTCTATCTCTTCGGTGAGCACGCCGAACATGTCGACCTGACCCACCGCCTGCGCCTTGGCGTGCTGCTCGGCGGCGCGCATCGCCTCCTCCAGGGTCGCCATCAGGGCGGCGCGGTGGGGGCCGAGCCGATCCATGGCGCCGGAGAGAATGAGCTTCTCCATCACCCGCTTGTTGAGCTTCTTGATGTCGACCCGGTTGCAGAAGTCGAACAGATCGCGAAACGGCCCGTCCCGATCCCGCGCTTCCAGGATCGCATCGATAGGGCCTTCACCGACCCCTTTCACCGCGCCGATGCCGTAGACGATGTGACCGTCTTCGTTGACGCTGAAGCGGTAGCGACCGGTGTTGACGTCCGGCGGGATCACGGTCAGCCCCATCCGCTGGCACTCGTCCACCAGGGTCACGATCTTGTCGGTGTTGTCCATATCGGCGGTCATGACCGCCGCCATGAACTCCGCCGGGAAATGAGTCTTGAGCCAGAGGGTCTGGTAGGAGACCAGCGCATAGGCGGCAGAGTGGGATTTGTTGAAGCCGTAGCCTGCAAACTTCTCCACCAGATCGAAGATCTTCATCGCCAACTCGCCGTCGACGCCGTTCTTGACCGCGCCCTCCTCGAAGCCGGCCCGCTGCTTGGCCATCTCTTCGGGTTTTTTCTTGCCCATCGCCCGGCGCAGCATGTCCGCGCCCCCCAGCGTATAACCCGCCAGGGTCTGGGCAATCTGCATCACCTGCTCCTGGTAGAGGATGATGCCGTAGGTCGGTTCCAGAATGGGCTGCAGGCTTTCGTGCTGCCACTTCTCGTCCGGATAGGAGATGGCCTCCTTGCCGTGCTTGCGCTCGATGAAGTTGTCCACCATGCCCGACTGCAGCGGGCCCGGGCGGAACAGCGCCACCAGAGCGATCATGTCTTCGAAGCAGTCAGGCTGCAGCCGCTTGATGAGATCCTTCATGCCGCGGGATTCCAGCTGGAATACCGCGGTGGTCTCGTAGCGCTGCAGCAGGTCGAACGAGCGCTTGTCATCGATGGGGATGGCGGCGATGTCGACCGGCGGCTTGCCCTCTTTGGCAAGACGCGGGTTTATCATGCCGAGCGCCCAGTCGATGATGGTGAGCGTACGCAGGCCGAGGAAGTCGAACTTCACCAGCCCGGCGTACTCCACGTCGTTCTTGTCGAACTGGGTGACCGGGTGATGGCCTTCGTCATCGCAGTAGAGCGGCGCGAAGTCGGTGATCTTGGTGGGCGCGATCACCACGCCGCCGGCGTGTTTGCCGGCGTTGCGCACCACCCCTTCCAGCCGGCGCGCCATGTCGATGAGGTCCTTGACCTCCTCGTCCTGCTCGTAGAGCTCGGGCAGCTTGGGTTCGGCCTCGAACGCCTTGGCCAGGGTCATGCCCGGATCCGGCGGGATCAGCTTGGAGATGCGATCGACGAAGCCGTAGGCGTGGCCCAGCACCCGGCCCACGTCCCGCACCACCGCCTTGGCCGCCATGCTGCCGAAGGTGATGATCTGCGATACCGCCTCCCGACCGTACATCTCGGAGACGTGGTCGATCACCTCGTCGCGCCTGTCCATGCAGAAGTCGACGTCGAAGTCGGGCATGGATACCCGCTCGGGGTTCAGGAAACGTTCGAACAGCAGGTCAAATTCCAGCGGATCTAGGTCGGTGATCTTGAGGGCGTAGGCCACCAGAGAACCCGCCCCCGAGCCCCGGCCCGGGCCAACGGGGATGCCGTTGTCCTTGGACCACTGGATAAACTCCATCACGATGAGGAAGTAACCCGGGAAGCCCATCTGGTTGATCACTTTGAGCTCGATGTCGAGCCGCTCGTCATACTCGGGGCGGCGCTCGGCCCGCACCGCCGGATCCGGGAACAGGAATTCCAGCCGCTCCTCCAACCCCTCTTTCGACTTCATGACCAGGAAGTCTTCGGTGGTCATGTCACCGGTCGGGAAGTTGGGCAGGAAGTATTCACCGAGGCGCACCGTCACGTTGCAGCGCTTGGCGATCTCCACCGTGTTCTCCAGCGCCTCGGGGATGTCAGCAAACAGCTCCGCCATCTCCTCCTGGCTGCGCAGATACTGCTGCGGGCTGTAGCGGCGCGGCCGGCGCTTGTCCATCAGGGTATAGCCGTCGTGGATGGCGACCCGGATCTCGTGGGCGTCGAAGTCATCGGCGGTGAGGAACACCACCTCGTTGGTGGCCACCACCGGCAGCGCGAACTCGGTGGCAATCGCCACCGCCATGTGCAGGTAGACCTCTTCATCGGGGCGGCCGGTACGCAACAGCTCCAGATAATAGGCGTCGGGGAAGTGGGTCTGATAGAAGGCGAGACACTGCTCGGTCATCTGGCGGTTGCCCTTGAGCAGGAACTTGCCCACGTCCCCCTCGCGCCCGCCGGAGAGCACGATCACCCCCTTGGCGTGCTCGGCCAGCCAGGCCTTGTCGATGACCGGGCGCCCCTGCACGTGACCGCGCTGATAGCCGCGGGAGATGAGCAAGGTGATGTTCTGGTAGCCGTCGTTGTCCATGGCGAGCAGGGTGAGGCGGAACTGCTCGTCGCCAAGCTCGTCACTCTGCACCCAGAAGTCGGCCCCGACGATGGGCTTGACGCCCTTGCCGTGGGCGGCGCCGTAGAAGCGCACCAGGCCACACATGTTCATCTGGTCGGTCAGCGCCAGCGCCGGCATGTTGTTGGCCGCCGCCGCACCGACGATGGGATTGATCTTCTGCAGGCCGTCGACCATGGAGAAGTCGGAGTGGACCCGCAGGTGGATAAAACGGGGTTCAGCCATCGTCATCCCCTCTCGTTGCTCGGACTAAATTGCATGGTCTATTCGATCCCCAGTGCGCGACGCACCGGTTTGAAACTTTTGCGATATTCAGGCAGCGGGCCGCGCTCGGCCAGGATGGCGAGGTGCTCCGCGGTCGGATAGCCCTTGTGACGGGCGAAACCGTACTCGGGATGACGGCTGTCCAGCTCGGTCATCTCCGCATCGCGAGTCACCTTGGCCAGAATCGATGCGGCGCTGATGGCAGCCACCAGGCTGTCACCCTTGACCACGGCGCGGGCCTCCATCGGCAATGCCGGACAGCGATTACCATCGATAAAGACCAGCGCCGGGGTGACCTTCAACCCCGCCACGGCGCGCTGCATCGCCAGCATGGTGGCGTGAAGGATGTTGAGCTCGTCGATCTCCGCCGGGCTGGCACGGCCGACGGACCAGGCCAGCGCCTTCTCTTTGATCTCGTCAAACAGGGCGAGCCGCTTCTTCTCGGAGAGCTTCTTGGAGTCGTTCAGCCCGATGATGGGGTTGGCCGGGTCAAGAATCACCGCGGCGGTGACCACGTCACCCACCAGCGGGCCACGGCCCACCTCGTCCACACCGGCAACCAGCCTGTCGTCAGGAATATCGATCATCATCTTGTAGCCTTGAATCAAAACAGGCCCCGCAGGGCCTGGCGTCACGTTGGTGCAGCCCCTGCGGCCGCCCGGAAGTTATCTGCCGAGCAGCTCGGCCACCGCTTCGGCCGCCTGCTGATCCGCGTTGCAGCGGATGAGCTGATGGAGCTCGGTGAAGGTATTCACCAGCGCGCTGTTGTCGTGCTCGAAGAACTTGCTCACCTCGACCACCAGATTCTCCGGGGTGCATTCGTGCTGGATGAGCTCAGGCACCAGCATGCGGCCGGCCAGCAGGTTGGGCAGGGAGACGAATTCGGTCTTCACCAGCCGCTGGGCCAGCCAGTAGCTGAACGGCTTGAGCTTGTACCCCACCACCATCGGCTTTTTCACCAGCATGGCTTCAAGCGCCGCGGTGCCGGAGGCCAGCATCACCACGTCGGCGGCGATCATCGCCTCGCGGCCCTGCCCTTCCAGCAGCACCATGTCGAGATCCGGCGCCAGCTCGGCCTTGATGGCCAGGAACTGCTCGCGCCGCTTCTGGTTGACCAGCGGCACGATGAAACCGAGATCCGGATAGCGCACCGTCAGGTGCTTGCAGGCCTCGAGAAACAGGGGCGACATAAAGCCCACCTCGGCACTGCGGCTGCCCGGCAGCACCGCCAGCCAGCGCCGGTTGGCGTCGATGCCGAGGGTTCTGCGTACCGCGGCCTGATCCGGCACCAGCGGGATGTCGTCCGCCATGGTGTGGCCGACGAAGCGGCAAGGGGCATCGAAGCGGTCGTAGAAGGCTTTCTCGAACGGCAGGAAGGCGAGCACTATGTCGGTGGCGGCCTTGATCTTGTGAATGCGGTTCTGGCGCCAGGCCCACACCGAGGGGCTGACGTAGTGAACCGTCTTGATACCGGCGCGGCGCAGTTTGAGCTCCACCCCGATATTGAAATCCGGTGCATCCACCCCGATGAAGATGTCGGGCGGATTGGCGATGAAGTGGCGCAGCAGTTCGCGGCGGACCTTGAGAATGCGCGGCAGACGGCCCAGCACCTCGGTGATCCCCATGACGGAAAGCTCTTCCATCTCGAACAGCGCCTTCACGCCGAGGGCCTGCATGCGCGGCCCGGCGATCCCTTCGAACTGGGCGTCCGGGTAGCGGGCCTGCAGCTCGCGCACCAGGCCGGCAGCCAGAATGTCGCCGGAAACCTCTCCGGCGACGATACCGATGCGAACGGGATCAGGCACGGATGATCCCGCGCTCGTTGTCTTTGAGGAAATCCACGTAGAGCTGGATTGCCGGCTCGGCTTGCGCCATCTCAGTCAGCACCGGCAGCACCTCTTCGATGGTCTTGCCGGAGCGGAAGATCTCTTTGTAGGCGCGCTTGACGGCGGAGATGGCCTCAGGCGTATAACCACGGCGACGCAGCCCCTCGGAGTTGACCCCGAACGGCTTGGCGTAGTTGCCGGCGGCCATCACGTAGGGCGGCACGTCCTTGTTGAGGGCGGCGCAGCCACCGACGAAGGCGTGGGAGCCGACGCGGCCGAACTGGTGGATCGCGGAGAGACCGCCGAAGATCACGAAATCGCCGATCACCACGTGGCCCGCCAGGGTCGCGTTGTTGGCGAAGATGCAGTTGTCACCGATGATGCAGTCGTGGGCAACGTGAACGTTGACCATGAACAGGTTGCCGCTGCCGATCCTGGTCAGGGACTGATCCTGGATGGTGCCGCGGTGCACGGTGCAGTTCTCGCGAAAGACGTTGTTGTCGCCGATCTCGAGGAAGGTGCGCTCGCCGGCGTACTTCTTGTCCTGGCAATCCTCACCGATGGAGGTGTGCTGGAAGATCTTGTTGCCGCGACCAATCTTGGTCGGGCCCTTGATCACCACATGGGAGCTGACCCAGGTGTTGTCGCCGATTTCCACCTCGGCACCGATGACAGAAAAGGGGCCGATTTCAACCCCTTTACCGATGACGGCAGACTCATGGACGACGGCAGTATCGTGAATGATGGCAGTCTGGTCGATCACGTGTGTTAAACCTCGCGTTTGGCGCACATCAGCTCGGCGGTACAGACCACTTCACCGTTGACCGTGGCCACACCGGTGAACTTGGCGATACCGCGACGCTCTTTCAGGAATTCCACGTCGAGCACCAGCTGATCGCCGGGGCCCACCGGACGCTTGAAACGAGCGTTGTCGATTGAGGCAAAGTAATAGAGTTCATTGGGAGACGGCTTGCCCACCATGGTAAACGCCAGGATACCGGTGGCCTGTGCCATGGCTTCCAGGATCAGCACGCCGGGGAACACCGGCTTGGCCGGGAAGTGGCCCTGAAAGATCGGCTCGTTGAACGAGACGTTCTTGATGGCACGCAAGGTCTTGCGCTCATCGCTGATCTCGTAGTTTTCCACCTTGTCCACCATCAGGAACGGATAACGGTGGGGCAGCAGATCCATTATTTCCTGGATACCCAGGCTCTTCTTTTCAGTAGTCAAAACAGTACCCTATACCAATCGTGATTATTCTTGGTCCAGCTTCTTCTCAAGCTTGCTCAACCGCTTGTGCATCTCTTCGATACGCATCACCCGGGCGGCGGTCTTGCGCCACTCTTTATTGGTTTGCAGGGGGATGCCGGAAGAGTAGACACCGGGCTCGGTAATGGGTCGCATCACCATGGCCATGCCGGTAACGGTGGCCTGGTCGCAGATCTCCATGTGCCCGTTAAAGACGGAGGCGCCGCCAATGATACAGTATTTGCCGACCTTGAGACTACCTGCCATCACGGTGGAGCCCGCCACGGCGGTGCCGTAGCCGATCTCGACGTTGTGGGCGATCTGGCACTGGTTGTCGATGATGACGTTGTCAGCGATGCGGGTATCTTCCAGCGCGCCGCGGTCGATGGTGGTGCAGGCACCGATCTCGACCCGGTTGCCGATGGTCACGCCGCCGAGCTGGGGGATCTTGATCCACTCGCCGCGCTCGTTGGCATAACCGAACCCATCGGCCCCGATCACTGTGCCGGATTGAACCAGACAGTCGGTGCCCATGGTGATGTTGTGATACAGGGTAACGTTGGCCCACAACCGGGAGCGAGCTCCCAGTCGGGTATTCTTGCCAACGAAACAGCCCGGACCGATGCGCACATCATCCCCCAGCACCACGCCGGATTCGATCACCGCATTGGCCCCGATGGCCACTCTCTCGCCCAGTTGCACGTCCGCCGCGATGACGGCGCTCGGATGGATATCCGTGGCCGGCTGTGGGGTGGTGTCCAGCAGTTGGGCAACCCGGGCAAAGCCCACATAGGGGTCTTTGAGCACCAGGGCATTGGTGGGACAAAATGGCAGATCCGCTTCTGTGATGAGCACGGCGGTCGCCTTGCTCTGCTCCAGATAATGCCGGTACTTTTTATTGGACAGGAAGGTGATATCCCCCTCCCCGGCCTTTTCCAGTGTCGCTACCTTGCGGATTTCCAGGGTTCCGTCGCCATGGACCTGGGCCCCCAGTTGCTGGGCCAGCTGTGCGAGAGTGAATGCCATCAATTAGTTGCTCTTGCTTACCTGAGAAATAACCTGGGCAGAGATGTCCAGCTTGCTGGCGGCGTACGGGGCGGCGTTGCGCTCCAGCACCAGATCGTAACCATTGCTCTTGGCGATGGAATCGATGGCAGCCTGCACCTTGGTCAGGATCTTGTTGCGCTCTTCGGACTGACGGCGACCGTTGTCCTGTTCAAACGCCTGACGCTTCTGGTTGAACTCCATCTGCAGCTTGGCCAGCTTCTCCTGGTTCTGCTTCTTCTGCTCGGCGCTCATGAAGGCTTCGTCCTTCTTGAACTTCTCGACCAGTTTCTGACCGTCGGATTCCAGCTTCTGCAGCTCACGCATGCGCGGCTCGAATTCGCCTTTCAGCTTCTTGGAGACTGCTTCACGCTGGGGCAGCTTTTGGAATACTTCGCCCATGTCGACCACGGCGATCTTGGTCTCGGCCAAGGCGGAGCCCATGCCGGCAGCCATCAGTGCAAAACTCAAACCAGCTACTTTCAACGCTTTATTCACACTTACTCCTTGTTCCCTCATGTGAGGGCTACCTGATTTACCTGATTATGCAAGTGGTACCCGGACCGACTTGTTACCTGGTGAGGCACGCAAGCTGCGCGTCCCATCATTGAATACCCCCACCGCTGGGTGGGGGCAGGGTCCGTCCTTAGAAGGTACGGCCGATGTTGAATGAGAAGAACTCGGTCCGGTCGCCCTCGTACTGCTTGAGCGGACGGGCAATCGCGAACACCAGCGGGCCCATCGGGGAGAGCCACTGCAGCGACAGACCGGCCGAGGCGCGGTAGTTGGTCGGATCGGAATAGTCGGCCAGATAGTTGCAGCCGCTGAAACAACGGTTGCGGTACTGGTCATAGTCAAAGGTGGTATCCCACACGGAGCCGGCATCGATGAAGAAGCTGGTCCGCAGTTGCGGCTGATAGGTCTCGGACGCAAACGGCGTCGGCACTATCATCTCGAGGGAGGCGACCGCCAGGGCGTTGCCGCCCACCGAGCTGTCGGTGCCCTGGATGACGTCGTTGCCGCTCAGGTTGTAGTAGTAGAGCGCCTTCGGACCCACGGTATTGCTCTTGAAGCCGCGCAGGGTATCGAAACCACCGGCGAAGTAGTTCTCGAAGAACGGCAATACGTGGTCATAGCTGCCGTTGCTGCCGTAGCCGTTGCCGTAGGAGGCACGCGCCTTGGCCATCAGCACCCACTTGTGATCCGCATCGAACGGGAAGTAGTGCGCGTCTTCGGCGTTGAGCTTGAAGTACTGCAGATCCATGCCCGGCACGGTCACCTTGGCGTTGACCCGCTGACGGTCACCGGCGGTCGGGAACTGGCCCTTGTTGAGGGTGGAACGGGTCCAGCCGGCGGTGACGTCGACGGTGTTGAACACCATGCGGTTGTCGCCATCCTTGTTCTCGCTGTACACCTTCCAGAACTCATCCACCTGCAGATAGGGGTTGGGCTGGGACAGTTTGTTGTTTTCGACCCCGAGGCTGAAGTCGAGACGGTTGTTCTCGTTGACCGGGAAACCACTGGAGAGGCGGAAGCCGATGGTGGTGTTCTCGTAGTCCACGATGTTGGCGTCGGCCGCACTGAACTGGTTGTAGTAGAGACGACCGCCGAGGCTGACCCCGTCCACGGTGAAGTAGGGATCGTTGTAGCTGAGGTCGACGCTCTTGGAGTACTTGTTGGTACTGGCGGAGATGCCGATCTTCTTGCCGGTCCCCATGAAGTTGTCCTGCTGCAGGCCCGCCTGCAGACTCAGGCCAGATTCGGTACCGTAGCCCACACCGGCGTTGATGGAACCGGCCGGCTGCTCCTTGACCTTGAAGTCCAGATCGACCTGGTCATCGCTGCCCGGCACCCGCTTGGTGTCCACTTCGGCGGTTTCGAAGAAGCCGAGGCGGTTGAGACGGGTCTTGGACTGCTCGACGCTGTCGGAAGAGAGCCAGGTGCCCTCCATCTGACGCATCTCGCGGCGCAGCACTTCGTCCTTGGTGGTGACGTTGCCGGTGAAGTTGATGTTGCGCACATAGACGCGGGGGCCCGGCTCGATGTTGACGATGAGCTCCACTTCCTTGGTCTGATCGTTGACCTGCGGGAAGGTGACCACTTTCGGGTAGGCGTAGCCGTAGCGACCGAGGAACTTGGAGAGCACCTCTTCGGTGTGGGTCACCTGGCTGGCGGAGTAGATGCTGCCGGTCTCGATGGGGATGAGCCCCTTCATCTCGCCGCCGCGATCGATCAGATCGCCCTTGAGCTGGATGCCGGACACCTTGTATTGATCCCCTTCCTTGACGTTGAGGGTGACGTAGACCCCCTTCTTGTCCGGGGTCATGGAGACCTGGGTCGACTCCTGGGTAAAGCGGATGTAACCGCGGTCCATGTAGTAGGAGCGCAGGGTTTCGATGTCGCCGGCCAGCTTCTGCTTCTGGTAGCGCTGGTCACCGGTGAAGTTCCACCAGGGCACGTCGTCCTTGAGGGAGAGCTGGGCCAGCAGCTTCTCTTCCGGGAACACGTTGTTGCCGACGATGTTGATCTGCTGGATCTTGGCCGCTTCCCCTTCCACGAAGGTGAACTTGAGGTCGACCCGGTTGCGCGGCAGCGGGGTGACGATGGCCTTGACCTTGGCGGAGTACTTGCCCACACCGTAGTAGAAATCTTCCAGCCCCTTCTCGAGGGAGCTCAGCACGGTGCGATCCAGCGGATCACCCACCCGGATGCCGGAGGACTCCAGGCTCTGGGTCAGCTGCTCTTCCTTGATATCCTTGTTGCCGGAAAACTCGATGCTGGAGATGGTCGGCCGCTCTTTGACCGCCACTTGCAGCACCTGGCCGTCGCGGTAGACCTTGACGTCCTCGAAGTTGCCGGAGGCATAGAGCTTCTTGATGGCGTTGGCCAGCGTCACGGAATCGACGGAATCGCCCACCCGGATCGGCAGGTTCAGCAGGGCGGCACCCAGGGTCACCCGCTGCAGACCTTCAACCTGAATATCTTGCACCACAAAAGAGGCAGGGGCCGCCTGGGCCAGGAAACTGGCACCCAGCAGGCAACTCAACACCAATGCTTTTTTAACAGCCATTTTGTTCTTATGTGTCCTTGTTGATGCTCTGGCCTCAGAGGCGAGCGAAATCATTAAACAGCGCAATACCCATCAGTAACATCAGAATGGCGGCGCCAATCCGGAAACCCACTTCCTGAATTTTTTCTGATACCGGCTTGCCGGTGACCGCCTCGATGAGGAAGTAGACCAGATGGCCACCGTCCAGCACCGGCAGGGGGAACAGGTTGATGATCCCCAGGTTGACGCTGATCAGCGCCAGAAAGCCGAGAAAGTAGACCAGACCGTAGTCGGCACTGCTGCCCGCGCCCTTGGCAATGGAGATGGGGCCGCTCAGGTTGTCCAGCGAGACGATGCCACCGATCAGCTTGCCGATCATGTCGAAGGTCAGGGTGGTCAGGCTCCAGGTCTTCTGGGCGCCCTGCCACAGGGCTTGCAAAGGCCCATACTGTAACAGAATCCGATACTCATCCGGTAATGGAACCAGTTGCGGCGACAGGCCGACAAAACCGACCAGCTGGCCCCGCACCTTCTTGGCATCCGGCGTCAGGGTCAGGGTCAGCTCGCTGCCCGCCCGCTCGACGGTCACCTCAAGCGGCTGCCGGGGCGACTGCTGCACCTGGTGGACAAACTGGGCCCACTCGGTGATCTCCTGCTCCCCTACCCGTTTGATGCGATCGCCCGCCTGAACGCCGGCCTTCTCGCTGGCGCTCGCGGCCACCACCGCATCGACCACCGGCAGCACCTTGCCACCAAGCGGCACTATGCCCAGGCTGCCGATGGGAGACTCCTTGTCGGGGTCAAATTTCCAGCCGGCCAGCTGCAATGTCTTGTCCACCGCGTAGCTGGTGTTGGCCGCCTTGAGCTTGAGCTGGACCGAGTCATCGCCAAGGTGGCTGATGAGGGCATAGGTCACGCTCTCCCAGTCACCGGTCTCCTCGCCGCCGACGCCGACGATCTCCATGCCGGGTTCCACCCCGGCCGCCGCCACGATGGACGCGGGACGTACCTCACCCACCACGGGTTTGACGGCGGGCACGCCGATCATGAACATCAGCCAGAGGGCGAACAGGGCAAACACGAAGTTGGCCATGGGGCCGGCAGCCACGATGGCCATCCGCGCCCAGACGCTCTTGTGATTGAAAGCGTACTGCTCGTCACCCGGTTTGAGCTCGTCCACCCGGCCGTCCAGCATCTTGACGTAACCGCCGAGGGGGATCAGGGCCAGCACGTACTCGGTGCCATCCTTGCCCAGCCGACGCCAGATGGCCTTGCCGAAACCGATGGAGAAACGTTCGACCTTGACGCCGCAGCGACGCGCCACCCAGAAGTGGCCGAATTCATGTACCGCAACCAGCAGCCCGAGGGCGACGATAAAGGCACCGATGTTCCACAACACACCGCCCATCAGCCCATCACCTCGCTTTCATGCATGGTCCTGTCTCCGACAATCAGGGTGAAGGCAGCACAATGCCACGAAACAGCTCTCATCAGCTAAGCTCCTCAATCAAATTGTGAGCACGGGCACGGGCCGCCCCATCCAGCGCAATCAAATCGTCCAGCGAACCGGCCACCGTACCGCCCAGGGCGAGCATGGTGGCCTCATTGACTCTGGCAATATCCATAAAACCGATCCGCTCTGCAAGGAAAGCCGCCACGGCCTCCTCGTTGGCGGCATTGAGGGCCGTAGTCGCGGCCTGCCCCTGCTGACAGGCATGCATGGCAAGCTGCAGGCAGGGATAGCGCTCATAGTCGGGACGGATAAAGCTGAACTCTCCGACACTGAAGAAATCCAAAGGTTCCACACCGGACTCGATTCGAGCCGGATAGGCCAGCGCGTGGGCGATGGGGGTGCACATGTCCGGATTGCCGAGCTGGGCCAGCACGGAGCCGTCCTTGTACTGCACCATGGAGTGAATCACCGACTGGGGATGGATCACCACCTGGATCTGCTCGGGCGCCGCGTTGAACAGCCAGCGCGCCTCGATGTACTCCAGCCCCTTGTTGATCATGGTGGCGGAGTCGACCGAGATCTTGGCCCCCATGGACCAGTTGGGATGGGCGATGGCCTGAGCCGGGGTGACGCGGGCCAGCTCAGCGATGTCGGTATAACGGAACGGGCCGCCGGAGCCGGTCAGCAGGATCTTGCTGATGCCCGCTCCCGCCAGGTCGCAAAAGCCCGGCTGGCGCTGGATGGCCTCGGGCAGGCACTGGAAAATGGCGTTGTGTTCGCTGTCGATGGGCAGCAGCTCGGCCCCGTGCTCGCGCACCGCCTCCATGAAGAAGGCGCCGGACATCACCAGGGCCTCCTTGTTGGCCAGCAGGATGCGCTTGCCGGCACGCACGGCAGCCATGGTGGGCGCAAGCCCGGCGGCACCGACGATGGCGGCCATCACACTGTGGGCATCGGGGTGAGCGGCCACTTCGCACAGGGCGGCCGGGCCAGCCATGACGTGAGTCGCGCTGCCGTGGGTCTTGAGTTGAGCGGCCAGCTCGCTGGCGGCGGCCTCGTCCACCATGACGGCGAAGCGGGGGGAGAATTCGAGGCAGTCGCGCAGCATGGCCTCCACGCTGCGGGCCGCGGTCAGCGCCAGTACCTGCCAGCGCCCCGGATTGTGCCGCAGTACCTTGAGCGTACTCTGACCGATGGAGCCGGAGGCTCCCAGAATCACCAGGTTATGCATCAAAACTCCCGCTGTATGACGAATGGATGGCGCCCGCCGCAGGCAGACGCATCAGGCTGAGCATCAAAACTCCTGGCTGAGCAACAGATAGCTGAGCAGGAATACCGGCAGCGCGGCGGTCAGGCTATCGATCCGATCGAGGATGCCACCGTGGCCGGGCAACAGGGTGCCTGAATCCTTGATGCCGGCTTCGCGCTTGAACATGCTCTCGGTGAGATCGCCGAGCACCGAGGCCAGCACCGCCAGCAAGGAGCAGAACAGCACGATGGCCATCTTGGCGGGCACGAAGCCCATGAACCAGGTCACCCCGACCGCCAGCAGGCTGGCGGTAAACAGGCCGCCACACATGCCTTCGATGGTTTTGCCGGGGCTCACGGCCGGCGCCAGCTTGTGTTTGCCGAACGCCTTGCCGAAAAAATACGCGCCAGAATCTGCCGCCCAGACCAGTCCCATCACGAACAGCAGGATCCAGGCCCCCATCATGGGGTCGTGATAGAAGTTGTAACCACGGATGGCCACCAGGGACCAGAAGAAGGGGACCAGGGTCACCAGGCCGAACAGGGACTTGAGCCAGATGGACTCCTTCCACAGCTTGGCACTCTGGGGATAGCGCAACACCAGCAGCAGCCCCAGCAGCCACCAGCTGACGGCGGTCCAGAGCACGCCCATCACCAGCGGATGCAGATGAGGAGTCCACAGCTGCTCCACCGGCAGCCAGAACAGGCTGGCTCCGAGCAGCAGGCAGTACACCAGCGGCAGCCACTGCTGCGGCTTGGCAGAGACGAAGCCGCTCCACTCGCGGCTGGCCAACAGAAATACCAGGGATGCCAACAGGGCAAAGAATTTCAACGGCAGAAAAAACAGCGCCCCCAACACCAGGGGAACCAGTAGCAATGCGGTAATAATTCGTTGTTTTAGCAAAAGAAGCCTCTCTCTTGGGAGGGGGGTTAGCCGGTCTGTTGCTCGGCGATCAATTCCCGGATCTGTTCACCCGTGCAGCCGAAACGACGCTCACGGGCCACGAAGGAGGCAACGGCCTCGCTGAACTCGGCCTCGTTGAAATCAGGCCACAGCACCGGGGTAAAATAGAGCTCGGCATAGGCGAGCTGCCATAACACAAAATTGCTGATGCGATGATCGCCCCCGGTGCGGATCAGCAGATCCACCGGCGGCAGGTCGGCCATGCATACCTCGCGGCCAAGCATGGCTTCATCTATCTGGTCGGCAGCCAGTTCCCCGCTCGCCACGGCACGGGCCAGCTTGCGGGCCGCCTGGGCGATGTCCCACTGACCACCGTAATTGGCGGCGATATTGAGGGTCAGCCCCTGATTGTTGGCGGTCAGCGCCTCCGCCTTGGCAATCTTGGCCTGCAGACGCTCGCTGAAACGGGCGGTATCACCGATCACCTTGAGCCGGATGCCGTTGCTGTGCAGCTTCTGCACCTCACGGCCCAGCACCGTCATGAACAGCTCCATCAAGGCGCTGACCTCCCCTTCCGGGCGACGCCAGTTCTCGCTGGAAAACGCAAACAGGGTCAGCGCGTCTATCTTGGCCCGCGCAGCAAAGGTTACCGCCTCGCGAACAGACTTCACGCCTGCCTTGTGGCCATAGACCCGCATCTTGCCACGGTTCTGGGCCCAGCGTCCGTTGCCGTCCATGATGATGGCGACGTGACGAGGCAAGGACGAATTGGCGCAATCACCTACGGCTGCCAAAAGCGACATTCATTTCTCCCACAAAGACAAAAGCGCCGTGCAGGGGCACTACACGGCGCTCGTAATATACCTGTCAGAGGCTTAGATTTCCATTAGCTCCTTTTCCTTCAGGGCCAGTGCTTCGTCTACCAGCTTGATGAAGGAATCGGTCAGCTTCTGGATCTCTTCCTGAGCACGACGGTCGTCGTCTTCGGAGATCTCTTTGTCTTTGAGCAGTGCTTTCAGGTCGGCGTTGGCATCGCGACGGATGTTGCGCACGGCAACCCGAGCACCTTCCGCTTCGGCACGCACGATCTTGGTCAGGTCGCGGCGACGCTCTTCGGTCAGCGGCGGCAGCGGCACGCGCAGGGTCTGCCCGTTGCTGGACGGGTTGAGGCCCAGATCGGAGGTCAGGATGGCCTTTTCCACCGCCTGGATCATGGAGCGGTCAAAGATGGAGATGGAGAGGGTGCGGGCATCTTCAGCCACCACGTTGGCCAACTGTTTCAGAGGAGTGGCCGCACCGTAATACTCCACCTGGATACCGTCGAGCAGGCTCGGGTGAGCACGGCCGGTACGGATCTTGGACATCTGGGTCTTGAGCGACTCTACGCTCTTGGCCATGCGGTCCTTGGCGTCGTTTTTAATCTCGTTGATCACAGTGGTTTTCCTTTTGGCGAACGAGCCGTCAACCGGCCCGTATCTATCTTATTGGCTGGCGTCATGGACAAACGAGCCGAAGCTCACGCTTGTCTCACTTGCTGACGTGATGGATCAGGGTACCTTCCGGCTCGCCCATGATCACCCGACGCAGCGCACCCGGCTTGTTCATGTTGAACACCCGGATCGGCAGATCGTGGTCGCGGGCCAGAGTAAAAGCAGCAAGATCCATTACTTTGAGTTCTTTTTCAAGAACTTCATCATAACTCAGTTCATGGCACAGCACGGCATCCGGGTTCTTGACCGGATCGTCGGTGAACACGCCATCGACCTTGGTGGCCTTGAGCACGACGTCAGCTTCGATCTCGATCCCGCGCAGACAGGCCGCAGAATCGGTAGTGAAGAAGGGGTTGCCGGTACCGGCGGAGAAGATCACCACCTTGCCGGCGCGCAGCTGGCTGATGGCTTCGGCCCAGACATAGGAGTCACAGATGCCTTGCAGGGAGATGGCAGACATCAGACGGGCATTCACATAAGCACGATGCAGGGCATCACGCATGGCCAGACCGTTCATCACGGTAGCCAGCATACCCATGTGGTCGCCCACCACGCGGTTCATGCCCGCCTTGGCAAGACCGGCACCACGGAACAGGTTGCCGCCACCGATGACCAGACCGACCTGAACACCCAGCTCAACCAGTTCTTTGATCTCTTGGGCCATCCGATCCAGCACCGCCGGATCAATGCCAAAACCCTCGGATCCTTGCAGGGCTTCACCACTCAACTTCAGAAGAACACGTCTGTATGCAGGCTTGGGATTGGTACTCATGTCACTGATTCCTGGTCATATAAAGACCGCGACATAAGTCGCGGTCTGGGGAAACGGAAAAACCGGTTCGATTAGGCCTTTTGAGCGGCCGCGATTTGGGCTGCAACTTCCGCAGCGAAATCGGTCTCTTGCTTCTCGATGCCTTCGCCCACTTCGAAACGGGTGAAGGAAACAACGTCAGCGCCTTCTTTCTTCAGCAGCTCGGCAACGGTCATGGAAGGATCTTTCACGAACGGTTGACCAGTCAGGGAAACCTCACCGGTGAACTTCTTCATGCGGCCTTCAACCATTTTCTCGGCGATCTCTTTCGGCTTGCCAGAGTTGATGGCGATGTCGATCTGGATTTCGCGCTCTTTGGCAACGACTTCGGCAGACACATCTTCCGGCTTGACGAATTGCGGGCTGTTGGCAGCAACGTGCATGGCCAGATCTTTGGCCAGCTCGTCGGAACCACCGGTCAGCTTGGTGATAACACCGATGCGGGAGCCGTGAACGTAGGTGCCCAGGTTGTCACCTTCAACCAGCATCACGCGACGCAGGTTCATGTTCTCACCGATCTTGGCGATCAGGTTGGTGATGGTCAGCTCAACGGACTCGCCGTTGCCGAAGTCGGCGGCTTTCAGCGCGTCAACGTCAGCGATCTTCTGGGTAGCGGCGATTTCAACGATTTTCTGACCCATGGCCAGGAAGCCGGCATCCTTGGAAACGAAGTCAGTCTCGCAGTTCAGCTCGATCATGACGGCAACGTTGCCTTCGGTACGGGCGAAGATCACACCTTCAGCGGCGATACGGCCAGCTTTCTTGGCGGCTTTGGCCTGACCGGATTTGCGCATGTTTTCGATAGCCAGTTCGATATCACCGTTGGCTTCTTCCAGTGCTTTTTTGCAATCCATCATGCCAGCGGCGGTGCGCTCGCGCAGTTCTTTTACCAGGGCGGCAGAAATGTTTGCCATGTCCAGTATCCTCGGTCTTGAATTGACAAGAAACAGGGGCCACAAGGGCCCCTGCTAACCAATTACATCAGCTTGGTTAATAAGGGCTTTACAGTCCTTATCAATTACTCAGCTTCAACGAAGCCATCTTGTTCGGCTTGAACAACGATGTCCTGAGCGCGAGCTTCCAGTACGGTGTCAGCAGCAGCATTCAGGTACAGCTGAACGGCACGGATAGCGTCGTCGTTACCCGGGATGACATAGTCAACGCCGTCCGGGTTGGAGTTGGTATCAACGATGGAAACTACCGGGATACCCAGGTTGTTGGCTTCTTTGATAGCGATGTGCTCGTGGTCGGCATCGACAACGAACAGAACGTCAGGCAGGCCGCCCATGTTCTTGATACCACCCAGGCTCTTCTCCAGCTTTTCCATTTCGCGAGTACGCATCAGCGCCTCTTTCTTGGTCAGCTTGTCGAAGGTACCGTCTTGGCTCTGGGTTTCCAGATCTTTCAGGCGCTTGATGGACTGACGAACGGTTTTCCAGTTGGTCAGCATGCCGCCCAGCCAGCGGTGGTTAACATAGAACTGGTCGCAACGCTCAGCGGCTTCTTTTACGGCTTCAGACGCGGCACGCTTGGTACCTACGAACAGTACCTTGCCCTTCTTGGCAGCTACGGAGCTGATGAAGTTCATGGCATCGTCAAACATCGGAACGGTTTTTTCCAGGTTGATGATGTGAACCTTGCTGCGGGCACCGAAGATGTAGGATTTCATTTTCGGGTTCCAGTAACGAGTCTGGTGACCGAAGTGAACGCCGGCTTGCAGCATGTCGCGCATAGAAACTTTAGCCATTTTATACCTCTATTGGGGTTAGGCCTCCACACATCCCATATAACCGACCCGTTAAGGCACCCCGGCATATGTGTCGATGTGTGTGTGTTGTTTAAGTAAGGGTGATGGAATGAGGACACAAGTTCCCCATTCCGGCGCGCTTTATACCATAACTTTGGTCAGGACACCACCAGCCGAACCGCTAAAAATGGATCCCTGGGCAGCATGCTGAAGCGCCGATTTGACGCTGTGATGACAATCACACTGGAAGTAAACGGGGGTTGGGGATAAAATTTTGGCCTGATTGCAAACGCATCTATTTTTCATTACCTGATTGCCGGACATCGATAGATGCGCGATCAGGTCCCAAGAGAGATCCCATGTCCATTAAAATCAAGACACCGGAAGAGATTGAAAAGATGCGCGTTGCCGGCCAACTGGCCGCCGATGTGCTGGTCATGATCGCCCCCCACGTCAAGGCGGGCGTCACCACCGACGAACTGAACACCCTCTGCCACGACTACATCGTCGACGTGCAGCAGGCCATCCCTGCGCCGCTCAACTACCACGGCTTCCCCAAGTCCATCTGCACCTCGGTGAACGATGTGATCTGCCACGGCATCCCGAACCACAAGAAACTGCGGGAAGGGGACATCATCAACCTGGACATCACCGTCATCAAGGATGGCTACCACGGCGATACCTCCGCCATGTTCATCGTGGGTGAGACCACCCCGCTGCGCCGTCAGCTGTGCAAGGTCGCCCAGGAGAGCCTCTACGCCGCCATCAAGCAGGTGCGGCCGGGCATGTGCATCACCGAGATCGGTGCCGTGATCCAGCCCATCGTAGAGAAGGCCGGTTTCTCCGTGGTGCGCGACTACTGTGGCCACGGCATCGGGGCCGAGTTCCATGAAGAGCCGCAGATCCTGCACTATCGCAACGGCGGCAAGCAGGAGCTCAAGCCGGGCATGTGCTTCACCATCGAACCCATGGTCAACAGCAAGAAGTACCACTGCAAGGTCAATCCGAAGGATGGCTGGACCGTGACCACCAAGGATGGCGGCGACTCCGCCCAGTGGGAACACACCCTGCTGGTGACCGAGGATGGTTGCGAGGTGCTGACCCTGCGCCCGGATGACACTATCGACCGTCTCATCAAACACGGTTAACATCAAACCCCGGCCTCCCGCCGGGGTTTTGTTTTTATCAGCCGCGAACCCGTGCGAGAACAGCGCACAGGCGTGCGACAGTAGAGTGTGAGACGCCATGGATGCCAGCCTGCTTTCCCCCCACCTGTTACCCGACGCTCAGCTCACCCGCGAGAACTGCAAGGAGTACCTGAGCCGTTTTCTCGGCTGGCTGCACGCCCGCTTCGATGCCGGTGACAACATCATCGAACTGGTGGCTACCCGCTCCGAATACATGGACGAGCTGCTGACCCGGTTGTGGCAAAAGTTCGGCTTCGACAAGACGGAGCTCACTCTGATCGCGGTGGGTGGTTATGGCCGTGGCGAACTGCACCCCCACTCCGACATCGACCTGCTGATCCTCTACGAAGGGGACGAGTTGGACGAGGTGCTGGGGCTGCGCATCGGTGAGTTCATCACCCTGCTGTGGGATCTCAAGCTGGAGGTGGGCCAGGCGGTGCGCAACGTGGCCGAGTGTCTCGAGCAGGGACGCGGCGACATCACGGTTGCCACCAACCTCATCGAGGCGCGCTACATCACCGGCCGCGAGGCGGGCTTCCAGCAGCTCAAGGAGGCCACCGGCCCCCAGCACTTCTGGCCAAGCGAGCAGTTCTTCAAGGCCAAACGCGAAGAGCAGGCCCAGCGCCACCAGCAGTTTCTCGGTACCGCCTACAAGCTGGAACCGGATCTCAAGAGCAATCCGGGCGGCCTGCGCGACATCCAGACCCTGGCCTGGGTGGCTCGCCGCCACTTCGGCGCCACCACCCTGTTCGAGATGACCAGCCACGGCTTCCTCAACCGGGCCGAGTATCGCGAGCTGCTCGATTGCCAGAATTTTTTGTGGAAGGTGCGCTTCGCCCTGCACATGGCCATCAACAAGGGCGACAACCGGCTGCTGTTCGATCGCCAGCGTACCGTGGCCCAGATGCTGGGCTTCGAGGGGGAAGGCAACGCCCCGGTCGAGCAGATGATGAAACGCTTCTACCAGACGGTGCGGCGGGTCTCCGAGCTCAACGAGATGCTGCTGCAGCTGTTTGACGAGGCGATCCTCGGCAACACCGCCATGGACGTGCGCCGCCTCTCCGACGAGTTCCAGCTGCGCGGGCGCCTCATCGATGCGGTGGATTCCGAACTGTTCGGCCGTGAGCCCGCCGCCATCCTGCGCCTCTTCTACCAGATAGCCCAGCATCCGGAGATTGCCGGCATCCACTCCGCCGCCCTGCGCCAGCTGCGCGAGGCGCGCCGCAAGCTCAACTGCTGGCTGCAGGACTTGCCCGAATGCCGCCGCCTGTTCATGGCGCTGCTGCGCCACCCCAACGGCATCGGCCAGCCGCTCACCCTGATGCACAAGTACGGCATCCTGGCGGCCTACCTGCCGCAGTGGAACCTCATCGTCGGCCAGATGCAGTTCGACATGTTCCACGCCTACACGGTGGATGAACACACTCACCGGCTGCTCAAGAACATCCATCAGTTTCCCAACCCGGCCAGCCGCCAGACCCACCCGCTCTGCCACGAGGTGTTCACCCGGCTGCGCAAGCCGGAGCTGCTCAGCATCGCCGCCCTGTTCCACGACATCGCCAAGGGGCGGCGTGGCGACCACTCAGAGCTCGGCGCCGTCGATGCGCTGGAGTTCTGCCAGCTGCACGGCCTGGATCGCTACGAGAGCCGGCTGGTCGCCTGGCTGGTACGCCACCACCTGCTGATGTCGGTCACCGCCCAGCGCCGCGACATCTATGACCCCGAGGTGGTCACCGACTTTGCCCAGAAGGTGCGCGACGAGCAGCACCTCGACCTGCTTTACTGCCTGACCGTGGCCGATATCTGCGCCACCAACGACACCCTCTGGAACGACTGGAAAGGCACCCTGCTGCGCGAGCTCTACTTCGCCACCCAGAAGGCGCTGCGCCAGGGGCTGGAAAACCCGCCCGACATGCGCCTCAAGATCCGCGAGAACCAGCGCCAGGCCAAGCAGATCCTGGCCCAGCGCGACGTGCCGGAGGAGGCCATCAACCAGCTCTGGAGCGACTTCAAGGCAGACTACTTCCTGCGCCATACGCCGGAGCAGATCGCTTGGCACTGCCGCAAGATCATCGAACACGGCGACAACCCGGCGCCGCTGGTGATCATCGGCAAGCACCCGACCCGCGGCGGCAGCGAGGTGTTCATCTATTGTCGCGACACCCCGAATCTGTTCGCCACCGTGGCCTCGGCGCTGGATCAGAAGAACCTCAACATCCACGACGCCCAGATCATGAATTCGCGCAGCGACTACGTGCTCGATACCTTCGTGGTGCTCGAGCCCAACGGCGAGCCCATCAGCCCCAACCGCACCGCCACCATCAAGAAGGCGCTGGAGAAGGCGCTGCAGGAGCCGGGCAAGCTGGTGCTGCGCAGCAAACCCCTGTCACGGCGCCACCGCCAGTTCAGCGTGCCGACCCGGGTGGTCTTTCTGCCCCACAAGGGGGAGACCCGCCACACTCTGCTGGAGCTGACCGCGCTCGATACCCCAGGCCTACTGGCCCGCATCGGTGCCGTGTTCCAGCAGTGCGGCCTGTCGCTCCATGCCGCCAAGATCACCACCATCGGCGAGCGGGTGGAGGACTTTTTCAGCCTCACCACCCTGGCCGGCGAGCCGTTGACCCAGGCCGAGCAGCAGGCGCTGGAGGAGCGGCTGGTCAACCAGCTCAACCCGCAAGAGTCGGCCGATGATGAGGGCAGGCCGGGCCCGTGAAGGCTTCACAAGACGCCGAGTCAGCCCCTGATTTATCAAGCAGAACAAAAGGTTGGACCACGCCAGCACAATAAATCGGCGTTCCCGTGAAGAAATCGGCCCGAGCCCTTAAAAACAATTGGAAAAGTGTGATACAACAAACGGAATTTTTTAAAGGAAACCTGTCATGACCGAGTTGCAACAGATCATCGAAGCGGCCTTCGAGCGCCGTGATTCCATCACTCCCGGCTCCGTCGATGCCGCCACCAAGGCCGCCATCCTGCAAGCCATCGACCTGCTGGACTCCGGCAAGGCTCGCGTAGCCGAGAAAATTGCCGGCGAGTGGGTGGTACACCAGTGGTTGAAGAAGGCGGTACTGCTCTACTTCCGCATCAATGACAACGGCATCATCAAGGGTGACGACGCCCAGTACTACGACAAGGTTCCCCTCAAGTTCTCCGACTACAGCGCCGAGCAGTTCAAGGCTGCCGGTGTGCGCGTGGTGCCGCCGGCCACCGCCCGCAAAGGCTCCTTCATCGCCCCCAATACCGTGCTGATGCCCTCCTACGTCAACATCGGCGCCTTCGTCGATGAAGGCACCATGGTCGACACCTGGGCTACCGTGGGCTCCTGCGCCCAGATCGGCAAGAACGTGCACCTCTCCGGCGGCGTCGGCATCGGCGGCGTACTGGAGCCGCTGCAGGCCAACCCGACCATCATCGAAGACAACTGTTTCATCGGTGCCCGTTCCGAAGTGGTGGAAGGGGTGATCGTGGAAGAGGGCTCCGTCATCTCCATGGGCGTCTTCATCGGCCAGTCCACCCGCATCTATGACCGTGAAACCGGCGAGATCCACTACGGCCGCGTCCCGGCCGGCTCGGTGGTCGTCTCCGGCTCCCTGCCCT
This sequence comes from Aeromonas sp. S5(2024), assembly GCF_041403025.1. NCBI lineage: Bacteria > Pseudomonadati > Pseudomonadota > Gammaproteobacteria > Aeromonadales > Aeromonadaceae > Aeromonas > Aeromonas sp. S5(2024). The sequence continues at coordinate 56,066 of NZ_JBGLRI010000006.1, read as the reverse complement.
CCAAGTGCGGCAAGTACAGCCTGTACGCCGCCGTCATCGTCAAGAAGGTAGATGCCAAGACCCGCGCCAAGGTCGGCATCAACGCCCTGCTGCGCTCCATCGACGAGTAAGCGGTTTACGGTGATTTAAAAGGGCGCCTGATGGCGCCCTTTTGATTTTGGCGCCCCTGTCACAGGCAAGCCGTACCGACTCGGTTAAGATAGATTGGTCAGGATCGTTTCAAACCGAGGAAGCCCGATGTACGAGAATCTGAAGAGCCTGGGGATCCAGGAACCCACCTCAGTGGACAGCTATACCCTGCGCCAGGAAGCCAATCACGACATCCTCAAGATCTACTTCAAGAAACAGAAGGGCGAGTTCTTCGCCAAGAGCGTCAAGTTCAAATATCCGCGCCAGCGCAAGACCATGCTGGTCGACTCGGGCACCCACGAGTACAAGGATGTCACCGAGATCAACGCCAATCTCAAGTACGTGGTGGATGAGCTCGACAACCTGACCCAGGGCGTGCACGTGCAGGCCGACCCAGACATCAAGCAGAAGATCTTGCGCGACCTGCGCCACCTGGAAAAAGTGGTGCAGAACAAGATCAGCGAAATCGAGCGGGATCTGGAAAAGCTCTAAACCGGTCTGATGCAGCAAAGGCGCCCGTGGGCGCCTTTTTCTTTGAGCTCAAAAGCGATGGCAACACCGATACCGCGCCGGTCGAAACATACACCACCGCATCCGGCTACCCTATGGCGCCCAGCAAAAAGGGAGGCTTGCGCCTCCCTTTTCAACAACTCTGGTATTCAGGCAACAGGATTAGTTGCTCTTCATCCAGATGTCCATGTCGGTTTTCAGGTTGTCGGACTTGGTACCGAAGATGGCTTGTACGCCAGAACCTGCCACTACCACACCGGCAGCACCCAGTTTCTTCAGACCAGCCTGGTCAACCTTGGCCACGTCTTTCACACCGACCCGCAGACGGGTGATGCAGGCGTCCAGCGAAGCGATGTTCTCTTTGCCACCGAAGGCAGAGACCAGTGCGGCAGACATCTCGTCCTTGCTCTGACCAACGCTCTCTTCGGCCGCTTCGTCTTCACGACCTGGGGTTTTCAGGTTCATGGCACGGATGACCACGGTGAAGACCACGTAGTAGATGACGGCATAGACCAGACCCAGACCCACCAGCAGCAGCATGTGATCGGCACGCGGGGATTGCACCACGAAGTCGATGAAGCCGTTGGAGAAGGTGTGACCGTGTACCACGCCCAGGGAGTTGGTCAGCACGTAGGCCAGACCAGCCAGCACGGCGTGGATGGCGTACAGTACCGGGGCGATGAACAGGAAGGAGAATTCGATCGGCTCGGTGATACCGGTCAGGAAAGAGGTCAGGGCGGCAGAGGCCATGATACCTACGATCTTGGCGCGGTTTTCCGGCTTGGCGGAGTGCGCGATGGCAAACGCGGCGGCAGGCAGACCGAACATCTTGAACAGGTAGCCACCGGCCAGCTGACCGAAGCCGTTGCCGGCAGCACGGGAAGCGTCGTCAGCAGTCAGGAAGCAGGTCATGATGCCGTGTACGGTTTCACCGGCAGCGTTGACACAGGTACCAGCCTGATAGAAGAAAGGTACGTTCCAGATGTGGTGCAGACCGAACGGGATCAGGGAGCGCTCAACCACGCCGTAGATACCGAAAGCCAGTACCGGGTTCTGGTTGGCAGCCCAGTCGGAGAAGGCACCGATGGCAGCGCCCACCGGCGGCCAAATGACGGACAGGATCACGCCCAGGCCGATGGAGACGAAACCGGTGATGATGGGCACGGCGCGTTTGCCGGCGAAGAAGCCCAGATACTCGGGCAACTGGATCTTGTAGAAGCGGTTGAACGCCCATGCGGCCACGCCACCGGCGAGGATACCGCCCAGGACGCCGGTTTCGATGGTCTCAACGCCCATCACAGGCGCCATGACCTTCAGGGTGGCGACCATGATGCCGTAGCCAACGATGGCTGACAGACCGGATACGCCGTCGTTATTGGTAAAGCCGAGGGCCACACCCACTGCGAACAGCAGGGCCATCTGACCAAATACGGAACCACCGGCCTGCTCCATCAATTGGGAGACAATTTCCGGCAACCAGCTGAAGTGGGCAGCACCCACCCCCAGCAGAATACCTGCAACGGGCAAGACCGATACTGGCAGCATCAGCGCCTTACCGACCTTTTGCAGATTAGAGAAAGCATTTTTTAACATGTGTGCGCTCCTGAATGGAATGTCTTACCGTAGACGCTTCAGTCCAATTTATAGACGATCATCAACATCATCTCTCATCGGCATGAATTCGACGCGGGTTTGTTTATTTTGACCAGCTGAATATAACCCAGCAGATCGCAAATATCTTCCATCAGGGGTAAGCGAATAAAAAATTTGGAGGGGAGATCACAAGATAATTTCGCCGGGAATTTTCGGCTAATTACGGATATATTTTGGCATCTTCATGCTAAGCCATAAATATGAAAAGTGCTGTTTCGCATTGTATTTTAGCCAATCAAATCAATACTCAACGAAACGCATTGTAACTTAATGTAACCATTTGCTGTTTTTTTCAATTTTAGTCTACCGATTAAAAAGGCCTCCAACAAGGGAGGCCTCAAATAAATATTATATTTTAAAGACCGGGCAATATTCAGCCCTTTTGGGAGCGCTTGACCGCATCAATAAAGACCGATTTCGCCTTGGTCGAACCGGCCCGCTCCGCCTCGCTGACTAGTTGCATCGCCTTGTCGATGTCACCGGCTTTCACCGCTTTTTCGATCTGGGATTGATAGAAGGCTTCGGTTTCGCTCAGCATGGCGGGCGCAGGCTTGGCAGGCGCGGCTACCGCAGTGGTCGCCACAGTGCCTGCCACAACGGCCGTCGCCGCCGGTGCAGCCTTGCTCATTGCTACCTTGTCGGCATATTCAGGCTTGAAGACCGCTTCCAGTCCCTGCCCTTTTGCCATGTCGGCCACCTTGATCTGTACCAGACCCCATGGGGAGTGCGGGATCACGGGGTCCTTGATATCCGGTTCAACCGTCCCGTTGGCTCTGGCAAACGCCTTGGAGGGGTGCAGTATGGTGGTGCTGCCTGCCAGCTTGTTGGCCGGGGCATACACAATCATATAGGTCTCGGCCGCCGGATTGCCCGGCATGCTGCGGTCGACGAACAACTTGCCCTCAATCCTGTCGTTATCGAGCAGATGGGCCGGCTGATAGGTGAATACCGATTCACCCAGCACGCGCGTCACCTTGAACTGGGCATCCAGCATGATAACCTGCGGGATCAGCACCGTCTTGCTCACCTGGGATGCGATGCTGATGGCCAGATTGCCGGTATTGGCCGGCAGGCGATAAGCGGCGAAATAGCTCATCCCCTCGTCAAACTGAAAACTGGGTTGCTTGCTGTCGAGGGCCAGCAGAGTATCGCCCTCCGGCAACGCCACATAATTGAAATCACTGAAAGCGGCGCAGCAGCTGGTCGCCTGCGAGAGCGCCTGCTTGGCCTGATCGGCATTACTCAGGATGGATGCATGATCCTGCACGGGGACCAACATGTTACCGGAACAACCGGCCAACAGCGCAGTAACCACGGCTGCGATAGACATCTTTACCAGTTTCATTCTTCTTATCTCCATAACCCGGTTGCCGTTACCCGGCGAAACAAAACTGCCCCCATATGGGGGCAGTGACTAACTTAACTTAAACAGCTGCTTACCACCAAGCTTCCGCTTGAACACCAAAGTTCCAGGTATCTTTAGATGTTTTACTGTTATAGGGAGTACCAGCCATATCGTTGTCATCCAGAGCTACATAAGAAGTAAAGACTCGGATTTCAGGACGGGCCCAGAAGCTTGAGCCGGCAGACCAAGCCTGAGACAAGGTCAACTTGTAACCAGAATCCTCAAGGGAAGAACCATTGGTAGACTTGTTCTTGTCCTTGAAGTAGCCGCCTTCAAAGATGGTCTTGTTGAAGTCATCCCACTTGTACATCGGGCGTGCAACAACAGACATGGTTTCCCACTTGTCGTTGCCATCCCACATGTCATTGCCTACCCCATAGACCAGCTGGTGGCCCATCTCCCAAGAGTTGCCCATTGGGATCACACCATGGTTGATGATACGGAAACCATCGGCACCATCCTTGGCTTCGGCACCGTACCAAGAACCGTCACCGTAGAAAGCCATGGTCTTGGAGTAGCCTTCAGTACCGTACTGCAGCACGGTCTTGTTGAATCCCCCAAAGATACCTTGGGTCAATTCAGCAGTCAGCATTACGCCATCTTTAGCGTTTTTGTACTGAGCATTAGAAGAGTCTTTTTGAGCATCTGTTGGATTAGCTATTGCATAGTCAACACCGACTTCCAAAGAAGCATCTTGCCACAAAGGAATACCTGCATAGCGCAGATCAAGGGTATTTACATCCATCCCCTCAAACTTGGTCCAGCCATCTTTGCCATCCCAACCACGGTCATTGCGAACCCACGCGAAGGAAATTTTGCCAGGACCCGCCTGAACACCTTCGATACCGGCACCGGCACCGGAGATGTTCCAGTAGTAGAAGTCAGAGATGTGGATGTCGTGACGTTGGTAGTAACGCTTACCAGCCCACAGGGTAGCTTCCGGCGCGAAACCCAGCAGCCCCTTGGCTTGCACGTTGAACTGGCGCAGCGCGAACTCGGAGTCACCGCTGCACTGTTTTTCATCGAAGTTACATACAGAACCAGTACCTTCCCAGTCGTTGGAACCGTTGGAAGTCATGGCGAACATGGAGTCAACGTAGAAAGTCTTGCCGTCTTTGTTGAATACTTCCTGCCCCAGCTGAACTTCACCGTAGGTATCATCTTCGTTACCCAGACGTCCCACCTTTTGTTTGCTCAAAGTCTGCATATCACCATCACTGGAAACGCCGACACCTGAACGGAAGTAGCCGTGGAAATCAACGGCGAAGGCGGCTTGGGAAGCCAGGGCTGCGGTTACTGCTGCAGCGATCGGGAGCCACTTTGCTTTCATTTTCATTTTCCTTATTCCCGCTGAGAGGAGTGTGATCCTGAATATCCAAGTTCTTATCACCATAAAAACGTTTAGGTGATAACCGAGGCCGATTATAGGTAGCCAATTTCGGGACAAACATGAGCTGATTCACAAAATGGCGACAAATCGCCCAGCATTGGTCGTGGAGGGTTTTGTACGATGATAACCAACAGAACCATGCAATAACTCACCATTCAAGCGCGCTTAAAAGCGAAAAGATCCACCATGAAACCGCTACCAACCATTAATTTGCTCCGATGAATAAGTTATAAATATTCAAATTGATGACAAAAACATGACTGAAATCGCTTTCAATGGGGAACTTTTAAATTTGAGGCATGTCGGCCGCCTCCGAAATAAATCGCTGAGCAAAGCGGGGATGGCGTGGAAAATAACCGGATAAATATCGGGAAAATATGGTCAGTTGAGACTGCTGATTACCGCAAAATAAACATCCCCGCCAGACGGGCTGAGCGGGGATGAATAAAGGATAAAAACGGACGATCGCTACAGTTTATTTAGCCAGCCATTGAGCCAGGCCAGCGCCACCTTTTCCGGCTCATCGTCGACGGTGGCATCTATTTCCAGCCGGGGCAGCAGAGGGCTGGCGCCGAGCTCCTGCAACAGCGCATCGAGGTGACGACCGGCACCGCAAAAGTGCTCGTAGCTGCTGTCCCCCATGGCGACCAGCGCATAACGCCACCCTTTCATGTAGGGGGCCCGGTCAGCCAGGGCGGTGGCCAGTGGCTGCAGATTGGGCGGAATATCGCCCTGCCCCGTGGTAGCCGTGATGACCAGCAAGAATCGACTCGCATCCAAATCTGCCAGCTCGGCGTCTTCGAACACCTGGCAGCCGTGCCCCGCCTGCTCCAGCTGCGCCGCCAGCGTCTCGGCCACCAGCATGGCCGCGCCGTATACGGTACCCACCACTATGTCTATCTGCGCCATCACGGACCCCTTTGACCAACATGGATGCCCAGCATGCCACAGCAACAGCTTGGGCAACACCCCGCGATCGTCAGGCTCAGTAGTCGCTCTCGCTGGCAGGCCAGCCCAGTTCGGCAAACAGCTGCAGCACTTCCTGCCCCAGCGGTGCCTGGATCCGCATCGGCACCTTCAGTACCGGATGCTCAAAGCTGAGGGTGCGAGCCACCAGCAGCAGGCGACCGCAACCATAGTGCTCGCGAAAGAAGCGGTTGTGGCGGCCATCACCATGGGTGGTGTCACCGACGATGGGGTGGAACAGGTGATCGAGATGGCGGCGCAGCTGATGCTTGCGGCCTGTCTTGGGGAACAGCCGAACCAGGCTGTAGCGACTGGTGGGGTGTTTCTTGGAGACCGCATGGGGTATCTCGACCTGATGCAGGCGACGAAACGCGGTCACCGCCTCCTGGGCCGGGCGATCCGGGTCGCTCATGGCGTCGGCGATCTTGTCCAGCTGCTCTTTGAGCGGATAGTCGATGAGCCCCTGCTCGGGGGCCCAGCCGCGTACCAGCGCCAGATACTCCTTGTGCACCTGACGGGCGGCAAAGGCTTCGGTCAGGGTGCGGGCCACGGCAGGATCGAGGGCAAACAGCAGCACCCCCGAGGTGGGCCGGTCGAGCCGGTGTACCGGGTAGACGTGGCGACCGCCGATGAGATCCCGGGTCATCTGCATGGCGAAACGGGTCTCGGCCTTGTCGAGCCAGCTGCGGTGCACCAGCAGGCCGGAGGGCTTGTTGACCGCCACCAGCCAGTCATCCTGATAAAGCAGGGTCAGTTGCAAGGCGTTCTCTTCCTGTGCCTGCTCACGCATCATTGCTCAACCACTTTGCCGGAGAGCAGCAGATCGAAGCGGGCGATCAGGCGCAGCAGGGCTTCGACCTCGGCCAGCTCCTCCTTGTAGACTTCGCTGGCCATGGGATAGAGGGAGACGCTGCTGGGCAGCGGCGCCTGCAGCAGCACCAGCTGCTCCATGCGCGGGATCAGCACGAACTGCAGCCACTGATCGAAGCTCAGGGTATCGACGCAAAATGGCAGCTCGCTGGCCAGGGCCTCTTCACCCGGATGGGCCGCTTGCCAGCGTTCCAGACGTTGCAGCTCGGCGGTCAGTTCACCCAACAGGCCGGCTACCAGCAGATATTGATTCATTGCGTTCTCTTCCTCATCACCACACACCGTCCGCCGCCAATCCTGTGTCGCTGGCGGCAGGCCGAACTTTGCAAAAAAGGGCGTTACTATACACCCACCCCCCTATCCTCTGCCATGCCCCTTGCGGCCGACAACACGGGCGAAGAGCCATGGCGGCTCCCGCCCCTGCGTACCGAGCCGGATGCTGGGCGGCGCGCCCCCACTGGCTATCTTGTGCAACCTCCTTATAATCGGCCCGCATCACCCTTAGCCGGATCACCTCATGTCCACCATCAATACGCTGACCGAATTCTTGACCCAGGCCGACACCCAGTTCCAACTGTTCGACATGGGCCGCCAGGTGCGACCACTGGCGAGCGACACCTTCGAGCGCATCGAACAGCAGCAGGAGCCCTACCCCTGGCCCCTGCAGCAGCACGCCTGGCTCGGCGTCCACTTCTTCCAGCCGGCCGAATCCCGTCACTACCTGTGGTTTCTCAAGTTTGCCCTCGACGAGCGCGGTCTGCTCATCGCCAGCGGCCCCAAACACTTCATGGATCAGGTGGTGGAAACCCTGGGCTACAAGCTGACCGGCGAACTCGACGAAGAGAAGGCCCAGCGTCTGGCGGAGAACCCCTACACCTTCCGCCCGGCCGAGGCCAAGATGGCCAGCCTGCACGCCAAACTGGCCCGTCAGCTGGAGCAGGCCCCCTCGACCTACTTCGAGGGGCTCTGCCACTATCTGGCGGCCCCGACGCCAGAGGGATGGCAGACCCTCGGCGTACAGGGTTTTGCCGATCTCGCTGAGCGGCTGCAAGATGAACGCAACCTGGCGCTGGTGTGCAAGGCGCTGCCAAAACTGCCGCAAGAGCCGCTCTACGCCCTCTGTCAGAGCCTGGAAAACGCCCCGTTGCCGCCGGCCGTACAGGGCGCCCTGTTCGAGCGCATCGGCAAAGAGCAGGAGTGTGCCGAACCCAATGCCGAGACCCTGGCCTATCTGTGCCGGGCACTGGCCTCCTGCAACGGCAGCAGCATGCGCACCAACAAGCTGCTGACCCTGCTGCAAACCCAGCCGAGCCCGGCCCTGCTGCTGGCCATCGCCGGCCGGCTCTGGCCCGATCTGAAGGATGCCGGCCTGCTCAGCCTGTTCCTGGAACAGCTGGCCCTGCAGCCGACCCAGTTCTTCAATCAGGTATTTGCCGAGCTGGTGACCCTGCCGGCCCTGCGCAATGATATGCTGGCCAGGCTGCGCGACCCCGAACGCAGCGATGCCCTGGGCCAGGCCATCGGTCGCCTGTTCGCCTCGGCCTGATGATGTCGGCGACCCGTCACCATGGCGGGTCGCCTGTCGCCACGGATCACACCCCGGAAGGAGCCCGCGATGGGTGAAATGTTCGCAATCTTGCTGCTTATCCTCGGTGCGGGTGCCTTCTGGCATCAGCGGCGTCAGGCCGAGCTTGCCTGGCAATACATGCGCCGCTACTGCCAGCATCACGACCTGCAACTGCTGTCGCTGGCCCGCAGCCACCGTGCGCTGGCCCACCAGCCGCTGCGGCTGCTCACCTATTACGAGTTTGAATTCTCCAGCGATGGCGAGAGCCACTATCTGGGGCAGCTGCGCATGCAGGGGCTGCAGGTGGTCGGCGTCGAGCTGCCCCCCCACCGGGTGCCCACCCTGTAAATCTGCCGCCACGGGGCGGGCCTATAATATTCAGGAATGCCTCTTGGGAGAGATGAGATGGAATTCCTGACCCACGATCTGGCCGCCCTGTTTGCCCAGCTGGGGCTGGCCAACGACGAGCTGAGCCTGCACCGCTTCATTCACGAGCACCGCTTGGACAACCAGACCCTGCTGCCGGAAGCCCCCTTCTGGAATCGCGCCCAGGCCGACTTTCTGCGCGATGCCCTGTGGAACGATGCAGACTGGTCGGAAGCCATCGACGAACTGGACGTGCTGCTGCGCCGGCCCGACTGACCCTTGCCCCGCTGTTCAGCGCCCCGCGCTTTGGTTAAGCTCTCTGCCCGTCCAGCCCGAACCACTTTTCATCCTGCGCAGGAGTCCCATGTCAGCCCAAGAGATCATCCGCATCGCCAATGAACTGGCCGCCAAGGGGATCACCCCCTCCACCGCCATGGTCAAGGCCCGCCTCAGCCAGCCCGTCCCCATGGCCGAGCTGCTCAAAGTGCTGAGCCAGTGGAAGCAGCAGCCCGCCAGTGCCCCGGAAGCCGGAAGCACAGCGCAGAGGACTCCCTCGCCCGCCGCCGAGCCCACCCTGCTGCAGCTTGCCGAACGGCTCGAGCGGCTCGAACAGAAGGTGGATCGGCTGACCGAACTGCTGCTCCAGCAGGGGAAGCAGTAAGCCATGTACATCCTCGAACTCTGCTTTGAGTGCTATCGCGACACCTCGCTGGGCGAGGCCGAGCGGGCCATCGTCAACTACCTCGACATGCTGCGCTATCAGGGGCAGATCCTCGGCCGGGAGTTTCCCACCAGCATGCACGAGGGCTATTTCGTCAGCCGGGTGGTCTGCCCGGAGCAGGACAGCCTGCACCCGGACAACCAGAGCGAGCAGGTCAAGCTCGCCGAGCAGCAGCTCAATCAGGCCGGCCTGCTTGCCCCCAAACTCCAGCTGCAGGGGGCGGATCTGCTCTCCGACAGCACCGACCCTTGCGGCCATGATGGCGAGCGCCCCAGCTGGATGCTGCTCTACACCAGCTTCCTGCACACCTGCTCGCCGCTGCGCTGCGGCGATCACTTTGCCCCCATCCCGCTCTATCGGCTGCCGGCCGTCGCCAACGGCGACCACAAGCAGATAATCAAGTGGCAGGAGGATTGGGAGGCGTGCGATCAGCTGCAGATGAACGGCTCCATCGCCGAGCATGCGGCGCTGCACGAAATCGGTGAAGTGGGCAGTCGGCTCCAGCGCCGTGGCAGCGATCTCGGCAAGCGGCTGGAAGCCCTCACCGGCATCCCCACCTACTACTACCTCTACCGGGTGGGCGGCCTGAGTGCGGCCGAGGAGAAAGCCCGTCCCTGTCCGAGCTGCGGCGGCGAGTGGGCGCTGGCCGACCCCCTGCACGAGATCTTCGACTTCAAGTGCGATCCCTGCCGGCTGGTCGCCAACCTCTCCTGGGATTTCAAGGACTGAGCCCGACGGTGAACCAAACAAAAACGCCTTGCCGGTCGGCAAGGCGTTTTTCATTGCAACTGACGCCCTTTATTGCGGCAAAGTCTCCAGCCGATCGAGGAACGCCGGCAATGAGGGCGCCAGCACCAACCGACGGCCCGAGTCGAGCCACTCCAGCCACACCTGCCCGCTCTCGTTGTCGAGCGACACCAGCGTCATCTCGTTGCGGGTGGTGGCAATGAACAAAGAGGGTGAGCGCTTCAACTTGCGCAGCATCAGCAGATGGCCGATGAGGTTCTCCTTGAGCAAGTCGAGATCCGCCTCGTTCCAGGGCAGCACAAACTCGAGCCGCAACCCCTTGTAGAGGCAGGGCACAGGACGGCTGAACCAGCCACCAAATAGGGCCTGCGCGGCCGGATGCAGAGTCAGCTCGAGCGCCTCGTTCATTGCCGTGAAATCGGCGGGCTCGGCGCGCCGATGCGGGCGCCAGGCCACCCGACCCTCCTTGGGCTCATCAAGCTCGCAGGGGGAGCGCCAGTCTGCCTCCCACTCGCACAGGGGCAGCCCTCGCCTCGCCTCGCCATCGCGCTGCCAGCGCAAAAAAAAGTGTTCCAGGGCAGACAAGACTTGATCCGACATCGAAATTCCCCACAATTGCTGCCAAAGTTCGCTATTGCACCATCAAAGCCATGAGCAGACAAGGTGCAGCGCGGATCGCCAGCCGGCGCTCCCCGCCTTGCCGCCCCCATCGGGCGCATGCTCTGCCATCGCCCATTCAACGTTCGAGTCAGCACACATGAGCAAACAAGAGAGATACGCCGGAGCCAGCGCCCTACAGGGGCTGAGCCTGGGTCAACAGTCGGCCTACATCAGCCAGTACACCCCGACCCTGCTGCAGCCGGTGCCCCGCAGCCTGAACCGCGACGACCTCGGCCTTGGCGGCGAGCTGCCGTTCCAGGGCTGCGACGTCTGGACCCTGTACGAGCTCTCCTGGCTCAATGCCAAGGGCAAGCCCATGGTCGCCGTCGGCGAGGTCTCGGTCCCCGCCACCAGCGCCAACCTCATCGAATCCAAGTCGTTCAAGCTCTATCTCAACTCCTTCAACCAGACCCGCTGTGACTCGCTGAAAGCGGTGCAGGCCATGCTGGTCAAGGACTTGAGCGCCTGTGCCGGTAGCGACGTGAGCGTCGCCCTGTTCCCGCTGGCCCAGGCCCCGCACCACATTGCCGCCCTGCCGGGCGAGTGCATCGACGAGCAGGACATCGCCGTGGACTGTTACGAGTTTGATGCCGACCTGCTGCAAGGCGCGGCCGGCAGCCTGGAGGTGGAGGAGACCCTGCACAGCCACCTGCTCAAGTCCAACTGCCTGGTGACCAGCCAGCCCGACTGGGGATCCGTGGTGATCCACTATCGCGGCCCGCAGCTTGACCGGGAAAAACTGCTGCGCTACCTCATCTCGTTTCGCCAGCACAACGAGTTCCACGAGCAGTGTATCGAGCGGATCTTCACCGACCTCAAGCACTTCTGCCGCCCGAGCCAGCTGACCGTCTATGCCCGCTACACCCGTCGCGGCGGCCTGGACATCAACCCGTTTCGCAGCGACTGGGAAGTGGTGCCGGCCAACCTGCGCCTGATCCGGCAATAATCCGTCACCCCGCCGGGCCTGCAGCGCGGCCACGGCCCGGATAGCGGGGCCGGCGCGCAATCTGTCAGTAAACTCTGGACGCACGGGGGCGGGCTTGGATAACATGCCCTCACTCCCGTGCTGCCCTTAATCCAATGAATCAACTGTTTTTTCTGGCAATGATGATGTCCTCCCTGTCGGCTCCTGATCTGGATCTGGCCAAGGAGCAGTTGTCCATCGATCTGCAACAGGCCCAGACCCTGGTGCTGACCGACCCCGCCAGATGCGTGCAGATCACCTCCGCCTTCCTCACCCGCACGGCCAATAATCCCAAGCAAATCATCAGCAATCGCCAGGAGTACGGCTACCGCGAGCCACTGTTGAGCTATGGCACCGCCGCCCAGGCCACCGGCGCCCACCTGCTCAAGGGGGAGTGTCTGCTGCAGCTTGGCCAGTTCCAGGCGGCGCAGAAATCCCTCGATCAGGGCATCGCCATGGCGGCCAAGGAGCAGCAACTGGAGCTGCAGGCCCACGGCCTCTATCTGAAGATCCGCAGCCAGAACCTGCAGGAGCGTTCCCACGGCGCCAGCGGCGGCCTGCTCGGTCAGCTGGAGACCTTGCTTAGTACCCCCAGCCTGAAAGAAAGCCAGCTGCAGGTGTACAGCCGGCTGCTGCGCACCAACGCCAGCATAGAGGCGCACCAGTTCGACGAGGCCAAGCGTCAGCTGGCCGAAGCCCGTCGCTGGGCGGATCAGACCAAGAATCCGCTGGCCAGCGCCTGGGTCAGCGCGGTGAGCGGCGATCTCTACCACGCCCTCAAACAGCCCCAGCTCTCGCTGGGTGACTACATCGACGCCCAGCAGCAGGCCAGAGGGTTACAGGATCCGCTGTTCCTCGGCCTGCTGTCGAACCAGATAGTGAACCTCTATCAGGAGGAGCAGGAGCCGCAGAAGGCGCTGCAATACGCCAACGAGGCGGCCAACTACTTCCATGCCCTCGGCAACCCCTCCCTGCTGAGCGACGCCCTCATCGTGCTGGCCCGCCTCAACCGGGAGCAGGGCGAGATGAACATGGCGCTGGTCTACTTCTTCAATGCCCTGGATCTGCTGGACGAGGGCAACAACCGCACCCGCATCGCCCACCTCAAGTACGAGATAGGCAAAACCTATCTGGAAACCGGCAACCTGACCCTGGCCCGCAACTACCTCACCGCGGCCCGCCAGTCCCACGAGCTGGGGGACGACAAGGAGCCACTGATCGACACCCTGCTGCTGCTGGGTGAGCTGCACCTCAAGCAGAAGGAGGCGGGCATCGCCATCCTGCAGTTGGAAAACGCGCTGGCACTGGCCAACCAGATCGGCGACGCCCAGCGCCAGTTCGAGATCTTCCGCCTGCTCTCGGCGGCCTACGAGCAGAAGGGCTATCTGCAGCAGGCGCTGGACAGCTACAAGAATTTCCACCAGCGCAGCGAGCAGGTCCGCCAGCAGCAGGTCGATCTGGAGCAGGAGGCGATCCGCGACAACTACGCCCAGGTGGAGCGGGAGCAGCAGATCAAGGAGCTGCAGCAGCAGCTGAGCACCAGCAAGCATCAGCAGGATCGCTACCTCTGGTCGAGCGTGGTGACCGGTCTGTTGCTGACCCTGTTCATCTATCTGTTCTTCACCCTCTGGCTCAAGCTGCGGGTCGCCCGTCTGCAGGGCAAACAGCTGGGCGAGGCGCTGCTGCTCGAGCCACGCACCGGGCTGGCCAACTGGCAGCGACTGATGAGCCGCTGGCCGCGGGAGATGGCCAAGCGCCAGCAAAAATCCGAGCGCTGGTATTTAAGCGAGCTGCCCACCAGCGAGTTCGACGACAAGCTGCACTACCTGCTGTTTCGGGTACCCTTCCTGGTCAACAGCCTGGAACAGCACGGTTATCAGGTGAGCCGCGAGATAGAACAGGCCTTCGGCGCCTACGTCAACGGCCTCACCCCGCAGGATGGCCGCATCTACGACCTGCGCGAAGGCCACCTGCTCTATGTGGTGCCCCAGCGTCATGTGGAAGACCTGCACCGACTGGCCCACGGGCTGCTTGCGGCACTGGCCGAGTTCCCCTGCCAGCACCCGCTCGATCGCCACATCAGCCTCGGCATCGTCAGCCACCCCTTCCTGCCCAAGGCGGCCACCGCCCTCGATCATCACGGCCTGTTCGACCTCTGTTATCTGGCCCTGGCAGGAGCCATTCAGCTCAGCGAAAAACACCAGCAAAGCGTCTGGCTGGAGCTGGCCGCCATCGATTGCCAGCAGGCCGCATTTTTTAATGGGGATGTGTGGCAATGCTGCTTGATGGCAATTGACAAGGGACTGGTAAAAGTAAATTCTTCTCATGAAAAGCAATGGGTTAATTGGCTTCGACTTTCACGGACGAAAGCGCCGGTTGATCAATGACAAATAGATAATCAACTGGGTCTGGAACTGGGTTCGACCGCTGTTGCTATCCAACACAACAACGATAATGACAACAGGGCGACCTGAATAATGAATGATATCGCTGCCGTAGCCGGACAATTGGCCAGACTCAGGGAATCCCTTCAGCAAAAGCAGCTGGAGCTGGACGGCGTCGTCTCTTTCTCCGACACCGAACGCGCCCGCAGCATCCAGTTCATCGCCAAGCTGATGCAGGCCTGTCGCGGCCACGATCGCGAGCTGGACAACAAGCTCGCCAAGCTCAAGCAGAAACTCGATGGCAACCCGCCGCTCTCCTCCCTCGATGCCGACCTCGCCGTCATCGAGAAGCTGTTGCAGCAGCACGGCAACGCGCTGGAAGAGTCCATCTCCCTGACCAAGTCCGCCATCGAGCTCGGCAGCAAACAGCTCAAGGCTCTCAAAGGCTTTCCGGAAGATACCCGCAAATCCCTCAAGGAGTTTCTGGCAAGCCCGGATGGCTATGGCATCGGCGATCACCAGAAGAAGGTGATCCGGCTGCTGGAGTTCTACCAGCAGGCCATCAAGATCCAGCTGCTGCCCACCCAGCCCCTGCTGGCCCAGAGCGCGCCTGCCGGCAACCAGACCGAAACGGTCACCGACCTTGCCGCGCCGGAGCCGGGCGCCCCCTTTGACGTCAAGGTGCACGCCCACATCGCCGACGAGCTGCAGCGGCTCATCACCGAGCTCGACTTTGCCGGCGCCGTCGGCGAGAGCCTGGCGGACATTCGCCGCCAACTGCTCAATGGCATCACCCCTCCCCTGCTGGCGGAGATCTGCCTGCAGGTGATCGAGCTCATCATCGAGGGCACCCGCGAGGAGCGCAAAGCCTCCCAGGCGTTTCTCAGCACCCTCAACGAGAGCCTCTCGGCAGTCCACTTCAGCTTCACCGAATCCCTCGACGAGGGGCGCGCCCTGCAAAGCGCCACCCTGGATACCCGTAAGGCCATCGACAGGGAGCTGAAGGCCATCGACCACACCCTGGCCAGCCATGACACCCTTGATGACCTCAAGGGGGCCATCTCCGGCCACATGGGGGCCATCAACCTGCTGCTGCAGGACAGGGAGGCCATGGCCGCCCGCGAGCGCCATCTGCTGACCCGCCTCTCCACCATGGAGGCCAAGCTGCGGCTGATGAAGGAGGAGACCGCCGAATACAAGAAGCGGCTCACCATCCAGAAACACAAGCTGTTCCTCGACAGCCTGACCCAGGTGCACAACCGGGCGGCTCTCGACGAACGGCTCGAGCTCGAATACAAGCGCTGGCTGCGTTACAACACGCCGCTGTGCCTGGCCATCATCGACATCGACCACTTCAAGCACATCAACGACAACTACGGCCACATGGCCGGCGACAAGGCGTTAAAGGTGGTGGCCAAGGCGCTGCAGGGGGCCCTGCGCGACACCGACTTCATCGCCCGCTTCGGCGGCGAGGAGTTCGTGGTGCTGCTGCCGAACATCAACCCTGACAAGTTCCAGAAGCCGCTGGAGACCTTGCGCCAGACCATCAAGAGCATTCCGTTCCGTTTTCGGGATGCCAGGGTCGAGATCACCATCTCCATCGGTGCCACCCTGTTTAGGGAGGGAGATCACACCACGGACGCGTTCGAGCGGGCCGACAAGGCACTCTACAGCTCCAAGAACTCGGGTCGGGATCAGGTCAATCTGGCCTGATCGGCGACTAAAAAAGCAGCAAACGCACTTTCCCCCTATTCCCCTGCCCCACCGCTTACATCTACTATCAAATTCAAGGGATGCCACAGGGCATCCCGTTTTCTCCCCAGGGAAAAGCACAACGATAACAAGCGAGTGAAAGGGGAACCTATGATTACGCACATCAATCCAGTCGGCAGCATGGACTTGCTGTCCCAGCTCGAGGTGGACCGCCTCAAGCAAACCGCCTCCAGCGATATCTATCAACTGTTTCGCAACTGCTCGCTGGCGGTACTCAACTCCGGCAGCCATACCGACAGCTCCAAAGAGATACTGGAGCGCTTCAAATCCTTCGATATTCATGTGATCCGGCGCGAGCGCGGGGTCAAGCTCGAGCTGTTCAACGCCCCCGAGCACGCCTTCGTCGATGGCGAGATCATCCGCGGCATTCAGGAGCACCTGTTCTCCGTGCTGCGCGACATCCTCTATGTGTCGACCCAGCTGGAGTCGAACCGGCTGGTCAACCTGACCAGCTCCACCCACATCTCCAACGTGGTGTTCGCCATCCTGCGCAACGCCAAGGCGATCCTGCCGGGCGCCGACCCCAATCTGGTGGTCTGCTGGGGCGGTCACTCCATCAACGAGATCGAGTACCAGTACACCCGCGCGGTAGGCAGCGAGCTGGGCCTGCGTGAGCTCAACATCTGCACCGGCTGCGGTCCGGGTGCCATGGAGGGCCCGATGAAGGGCGCCGCCGTCGGCCACGCCAAGCAGCGAGTGCGCAACGGCCGCTACATCGGCCTCACCGAGCCTTCCATCATCGCCGCCGAGCCGCCCAACCCCATCGTCAACGAGCTGGTGATCCTGCCGGACATCGAGAAGCGGCTGGAGGCCTTCGTGCGCCTCGGCCACGGCATCATCATCTTCCCGGGCGGGGTCGGTACCGCCGAAGAGCTGCTCTACCTGCTCGGCATCATGATGCACCCGGCCAACGAACGGCAGCCCATGCCGATCATCCTGACCGGCCCGAAGGAGAGCGCCGATTACTTCCGCGCCATCGACGACTTCGTCAAGGCGACCCTGGGCGAGCCGGCCACCAGCCTCTACCGGATCATCGTCGGCGATGCGCCGGAAGTGGCCCGGGTCATGAAAGAGGCGATGCCGAAGATCCGCGAATACCGCAAATCGGTCGGCGATGCCTACTCCTTCAACTGGTCCCTCAAGATCGAGCCGGAGTTCCAGCTGCCGTTCGAGCCGGATCACGCCAACATGGCCAGCCTGGACCTGCACCGCAATCAGCCGCCCCAGTTGCTGGCGGCCAACCTGCGCCGTGCCTTCTCCGGCATCGTCGCCGGCAACGTCAAGGAAGGGGGCATCCGCGCCATCGAGAAGAAGGGTCCCTTCAAACTGCACGGCGACAAGGAGCTGATGCACCTGATGGACAAGCTGCTGGAGAGCTTCGTCAAGCAGCAGCGTATGAAGCTGCCGGGCAGCCAGTATGTGCCCTGCTACGAAATCGTGCGCTGACGGGCAGCACTGCTGAAACGAGGGGCGCATGGCGCCCCTTTTTTGTCGCAGGGGATGCCCGCGGCCATCAATCCCCCATCGAGCCCGCTGGTTTGTTACAATGGGGCGTCCCGACTGCCAAGAGTGCCCCATGTCAAACCCAAGGCCACACCTGCTCATCATCGATGCCCTCAATCTCATTCGCCGACTGCACGCGGTTCAGGCCCAGCAGGCGCTGACCCCGGCCCAGGCGTTGATCGCCACCCGTGCCAACCTCATCAACACCTGCCGCAAGCTGCTGGCCGCCAGCGAGCCGACCCACGTCATCGCGGTCTTTGACGGCGAAGTGCACAGCTGGCGCAAGGAGGTCTACCCGGCCTACAAGGAGGGGCGAAGCCCCATGCCGACCGAGCTGCGTGATGGCTTGAACGAGCTGCAGGATGCCTTCTGGGAGTGCGGCGTGGACGCCCTGCTCTCCCAGACCGACGAGGCGGATGATCTCATCGCCACCCTGGCCACCGGCATTGCCCAGCACGGTGCCAGAGCCACCATCATCTCCACCGACAAGGGGTTCTGCCAGCTCATCTGCCCGCAGATCCAGATCCGCGACTACTTCAACAAGCGCTGGCTGGATGCCGCCTTCGTCGAACAGCAGTACGGGGTGGCGCCGGCACAACTGGTGGATTTCTGGGCCCTCACCGGCATCAGCGGCTCCAACATCAAGGGGGCACCCGGCATCGGCCCCAAGACCGCTACCCAGTTGCTGCAGCAATACGGCGATCTGGCCAGCCTGCTGGCGGCCTGCCAGCAGGAAGACGCCGCCAAGGCGCTGCTCAAGCTGCGCCAGCACCAGGATGAGGCCCTGCTGGCCCAACGGCTGGTGCGGCTGCAGCGAGACATTCCGCTCGGCTTCAACCTGCGGGAGATCCGCTATCCACCGGCTCCCGAAGCCTGAGCAAGCGAAACCGCCAAGCATGATCGGACTCACTCTCGCTGTTGACAAAAACAGATAGAATGTAAAGAAACATGGAGGGTTAGGTGTAGAAATGGTATAAAACCGCCGAATCCTCCCCCTCTGTTCCCTAGAAGTGGATACGTCTCATGTCAAAAAGAAAAATTACCGTCATCCCGGGCGACGGCATCGGCCCCAGCATCATCGAATCCGCCATCCAGATCCTGACCCACGCCGGTTGTGACTTCGAATACGAATACGCGGACGCCGGCCTGGTGGCGCTGGAGAAGCACGGCGAGCTGCTGCCCCAGGCGACGCTGGATCTCATCGAGAAGAACAAGGTCAGCCTGAAGGGCCCGCTCACCACCCCGGTCGGCGGTGGCTTCACCTCCATCAACGTCTCCCTGCGCAAGAAATTCAACCTCTACGCCAACGTCCGCCCGGTACTCTCCTTCAAGGGGACCCGCAGCCGTTACGACAACATCGACATCATCACGGTGCGCGAGAACACCGAAGGCATGTATTCGGGCGCCGGTCAGAAGCGCAGCGATGACAACAAGAGCGCCGAGGCGATGAGCATCATCACTCGCGAAGGGGCGGAACGCATCGTCAAGTTCGCCTTCGAGCTGGCGCGCCAGGAAGGGCGCAAGAAAGTCACCATCATCCACAAGGCCAACATCCTCAAGTCCACCTCCGGCCTGTTCCTGGAAGTGGCCCGTGAAGTGGCCAGCCGCTACCCGGACATCCAGAGCGAAGAGATGATCGTCGATGCCGCCTGCATGAACCTGGTGATGTACCCGGAGCGTTTCGACGTCATGGTCACCACCAACCTGTTCGGCGACATCCTATCGGACCTGTGCGCCGGTCTGGTGGGGGGCTTAGGGATGGCACCGGGCGCCAACATCGGCGATGGCGCCGCCATCTTCGAAGCGGTGCACGGCTCGGCACCGGATATCGCCGGCAAGAACATCGCCAACCCGACTTCGGTGATCCTCGCCTCCATCCAGATGCTGGAGTATCTGGGCATGCAGGACAAGGCCGAACGGATCCGCGAGGCAGTGCGCGCCACCATCGAATCAGGCGACCGGGTGACCCGGGATCTGGGGGGTACCGCTTCCACCAGCGAGTTCACCCAATCCATCATCGACCGTTTGTAATCACACCCAAAACATTGATTTTAAAAGGGAGCTTAGGCTCCCTTTGTTTTATCTCTCGGCGCGCCTCCCCCTTTGTCGATTGGCTACTATGTTCAATAGATAAGGGATAAGGAGATCCATTATGCGCGCTATCGTTACCCTGCTGCTCATCAGCAGCAACGCCATGGCAGTAGACAGACCGGTCGAGAATGCCTGGCCGCAATTGCCCCCCTCTTCCCAGCAGGCCAGCCAGGTCTGGCGCTCCAACGTGGATACCAACGACCTGCTCAAGGCACCCAAACCGCTCTCCTTCGGGATGGATGTCGTGACCGACAGCGATGGCAACAGCCAGGTCACTCCCTATCAGAAACTGAACCTGACCGCCGAGAAGAGCGTGAGCCTCTCCTTCGAGCAGCACAAACCCAGGATCAAGTTCAAGACCGCCGGCATGAACACCTCCATCAAGCTGCGCGGCAACGGGGTGAAGCTGGAATTCAGCCCGACCGATCGCACCATACCGCTCGACATCGAACTCAAGCTCACCGACGGCGAATCCTCGCTGCGTTTCGATTACCGATTCTGAGGACGCAGAAATGACAAGGCCGGCAACCCGTGGGTTGTCGGCCTTGTGGTCAGTGGCTCACCGCCAGCAATTACTCCTTGGCGGAGAGCTTGGAAACCCAGTACTTGTTGTAGACGTGCACCGTGATCTCTTCGCGATCGTGATAGAGCTGCTTGGCCTGGATTACGAAGGCGTTGTCGATCTCCCTGAGCAGCTCGCGCAGCACCTCGATGTTGTGCACCGCCTCGGCGTAGCGCTTCTTCATCGGCAGCTTGAGGTTGAACATCGCCTCCTGGCAATCGCTCTCCCGGAACCAGTCGGCAATCATGTGGGTGACCCGCGCCGGCTTGTCCACCATGTCGCACACCAGCCAATAGGTGTTCTTCTTGCTCGGTCGCCACACGAAGCCATCGTCGCGGATGTGCTTGACCTGACCGGTATCCATCAGGGACTGGGCCATCATGCCGTTGTCCACCGCCGTCACCATCATGCCGCGACGTACCAGCTGATAGGTCCAGCCACCCGGGCAGGCGCCCAGATCGACGGCCTTCATGCCGGAGGTGAGGCGCAGGTCCCACTCTTCCCGCGGCACGAACACGTAGAAGGCCTCTTCCAGCTTGAGGCTGGAGCGGCTCGGAGCATCGGCCGGGCAGCGCAGACGCGGGATGCCCATGTGGAATTCGGAGTTGTTGAAGGAGTAGGAGTAGCCCAACAACACGTGATCATTGGCCAGGAAGAAGGCGTGGAACACCGGCCGGTGAGGCGTCTCCTTCTTGGTCAGCAACTCGTTGCCGCGCAGCGCCTGGCGCAGCGGCACTGTGAACTTGCGGCAGAAGGCCGACAGCTCTTTTGCCTCGTTGGTATCGGCGGTTTCCACCCGCAGATCGCCACAGATGGCGTAACCCTGGGTCGCCTCCAGGATGGGGGTGATGCGATCCGACAGATCCAGATCCTTCAGCTCATGGGTCACTACCAGCATCTGGCGAATGAAGATGAGCTCGCGGAACGGCAACTTGCGCGCCAGCAGATCGGCCTGCTCCTCGTCATACAGCTCGAATATCACGTAACCGCTGTCGTCCTTGACCCGGGCGAAACCGTAGCACTGCATGTTACTGGCACGCTCAGTGATCTCTGCCGCCGCCTCTTTCTCAAAACCGGGGCGGCAATAAAGCAGCAGATTATTCATTTTTTCCTCCAAGACGACAGCCAGCCCATATCAGAGCCGCCCATCCCAACATAAAACAGAGGCCACCGGCCGGGGTAATCAGCCCCAGCCCCTTGCTGCCGAGCAGCACCATGGCATAAATACTGCCGGAGAATCCCAGGATCCCCAGCACGAAGGCGGTGCCGGCAAAGGTGATGACCTTGCTGCGCACACCGCACCACCCCAGCACCAGCAGGGCCAGGGCGTGGAAAAACTGATACTGCACGGCGGTATTGAACGCCGCCAGACGCGAAGGCTCGATCCCGCTGGCTGCCAGACCATGGGCACCGTAGGCTCCCAGCAGGGTTGCCGTCAGGCCGAACACACCCGCCAGCACCAGCCAATGTCGATGGAATTGCATCCCTTGCCTCCTCGTCGTTTCGCTTCCCATCCTCATGTTAGTGTCGGGATGGTCGCGATGAAGTTCTTGATCTGCCCGGCCGCCTGCCGCAGGTTCTCCTGCTCGCTCACCCCGCTGCTCTTGCGCGGTTTGAAGCCATGATCACCATCGGTCAGCCAATGGACCGATACGGCGGGTGAGAAGGGAAAATCAGCCAGTTCGGCACGGGTGCCGAAAGTATCGCGCTCCCCCTGCAACAGCAGGGTCGGCGTCTTGATCTGCTTGAGCACGTCACCCCGCCAGCGGTCGGGGTTGGCCGGGGGGTGGAAAGGATACCCGAGAATGAGCAATCCTGCAGCATTCATCTCGTCCTCGCCATCCTGATAGAGTTCGGCCGCCATCCGCCCGCCCATCGACTTGCCGGCCAGAAACAGCCGGGGATGAGCAAACTCCTTCGCCATCTGGCGCCAGTGCGCCAGCAGCACGGGTTGCCTGTCCGGCGGTCTGCGTTTGCCATCCAGCGCGCGCTTGCTCATGTAGGGGAAGTTGAAGCGTACCACCTCGATGTCCGGCCCAGCCAGCAGGCGTGACAACTCGGCCAGAAAGGCGTGCTCCATTCCCGCACCGGCGCCATGGGCCAGCAGAATGCGGACGGGGGCATCGACAGCCCCCTCCCGGATCACCTCATGCATCGGCCAGCCGTGCCCGGCGACGGGCCTCCTCCTGCTCCACCAGCTCCAGCATCCAGTCGCGGAAGGCCACTATCTTGCCCTGATCGGACTGCTGCTCCTGGCACACCAGATAGAAGGCGTTCTTGCTCACCAGCACCTGCTCGAACGGGCAGATGAGGCGGCCGGCCTCTATTTCGGGCTGGGCCAGCACGCTGTGGCCAAGGGCCACCCCCTGACCGTGAATGGCCGCCTGGATCACCATGGTGGAGTGGCTGAAGATGGGCCCCTGATTGACGTTGGGCGCATCGATGTCGAGCTGGCGAAACCAGGCCTTCCAGTCGCGGCGCGAGGTGTCGTGCAGCAGGGTGTGGCGGGTCAAGTCATCCGGTGTGCGCAGCGGCTTGGGGCCGGTCAGCAGCAGCGGCGAACAGACCGGGATCAGATACTCGGTGTGCAGCTTGTCGGCACGCAGCCCAGGCCAGTTGCCACGACCGTAATAGATGGCCACGTCCACATCGTCGGTGAGCGAACCCTCGTCCATGTCCACCGCCTTGATCCGCACATCGATGTCGGGGTGGCGCTCGCTGAACTTGACCAGCCTAGGCACCAGCCACTGGATGGCGAAACTCGGCTGCAAAGAGACGGTGAGCGCCCCCTTGGCGCTGCGCGCCAGCAGCTTGTCGGTTGCCTCCGAGATAGAGGTGAAGATGTCCTTGATGTCGAGGAAGTAGCCCTGCCCCTCCTCGGTCAACAGCAGGGAGCGGTTCTTACGGCGAAACAGCTTGATGCCGAGGTACTCTTCCAGCGCCTTGATCTGGTGACTGATGGCAGCCTGGGTCACGAAAAGCTCTTCCGCAGCCCGGGTGAAGCTTAAATGACGAGCCGCGGCTTCGAATGCTTTCAGTGCATTGAGCGGGGGTAAACGACGAGACATGAGACCAGCCGACGATGAGTTTTTCTAATGGGCCGCATTATAATTTGTCGGTTGCGGGTCGACCAGTGAATAAACATAATTCGCTTCGCAATCCGTTGTCATATGGCTCACTTTTTCTCTTCCATGTTGGTTTACATGTGATTTTTGTGAGTCACTGGACTGCGATTGTGGTGTTGTGTTTCTTCCTCTGCGGGAAGAGGGGTTTAAATCGGACCGATTTAACCCAGTCTGTCATCTGAATGTGTTTGGCGCCTCCGGTTGGATGGCGCCTTTTTTCTTATCCCTATACCTTGAACTGCCCCACCAGTTGCTGCTGCTTGTCGGCCAGCGCCGACAACTCGCGACCGTTTTCGGCGGAGCTGGCCGCCTCGGCACGGATGGTGTGGCTCACATCGCGAATGTTGCTGACGTTGCGATTGATCTCGTCCGCCACCCCGCTCTGCTCCTGCGCCGCCCTGGCAATCTGCTCGTTCATCTGATGGATGGTCGCCACCGCGTGGATGATCTGCTCCAGCACGCTGACCGACAGGTCCACCTTGGTGAGCGTCAGATCCGCCTGGCTGTGGCCGGTCATGATCGCCTTCACCACGGCCTCGGTGCCGGACTGCAGCTGGCCGATGAGGGTCTGAATTTCGACGATGGCGTTTTGGGTGCGACCCGCCAGATTGCGCACCTCGTCCGCCACCACCGCAAAGCCGCGGCCCTGCTCACCGGCCCGCGCCGCCTCGATGGCGGCGTTGAGCGCCAGCAGGTTGGTCTGCTCGGCAATCCCCTGGATAACCACCAGGATGTCGTTGATGTTCTCGCTGTTGGCCGACAGGTGCTCCACCACCGGCTTGGCGTCGCTGATCACCGCCATCAGCTTGCGCATCGCCTCCTGGGTATCCGCCACCACGTACTTGCCCTCCTGCGCCGCCGTATCGGCCTGGTTGGCCGCGGCCACCGCCGAATTGGCATTGCCCGCTACCTGCAGGGCAGTGGCGCTCAGCTCCTCGAACGCGGTCGCCACCAGATCCACCTCCTGATACTGGGCCTGCATGCCGGCACTGGTACGCTCGGCAACGCTGGCGGCCTGTTCGGCGCTGGCACGAGTCCCGGCCACGGTATCGATGACCTGGCTGATGGTGCTCTGCAGCTTGTTCAAGAAGCTGTTGAACCACTTGGCCAGCTCGCCAATCTCGTCGTCACGGCGCAGCTCGATGCGCTGAGTGAGATCCCCCTCGCCGCTGGCAATGTCCTTGAGGCGGGCGACCACGGCGCGGATGGGGGCCACTATCTGGTGGGCCATCAGCCAGATGCAGATCAGGGCGACCGCCGAGATGAGGCCGCCGATGAGCAGTTGGGTCATCACGCTGCGGCTGGCCTGACCGGAGAGATCCTCCTGCAGCTGAAGGGCCGACGCCAGCACCACGCTGCGCGGCAGTTCGATGTAGATGCCCCATTTCTGCTCGGTGCCCCGCATCTTGACCGGCACGAAGGTCTGCAGCAGGGTGCCGTCAGGACTCCAGCGGCTGCTGATCTGCCCCTGACCCAGCCAGCTCTTCAGCTCGCCGGCCAGGGTCTGATACTGCTGGCCGAGCGGGCTGCCCAGGGTGACGTCGAAGCCGTCCACACCGGCGACACGGCCCTGGCTGCTGACTAGCAGCACCTTGCCCTGCCCCTCGTAGAGCTCCTGATCCATCTCCTTGACCAGGCTTTGCAGGGCGGTCAGCGAGATATCGACGCCGACCATGCCGAGCAGCTTCTCTTGCTCCAGCAGGGGCACGGTCACCGAGGTCATCAACACCTTCTGCGAGCCCACATCGTCCAGATAAGGTTCCAGCAGGCAGAGCGCCTTGCTGCGGATGCTGCAGCGATACCACTCGTTCTCCACCCCGCCGGCCGCCGTCGGGCTCTCGTCCGCCAGCACGGATTCGTTTTGCACCTCGGGTTCTATCTTGCCGTCGACCCGCGCCCAATAGGTGGAGAAGCGGCCCTGATCGTTGGAGCCCAGTGCGCTGGAGCCGTGATAATTGCTGTCTTCACCGTCGAGCTGATCCGGCTCGAACACCGCATAGACGCCGAGCAGGTTGTCAGAGGAAGCGGCCGCGTCGTGCAACTGCTGATTGACGGCGGTGCGCAGCGTTTCGGAGGAGCCGAAGTTGTCGGCCGCATTCTTGCGCTGGAACAGGATCCCCTGCCCCAGCAGGGTGGCCCGGAAGTAGGCCTCGTCCAGATAGCTGGTGACCTTGGCCGCCTGCTCGGAACCCATCGCCTTCATCCAGTTTTCGGCCGCACTCTGGGCTTCCGCCGTGGTGGAAGTCAGCACCTGATCCTGCATGTTGGCAGCACTGAAGAGAGAAGAGGCCACCAAGGCTCCGGCACTGGCCAACAAACAACAACCGGCGATCAGGGTGATCCGCCCCTGAACAGAAAGAGAACTCATGCCACCATTTCCTAGCTTTTTACAGATGTGATCAGTGTATCGGTTTTAGAAACAAAAACTTAACCTTATCACGCTAAATCCAGGGCAAGTTGGTTCACTTCACCGGCCGCGGGCAGGCCGACCACCAATCCCAGTAGCCGAATGGGTTTACCCTGCGCCCGCAGCAAGCCTTCGTGCAGCAGATCGTGAAACCGCTCCGGCTGGTAACCGCCGCGCCGGTAGACGGTGGTCTGCTGAAAATCGGCGAACTTGAGCTTGATCCCCTGCCCCATCAGCTGCTCCTTGCCATGGCTGACCGAGAACCGCTGCTCCAGCTCGGGGATAAGCTGGCTGAGCACCTGCCAGCAGGCGGCCTCATCCAGCACGTCGCTGGCGAGCGTCGTCTCCACCCCGATGGTCTTGCGCACCCGCTGGGCCTGCACCGGCTGCTCGTCATGGCCCCAGATCCGCCCGGCCAGCATCTCCCCGAGCTTGCCGAAACGGGCGATCAGCTCCTCGTTGCCGAGCTGGCGGGCATCTTCGCAGGAGTAAAGGCCGAGCGACTCCAGCCGATCCGCGGTCTTGCGGCCGATGCCGGGCAACTTGCCAAGCGGCAACTGGCGCACGAACTCATCCACCTCCTGCGGGCGGATCACGAACAGGCCGTCCGGCTTGCGCTGCTCGGAGGCGAGCTTGGCAAGAAACTTGTTCGGCGCCACCCCCGCCGAGGCGGTCAACCCCAGCTCGGTGTTGATTGCGGCGCGGATCTCGCGGGCCATCAGGGTGGCACTGCCGCCACAACAGGGGCTCATCGTCACATCGAGATAGGCTTCATCGAGAGAGAGCGGCTCCACCTGCTCGGTGTAGCGCAGGAAGATGGCCCGCAGCTGGCGGGACACCTCCTTGTAGACCGCCATCCGGCCGGGGATGAGCACCAGCGGCGGGCAGAGCTTGCGAGCCAGAGCGCTCGGCATGGCGGAGCGCACCCCGAAGCGGCGCGCCACATAGTTGCAGGTGGAGATGACGCCGCGCCTGTCCGCCGAGCCGCCGATGGCCAGCGGCACCTCGCGCAGGGCCGGGTTGTCCCGCATCTCTACCGCGGCATAGAAGCAGTCCATGTCGATGTGAATGATCTTGCGCATACCACTGTACGAATAAACAGGTAACCTGCCTATGCTAACCCAGTGCTGCCATTTCTGCCATCGGCATGAAATGAGGGTCAGATATAGACTCTTAAGGCACCATTGGTTAGCGCACCATGCAAGGAGGGTGAGATGAAGATAGGTTGGCTGGGATTGGGGCTCTGCCTGCTGGCACAGCCGGGCAGCAGCAAGGACAACCCGACCGCCGAATGCAGCTGGCTGTATGACCGCATCGCGGCGCTGGAGCAGGCCATCAAACAGGGCGACGA
Source organism: Aeromonas sp. S5(2024) (assembly GCF_041403025.1). Lineage (NCBI taxonomy): Bacteria > Pseudomonadati > Pseudomonadota > Gammaproteobacteria > Aeromonadales > Aeromonadaceae > Aeromonas > Aeromonas sp. S5(2024). The sequence continues at coordinate 28,922 of NZ_JBGLRI010000006.1, read as the reverse complement.
GCTGGGTACCCGGGAGGAGCTGGCACGCTGGCGGGACGAGTTCAAAAAGAAAGCCTGCCAGCAATACGACTACTGAGTCTTTTGCAAAAAATAACGGGCTGACCATCAGGTCAGCCCGTCGGTTATCCGGCGCGGCGCCAAATGAGACTCGGCACCCTGTCCGCTCAGATGATCCGGTTCTCCGCCAGCATCTTGCGACGGGCCTCTTCCTTGGCCATCTTCTTCTTGCGGTTGTCACAGGGTTCCGGGCAATCACACTCTTTTTCGATACCTATGCTGCCGAGCCCGCCGCAGGAGCCGGAGATGGTCTTCTTCTGGAAGATGTAACCGATGGCCATGGCCACCACTACCGCCAGAAATACCCCGAAGGTGATCAAAAAAATCTGCATGTTACCGCCCCTTATTTTCTAACCAGATACTGTTTGAAGGCATCGGAGTAGGACTCCTCGAAGCCATCATCCGTCTTGGTGATCACGAAGATAGCCAAACCCCGCTCCTTGGCATAAGCCAGGCTCTTCTCGGGCCCGAGCACCATGAACACGGTCGCCAGCCCGTCTGCGGTCATGCAGGAGGGGTGAATGACGGTCACCGACACCATCCGATGCTGGATCGGTTTGCCGGTCATGGGATCGATGGTGTGGGAGAAGCGCTTGCCGTCCAGCTCGTAATAGTTGCGGTACTCGCCCGAGGTAGCCACCCCGTTGTCACCGGCCACGATCACTTCCTGCACCGAACCGGCGTTGGCGGTGGGCTTCTCGATGGCGACGCGCCAGGGGTGCCCCTTGCCGTTGACGCCGTTGATCCGCAGCTCGCCACCGATCTCCACCAGATAGTTGCGCGAGCCCATGGACTCCAGATACTCGGCCACCTTGTCGACCCCAAAGCCCTTGGCAATGGCGGAGAGATCCACGTAGAGATCCGGAATGTCCTTTTGCAGAGTATCGGCATCGGCCGAGGTGATCACGTGCAGATTGCCGAGCCCGGTCTTCTGGCGGGTCTGGGTGATCAGCTCGTCGGAGGGCATCTTGGTCGGTCTGGCATCGGGCCCGAAGCCCCACAGATTGACCAAGGGGCCGACGGTGACGTCCAGCGCCCCACGGCTCTCACGGCCAATGTGAATGGCCTCGGTCACCACCCGCGCGGTATCGCGGGAGACCACCACCGGCGTCGAGCCGCGATGCTGGTTGAAGCGCGACAGCTCGGAATCCGGGCGGTAGGTCGACATCTGATCGTTGACCCGCTCCAGCAGCACATCGACTTCGGCCTGGAACTTGGCGGGATCCGTGATGACGCTGTCCGCCACCTTGATGGAGTAATAGGTACCCATGGTGCTGCCGGTGATGTGGATCTCCGGCTTCGATTGGACCGTTTGTTCCTGACCGCACCCAGTCAAGAAAAAGGCTAGCCCGAAGGCTAGCCAGGTCTTTACAACACTGTGCATTGATTAACCACCAAAGTCATCCAGCAGGATGTTTTCGTCTTCAACACCGAGGTTTTTCAGCATGTTGATGACGGCAGCGTTCATCACGGGAGGCCCGCACATGTAGAACTCGCAATCTTCCGGCGCCTCGTGGTTCTTGAGATAGTTCTCGAACAACACGTTGTGGATGAAGCCGGTGTAGCCGTCCCAGTTGTCTTCCGGTTGCGGATCGGACAGGGCGACGTGCCACTGGAAGTTGTCGTTCTCGGCCTGCAGCATGTCGAAGTCTTCGACATAGAACATCTCGCGCTTGGAACGGGCACCGTACCAGAAGCTCATCTTGCGCTTGGTCTTCAGACGGCGCAGCTGATCGAAGATGTGGGAACGCATCGGCGCCATACCGGCACCACCCCCGATGAACACCATCTCGGCATCGGTGTCCTTGGCGAAGAACTCGCCGAACGGACCTGAGATGGTCACCTTGTCGCCAGCCTTCAGGCTGAAGATGTAGGAGGACATCTGGCCGGGAGGGGCAGTCCAGTTGCTCGGCGGCGGGGTCGCGATCCGCACGTTCAGCATGATGATGCCGAACTCTTCCGGATAGTTGGCCATGGAGTAGGCACGGATGATCGGCTCGTTGACCTTGGACTCCAGCTCGAAGATCTTGAAGCGATCCCAGTCACCGCGATACTCCTCGGGAATATCGAAGTTCTTGTACTGCACGTGGTGAGCCGGCGCTTCGATCTGGATATAACCACCGGCGCGGAACGGTACGCTCTCGCCATCCGGGATCTGCAGCTTGAGCTCCTTGATGAAGGTGGCCTTGTTGTCATTGGAGATGACGGTACAGTCCCACTTCTTCACCCCGAAGATCTCTTCCGGCAGTTCGATGTCCATGTCGGAACGAACGGTGACCTGACAGGCCAGACGCTCGCCGTGACGGGCTTCGCCCTTGCTGATGTGATCCAGCTCGGTCGGCAGTATATCGCCACCGCCGGATTTCACCCGTACCTTGCACTGACCACAGGAGCCGCCGCCGCCGCAGGCGGAGGAGACGAAGATACCGCTGCCGGCCAGCACGCCGAGCAGCTTGCCACCCGCCGGGCTGGTCACAGCCTTGGCCGGGTCGCCGTTGATGCTGATTGTCACGTCACCGGCGGTCACCAGCTTGGACTTGGCGAACAGAATGACTGCCACCAAGGCCAGCAGGATCACGGTGAACATGACCACACCCAGAATAATTTCCATCTATATTTCCTTTCCGATTACAGGGAAATACCAGAGAAGGACATGAAGCCCAGCGCCATCAGACCCGCGGTGATGAAGGTGATGCCGAGGCCACGCAGGCCTTCCGGAACATCGGAATACTTCATCTTCTCGCGGATCCCCGCCATCGCGACGATGGCAAGCATCCAGCCGGCACCCGAACCCACGCCATAGACCACGGACTCAACGAAGTTGTAGTCACGCTGCACCATGAAGGAGACGCCACCGAAGATGGCGCAGTTCACGGTGATGAGCGGCAGGAAGATACCGAGCGCGTTGTAGAGAGCCGGGAAGTACTTGTCCAGCGCCATCTCCAGGATCTGCACCAGTGCCGCGATCACCCCGATGAAGGTGATGAAGCTCAGGAAGCTCAGATCCAGGCCGGAAACCAGGGCGCCATCCTTGAGGACGTAGTTGTAGATCAGGTTGTTGGCCGGGACGGCCACGGTCTGAACCACGATAACGGCGATCCCTAGGCCCATGGCGGTCTTGACCTTCTTGGACACCGCCAGGAAGGTACACATCCCCAGGAAGAAGGAGAGCGCCAGGTTCTCGATGAAGATCGAGCGAATCAACAGACTGATATAGTGTTCCATACCTTAATCCTTCGCCTCCACCTGCTTGGGATCCTTGGTGCGTACGCCCCAGATGATCAGACCAATGATGAAGAACGCACTCGGCGGCAGCAGCAGCAGGCCGTTGGGCACATACCAGCCGCCATTGTTCACCAGCGGCAGCAGTTCGATGCCGAACCAGGTACCGGAGCCCAGGATTTCACGCACGGTGGCCACGGTCAGCAGCACGGCGCCATAACCCAGGCCGTTGCCGATACCGTCCAGGAAGGAGGGCAGCGGGGCACTCTTCATGGCATAGGCTTCGGCACGACCCATTACGATACAGTTGGTGATGATGAGGCCGACGAACACCGACAGCTGCTTGGAGATGTCGTAGGCATACGCCTTGAGCACCTGGTCAACCACGATAACCAGCGAGGCAATCACCGCCATCTGGGCGATGATCCGCACGCTGTTCGGGATCTGGTTGCGGATCAGGGAGATGAACAGGTTGGAGAAAGCGGTGACCGCGGTAACGGCCAGCGTCATCACGAACGCCGTCTTCATCTGGCTGGTAACGGCCAGCGCGGAACAGACCCCCAGCACCTGCAGTGCGATTGGGTTGTTGCCGAGCACAGGCGTCAACAGCAAATTTTTCATTTCGCTCTTGTCAGCCATTGTTGATTTCTCCTGCACGAACCTTGGCCAGGAAAGGACCGAAGCCCTTGGGACCCATCCAGAAGTCGAAGGTATGCTGTACGCCATTACCGGTCAGGGTCGCGCCGGACAGGCCGTCGATCTCATGCTCGGAACCAGCCGGAGCATGACCTTTGATCACCCGCAGTGCCGGCATGCCATCCTGATCGAACAGCTTCTTGCCGACGAACAGCTCGCGCCAGGCCGGATTTTCGATCTCGCCACCCAGACCCGGGGTTTCACCGTGGTCGTAGTAGGTGATGCCCTTGATGGTCTGGCCATCGGCCGCGACCGCCACGAAGGCGTACATGGTAGACCACAGACCCTGGCCGTAGATCGGCAGGATGATGTTGTCGACCTTGCCCTCGGCATCTTTCGCGAAGAACACCGGGATCAGTTTGGATATTTGACGCAGGCCGGCCTTGTCGTCGGCCGGGGCCAGACGAATGCTCTTGGCCGGGTCTTTTGCCGCCAGCTTGGTATCGAAGTTGTCGGCATCGCCGTCAACGAACTCACCGGTAGTCAAATCAACCAGACGCGCTTCAATCTTGTCACCGTACAGCTGGGCCAGATCGCGCTTGGCCACGCTGCTGATGTCGACACCGGCGACGGACAGAATGTTGCTTTGCTTGTCCAGCGCCCGGTTTTCCAGCTGGGCCGGACGTAGTCCCACGGCGGCCACGGAGACCACGATGGAGCAGACCAGGCACAGACCGGTCACTATGGTGAGGGTGCCGACAGTAGAGTCTTTATTAAACGCCACGAGCGATCCTCCGCTTGATGTTCGCCTGCGCCACGAAATGGTCAAACAAGGGGGCAAACAGGTTGGCAAACAGAATGGCCAGCATCATGCCTTCCGGGAAGGCGGGGTTCACCACCCGGATCAGCACCACCATCACCCCGATCAGGGCGCCATACCACCACTTGCCCTTGTTGGTGAAGGCAGCGGAGACCGGATCGGTCGCCATGAAGGCCATACCAAAGGCGAAGCCGCCCAGCACCAGATGCCAATGCCACGGCATGTTGAACATGGGGTTGGTATCGGAACCAATGACGTTGAACAGCAGGGAGGTCGCTACCATGCCGATCATCACACCGGCGATGATGCGCCAGGAGGCGATCCGCATGTAGACGATCATGGCCGCACCGATGAGGATCATCAGGGTGGAGACTTCACCGATGGAACCGGGCAGGTTGCCAAGGAAGGCGTCCATCCAGCTGATGGTCTGGCCAGTGGCACCGTTGATCAGCGCCATCTGACCGCCCTGGGCCCACTGGCTCAGTGCGGTAGCACCCGAGTAGCCATCGACGGCAACCCAGACTGCATCACCGGAGATCTGGCCCGGATAGGCGAAGAACAGGAATGCACGACCCGCCAGTGCCGGGTTCAGGAAGTTCTTGCCGGTACCACCGAACACTTCCTTGGCCAGCACCACACCGAAGGTGATACCCAGGGCAGCTTGCCACAGGGGCAGCTCGGGCGGCACGATCAGCGCGAACAGGATGGAGGTCACGAAGAAGCCTTCGTTGATCTCGTGCTTGCGCACCATGGCAAACAGCACTTCCCAGAAACCACCGACCAGGAACACGGTCAGGTAGATGGGCAGGAAGTGGGCAGCACCGATCAGCATCTTGCTGCCGATGCCGGCGACGGCCGGATCCAGCGAAGCACCCAGCAGGGTGGCGATGGTGTATTGCCAGGTGTCGGCACCGGCAGCCGTGCCCAGATGGGCGATGGCGGCGATGGATTGGTTGCCGACGTTGTACATGCCCCAGAACATGGCCGGGAACACGGCCAGCCACACCATGATCATCATGCGCTTCAGATCGATTGCATCACGGACGTGGGCAGCATTTCGGGTCACGGAACCCGGGGTATAAAACAGGGTGTACGCCGCTTCGAACAGGGCATAGTACTTGGCGTACTTGCCACCCGGCTCGAAGTGATGTTCCATATTTTCAAGAAGTTGCTTGAAACTCATCGCTTAACCTTCCAGTTCGATCTTGGTCAGGCACTCACGCAAGACTGGGCCGTACTCGGTCTTGCCGGGGCAGACGAAGGTACAGAGCGCCAGATCTTCCTCATCCAGTTCCAGACAGCCGAGTGCTTGCGCATTGTCGGTGTCGCCGGATACCAGATCCCGCAGCAGCAGGGTCGGCAGGATGTCGAGCGGCATCACCCGCTCATAGTTGCCGATAGGCACCATGGAGCGGTCACTACCGTTGGTGGTGGTAGTGAAGTTGATGAGTTTGCCCTTCATCAGGTGAGAGAGGGTGGTACGGGTGATGGAGAACTTGCTGGCGCTGGGATTGACCCAACCCAGGAACTCTTTCTCGCGACCTTCACCCAGTACGCTGACCTGATTGTGGTAGCGACCCAGGTAGTCATGTACCCCTTCGGCCTTGGCACCGCTCAGCAGGGAACCGGAGATGATGCGATTCTCGTCCGCACGCAGCTCGTTGTTGGTCAGCTGGCTGATGCAGGCGCCCATGCGGGTGCGCAGCAGACGCGGTTTGACCACGTTCGGGCCGGCCAGCGCGATCACCTTGTCGGTAAAGATCTGACCGGTGGTGAACAGCTTGCCGTAGGCGATCACATCCTGATAGTTGATGTGCCACTGCACTTTCTTGGCACCGACCGGGTCCAGGAAGTGGATGTGGGTGCCGGGCAGACCGGCAGGGTGCGGGCCGACGAACACCTCTTCCTTGACTTGCGCCAGGGAAGCGTGCGGCAGGCTCGCCTCGCCCTTGCAGACGTAGACGGTGCCATCGGTCAGACGAGTCAGCACGGCCAGACCGTCGAGGAAAGCCTGGGCCTGTTCCTTGATGATCAGCTCCGCACTGGCAGCCAGCGGGTTGGTGTCCATGGCGGTGACGAAGATGGCGCGAGGGGTGGAACCCACGGCCGGCACCTTGCTGAACGGGCGGGTACGCAACGCGGTCCATTGGCCGGACGCGACCAGGATCTCTTGCACCTTGCTGCGCTCGAGCTTGGCCAGCTCGGCAGACGCAAAGTGTTCGAAGGTCACCTGCTCGTCGGACCCATCGATATCGATGACAACGGATTGCAGAATGCGCTTGGCACCCCGGTTGATCTCTGAAACCACACCGGTGGCGGGGGCCGTGAATTTAACGCCGGGATTCTTCTTATCTTCGAAGAGCTCCTGACCTTTAATGACGCGATCACCTACTTTGACAAACATAGTAGGACGCATCCCCACGAACTCTTCGCCGAGTGTAGCAACACGGGTGATGGCGGGGCCATCGTAGATTACTTGCTCCGGAGCACCCAGCACGGGGATGTCCAGTCCTCTTTTAATTGTAATCATACTCACTTGCACTACCGTTAAGGGAAGACAGGTTGGTTAGCGCCGAGAAATACATCACGACGAGTTGTTGAATGAGCCCGTTGATGTTGCGGGATGATGTCGAAGAAATAAACAAATCAGCAACATACAGGGTCATTCAAAAGCGCCTGAGTTTACCACTTATGGCGAGTTGCCTGCCATGCAAAATGGGGAAAATCCCCGCTCTATCACAAAATCATCGAAATTTAATCACGCGGCTTTTTTTCACGAAACCTCAGGCGCGGCTTCGAGTTAGCCATTATTACCCAAAAATAGGTAATGGTTTTTATGTTCAAAAAAGGATTAGAAATCTTGATGTCAGGGCGGGAGGTTGGCGTCCCGTTCCACAGCCCGGGACTCCACCGGAAAACGTTTATGAATTGTTAACTAGTCGCAGATTGAGTAATCAATTCGTCAATAGCCTTAGGAGAGGCCGTTTTTGCTGACGCAGCTGGGGGTGGTCGGAGCCTGCTCCCGCTGTTGCCACTCCTGCTCGGTATAGGTATGCAGCGCCAATGCATGAATGGCCCCCGCCAACTCTTCGGCCAGCACCCCGTTGACCTGACGATGACGCCCCAGCAGCCGCTGCCCCTCGAACGCCTGGCTCACCACCACCACCTTGAAGTGGCTCTCGGAGCCCGGCGCCACCCGGTGCATGTAGCTTTCGTTGATCACTTCCAGATGGCTGGGGGACAAGGCGGCGGCCAGCTTGGCCTCGATCTGTTGTTGCATGGTCACGAGCAAAACTCCCAAAGTGGATGTCCGGCCATTGTAGCCAGGGTTGGCCGGATGACGAAATCGTCCAGAACGGGAAAATGGCGTGCTTTTCCCCCGCTGCCGTGGCGGCCGGGACTGGTGAAATTCTCCGCCCCCGCTAGAATAGCGCCACTTTGCGCCCCGTCGGCGCCCGTTACATGAATCAGCTGGACACTTCGCCTATGCAAACCCTTCTCGACACGGCCCATTGTCGCCTGACCCTGTATCGCTATCCACGCCAGCTCCAGGATCCGTTGCAGGCCTGGGACGCCGCAGACGAGTACCTGATCAACACCCTGGCAGAGGAGCCCCTCGAGCACGACGGCCCGGTCATCATCATGAACGACGGCTTCGGCGCGCTGGCCGCCTATCTGCACGACCATGCTCCCGTCAGCGTGACCGACTCCCATATCAGCGAGCGGGCCACCCTGGCCAATCTGGCCGAGAACGGCCTGGATCCCCATGCCATCCGCCTGCAGGATGCACTGGCCTCCCTGCCCGATGCCCCCGCACTGGTGGTGATCAAGGTCTCCAAGTATCAGGCGCTGCTGGAGCAGCAACTGCTGGCCCTGCGTCAGGTGGCCACCCCCGCCACCCGCGTCATCGCTGCCGGCAAGGCCAAAGACATCCACAGCTCCACTCTGGCGCTGTTTGAAAAATACCTGGGGTCGACCCGCACCTCGCTGGCCTGGAAGAAGGCCCGTCTCATTCACTGCACCCCGGCCGCTACGCCCGCCGAACGGCCCGCGCTGGCCAATCCCTTTCCCACGGTCTGGCCGCTGGAGGGCACCGACATGCTCATCCACAACCACGCCAACGTGTTTTCACGCACCAGCCTGGATATCGGCGCCCGCTTCATGCTGGACAACCTACCGATCCACAGCGCCCGCAAGGTTATCGATCTGGGTTGCGGCAACGGCGTACTGGGGCTCTCCCTGCTGGCACGGGACGCCGAGGTGGAGGTGACCTTCATCGACGAATCCCACATGGCGGTCGCCTCGGCCCGACTCAACGTCGAACACAATCTGCCGGCTGCCCTGCCCCGCGCCCACTTCCTGGTCAACAACTGTCTCGACGGCGTGGCGGTCGGCTCGGTCGACCGGATCCTCTGCAACCCGCCGTTCCACCAGTTGCAGGCGATCACCGACCATATCGCCTGGCAGATGTTCAGCGATGCCCATCGGGTGTTGCCCAAGGGCGGCGAACTCTGGATAGTAGGCAACCGTCACCTGGATTATCACAACAAGCTCAAGCGCCTGTTTGCCAACGCACAAGTCGTTGCGTCGAACAGCAAATTCGTTATTTTGAAAGCCATCAAACGCTAAACAGAAAGCTAAAGGAAACCCATGATGAAAAAGTCACTCTTGCTGCTGGCCGCCCTGATGCTGGGTGGTTGTGCGACTCACTGGCCGGAGACTGCCCTGCTCAACCCGCAGGTGATCCCCTCCAATCAGCAGTACTACTCCGGCAACCGCATCACCCTGGAAGGGGTGGACAAGCGTGAAGCCGCCTACGTCTTCTCCATCAAGAAGAAAGAGAAGGCTGCCGTGCTGGTCAACAGCGAACAGCCGCTCAACAACCTGCTGGCCGAAAAGCTGGCGGAAGGACTGCGCAGCCAGGGGCTGGAAGTGGGCAACAGCGGTACCACCAACCTGACCCTGGCCATCTCCAGCGCTGCAGTCACGGTGGAAGAGAAGACCTTCACCTATGTCACCAAGTCCCGCGTCAGCCTGCAGGTGATCGCCGATTTCCAGGGCAGCAAGCTGACCAAGCAGTTCAACATGTCCTCCAGCAAGGAAGGCCCGGGTGAGCCGAGCATGGCCGAGCTGGAATCCATCCTGAACCAGCAGCTGGGCAGCCTGCTGCAGCAGATCATGGCGGACAACGCCCTGCGCGGTTATCTCAAGGGTCAGCCAAGCTGAGCGAGGAGCGGATAGATGAAAAAACTCTGGTTACTGGCCATGCTGATCGCCCCGCTGGCGTTCGCCGGCCCCAAGGTCAGGATGGAGACCAACCACGGCAATATCGTGGTGGAACTGGCGTCCAAACAGGCGCCGCAGACGGTGAAGAACTTCCTGCGCTACGTGGCGGATGGCAGCTATGACGGCAGCATCTTCCACCGGGTGATCCAGGACTTCGTGGTGCAGGGGGGCGGCTACAACCAGCAGTTCCAGCAACTGCCGACCTTCGATCCCGTGGTCAACGAGTCCAAGGGCGGCCTGCCCAACAAGCGCGGCAGCATCGCCATGGCCCGCACCCAGGCGGTCGACAGTGCCACTCGCCAGTTCTACTTCAACCTGGTCGACAACAACAACCTCAACGCCAATGCCGGCGCCGGTTATACCGTGTTCGGCCAGGTGGTGCAGGGCATGGAGGTGCTGGACAAGCTGGCCCAGGTGCAGACCGGTTACAGCCCGATCCTGCGTGCCAATGACGTGCCCACCAGCCCCATCATCCTGAAGAAAGTGGTGCTGCTGGCAGACAAATAACGCGGAGCGGATCACATTCCGCCACCCCGCACGCTGGGTCGCCGGCGCCCCTTTCTATACTCTGGCCTTGCCCCGCTGTTCGGGACTAGGCCCACATAGAGGAGAAGGAGATTCCGGTGACCTGCAATGATTACATCGCCCAGCACGCCATCCCGCTGGCCCAGACGGTTCGTCACTTTCTGGCACGAGAGATCCCCTATCAACAGCTCGAAGATCTGAGCTGGCAGCTGTTGTCCCACTGGCAGGATCTGCCCCAGATTCCCACTGACAAGACCCCGGCCTCCGAGCAGGAGGGCGTATTCTGGCACCTGCTGCACAGCCTGCATCAATGGGATGAACAGCAGATCATCGCCGATGTCTGGCTGCGCCTGCAGCTGATGGAGTGCGCCAATTACCTGACCACGGACGGGCCGCTGCCGCGCCACTGCATCGGCCTGCGCCCCTGAATCGCGCAACGCCACCCCCGGCTTGCCTTGGCTATCCCTCTCGAACCTGACAAAATGGCGCAATTTTCCCAGAGGAGTCAGGTATTTGAACACTGTCCGTACACCGAGCTGGCGAGACTCGCTCGCCGTCTACCTTGAGACTCGGGTTCTCATCCTGTTTGCCATGGGATTCTCTTCCGGCTTGCCGCTGCTGCTGGTGTTCGGCACCCTGTCGTTCTGGCTGCGCGAAGCGGATGTCAGCCTGACCGACATCGGCTACATGAGCTGGGTGGCGCTGGCCTACGGCTTCAAGTGGCTGTGGTCACCGCTGGTGGATCGGCTGCCGCTCCCGCTGCTCTCTCGCTGGCTGGGCCGGCGCCGCAGCTGGATGCTGTTCTCCCAGTTGCTGATCGCCGCCTCACTGGTGGGCATGGCCTTCTGCGATCCCAAGACCCAGCTCGCCCAGCTGGCCCTGTTCGCCCTGCTGGTGGCGTTTGCCTCTGCCACCCAGGACATCGTCATCGACGCCTATCGCATCGAATCGGCCCCCGAGCGGCTGCAAGCGGCCATGGCGGCCTCCTACATGACCGGTTACCGGCTGGCGATGATCATGGCCGGCGCCGGCGCACTGGCGCTGGCCGCCTGGCTCGGCAGCAACAGCGGTTATGACTACAACGGCTGGCGACTCACCTATCTGCTGATGGCGGGATTGATGTCCCTCGGCGTCATCACCACCCTCTGTTGTCATGAACCGGTGATCGACCTTGCCAGCCAGAATGAGCAGCAGGCGGCCCACAAGGCCTTGTTGCTCGCCCGTGGCTGGCCCACCTCGCTGGCCGGGCTCGGCGCCTGGAGCCACGAAGCCATCTGGTGCCCGTTTGCCGACTTCTTCCGCCGTTACGGCAGCTCGGCCCTGCTGATCCTCGGGCTCATCGCCTGTTATCGCATTTCGGACGTGGTGATGGGGGTGATGTCCAACAGCTTCTACGTGGACATGCAGTTCAGCAAGACCGAGGTGGCCACCATCACCAAGGTGTACGGTGTCATCATGACCCTGGTGGGGGCCGCATTGGGTGGCGTGCTGGTGATGCGCTTTGGCACCCTGCGCATTCTGTTCCTCGGCGCCCTGCTCACCGCCAGCACCAATCTGCTGTTCGCCCTGCTCAACGAGGTGGGCCACAACCTCGAGCTGCTGACCCTGATCATCTCGCTGGACAACCTCAGCGCCGGCATTGCCACGGCCGCCTTCGTGACCTATCTGTCGAGCCTGACCAACGTGGCCTTCTCCGCCACCCAGTACGCCCTGTTCAGCTCGGTGATGCTGCTGCTGCCCAAGCTGCTGGCGGGTTTTTCCGGCCGTTTTGTCGAACAGTTCGGCTACAGCAGCTTTTTCATCAGCACCAGCCTGCTCGGTATTCCGGTGCTGATCCTGATCGTGCTGGTTGCCAAACGAGGAAGATCCTTGCTCTCGCAATCGGATAAATAGCAAGCGTTTGCGTAAAATTGGGGGTGATTAGATTCACACTTCCGAATAAAGTTCCCCGGTGCTGGTTTCTCCGATGAATTTATTTGGCTAGAATCCCTTCCGCTCCTTGTGGGCAGGCTACGGAAAACCTCAACTAACGCACAAGAGACCAATAAAATGGCCAAATTTACCAAGACTCTGATCGCTGCCGGTCTGCTGGCTGCCGCCGCTACCCCGGCCTTCGCTGCTGACTACAGCGGTGACATCCACAAGAATGACTACAAGTGGATGCAGTTCAACGTCATGCACACCATCGACCAGATGCCTTACAAGGATGCTGAAGGTGGCTACAACGATACCTACTTCGAAATGGAGTTTGGTGGCCGTTCCGGTATCTTTGATCTGTACGGTTACGTCGACGTCTTCGACATCTTCCAGAACCGTCACGACGACAAGCACAACCAAGACAACCTGTTCATCAAATTTGCTCCGCGTATCTCCATCGATGCCATGACCGGCAAAGATCTCTCCTTTGGTCCGGTGCAAGAGGTCTATATCGCCAACCTGGTCAACGTAGGTGGTCCGGATGGCCTGTTCGAAGCCATGACCGGTCTGGGTGCAGACGTCATGGTGCCTTGGTTTGGCAAAATGGGCATGAACCTGTACGCACGTCACGTTAACGAAGGCGGTGGCGAACAGGGCTGGAACGGCTATCAGTTCTCCATGAACTGGTTCAAGCCTTTCTACACCTTCTCCAATGGCAGCTTCGTAGCCTATCAGGGTTACCTGGATCACCTGTTTGATGCCAAGGACACTTCCACCGACGGTACCGCCATGTTCAACGGCCTGTACTGGCACTCCGACCGCTACGCCGTCGGTTACGGTCTGAAGTACTTCAACGACATCTACGGCATCCAGAATGGTTCCTACGGTCTGAAGACCACTGGTTTCGGCCACTACTTCTCCGTTACCTACAAGTTCTAATCGAACGGGTATCAGGGATACAAAAAACCGGAGCAGCTGCTCCGGTTTTTTTATGGCTTGCTGCCGGTAACAGGGGAGAGCCGTGCCCTCCCCCGGCCATCATCAGTCGCGGAAATTCTGGAACTGCATCGGCTGACCCAGCTCGGCGCCGCGCACCAAAGCCATGGTCTCCTGCAGATCGTCACGCTTCTTGCCGGTGACGCGCACTTCGTCACCCTGAATGGCGGCCTGTACCTTGATCTTGGAGTCCTTGATCAGCTTCACCAGCTTCTTGGCGATCTCTTTGTCGATACCCTGCTTGAACTTCACGGTCAGGTGGAAGCGCTTGCCGGAGTGAACGCTGTCACCCACGTCCATGGAGCTGTTCTCGATGTTGCGCTTGAGCAGGGCAGCGCGCAGGATCTCGACCATCTGCTTGAGCTGGAAATCGGCATCGGCCTCCAGCTTGACCTCTTCCTTGTTCAATTCGAAGCTGGCTTCGACACCACGAAAATCGAAACGGGTCGCCAGTTCACGATTGGCGTTGTCGACGGCGTTCAACACCTCGTTCATTTTGACTTCAGAGACAATATCGAATGACGGCATAGTGGGCTCCTCATGTTGCGCTATAAGGGGGCAAATCTACCAGAATTACGGCAAATTTGCTGATTTCGATGGGGCTGCTCTGCTAGAATCCCCTGCGCACAGGAATGGCGAGACCCGTTAGAACCTGTTCAACATCTGCCGCGAGAGGTCATCCACAAGGTAAGGCGCTGCGCAGGAGCCGGCATGTATATGAATATGTGAGCTACTGGTTCCCTATAAGCAAGTCTCATACAAGCCTTGATCACGACCTCGCAGCAAGATGATGAACTCGTTTCTGGTGTCCGCCAGGCGACATCTTCACTTATCCCCGGCAGGCGGTTGACTGGAATGCAGCCCCTACCTTGATTGAGTCTCTCCATGCCAAGCGGATCACGCGATTACAACCTGACACAAAGTCGACACACCTCCTCCCCCCAATGGACACTGCTGGGCTGCGGCGCCCTGGGCGGCGTCTTCGCCTCCCTGTTGACTCAAAGCGGCCAGGCCACTCGCGTCTTGCTGCGCGAGCGCCACCGCTCCACCCTGCACCCAGGCATCGACTTCACCTCGCTGGAGGGCCACACCCAGCTCATCAACATCGAGCGCGGTTTCATCAGCCAGCCCGGCCAAGTAAAACGGCTGCTGGTGATGACCAAGGCTGGCCAGGTCATCGAGGCGCTGACTCCGCTGGTGGGCCAGCTGGCGACCGACGTGCCCATCGTGCTGCTGCACAACGGCATGGGAATCGCCGAGCAGGTAGTCACCCTGTTCCCGCACAATCCGGTCATCGCCGGCGTCACCAGCCATGGCGCCATGCAGAGCGGCCACTTCGTGTTCCGCCACACCGGCAAGGGCGAAACCTGGCTCGGCCCGGTCAACGAGGCGGCCAGAGCCCACGCCGCCCTGGCTGACGATCTGGCAGCCGCCCTCGGCCAGGCCGGCTGGGATGAACAGATCCAGGCGCGCCAGTGGCAGAAGCTGGCGGTCAACTGCGCCATCAACCCGCTCACCGCGCTCTACAAGCTCAAGAATGGCGAGCTGGCCGGCCCGCGCTTTGCCGATGCCCTGCAGCAGATCTGCGTGGAAGTGGCGGACGTGATGCAAGCCGAAGGCCAGCCCACCGGCAGCGACGAGCTGCTGCGCCGGGTCATGACGGTGGTGGAGCTCACCGCCGACAATTACTCTTCCATGTATCAGGACATGGAGCAGGGGCGCGAGACCGAGATCGAGGCCATCACCGGCTTCCTGCTGGCCCGGGCTGCCAGTCACGGCATCGCGGTGCCGGTCAATCAGGGTCTCTATCAGGCCATCAAAGAGAAGCAGTGAGCCCGGCGGGCTCGCCAACGCAAGGAGCAAAGGATGAGCGTACTGGTACTGGTGGCCCCTGGATCGGAAGAGATCGAGACGGTCGCCATCGTCGATACCCTGGTGCGTGGGGCCATCGAGGTGGTGCTCGCCTCCTGTTGCCCGGCCGGGCAGCGCCAGATCCGCGCCTCCCGCGGGGTGCAGCTGGTGGCGGATTGCCACCTCGACGAGCTGGCTGACCAAGCGTTCGAGGCCATCGTCGTGCCGGGCGGCCTGCCCGGCAGCGAGGTTATCCGTGATACGCCGCGCGCCATCGCCCTGCTCAAGGAGCAGGCGGCAGCGCAGCGCTGGCGGGCAGCCATCTGTGCAGCCCCCGCCGTGGTGCTGCAACACCATGCTCTGCTGGGGGATGCCAGTGCCACCTGCCATCCCGGTTTTCAGGCCCGCCTGCCCGCGGCGCAGCTCAGCATGGCGCGGGTGGTGACCGATCAGGCCCATCGCCTGATCACCAGCCAGGGACCGGGCACCGCCATCGAGTTCGCCCTCGAGCTGGTGCGGGTGCTGCGCGGTGACGAAGCCGCCCGTGCGGTGGCCGGCCCCATGGTGTTGCCCCCCCTCGCTCCTTGAGTAAACTGCCCTCTCGCAATGACAGAGCGCCCCTTGCCGATTGGCAAGGGGCGCTCTGCGTTGGGCGGACCGCTTCACAGCCTCCCTCAGATCCGGCTCAACTGAGCATTTCGGGTCTGAGCTGCTCCATCAGCAGATGGTTGTCGCTGTAATCCACCGGGATGGCCACCACCGCCGGCCCGCTCACCGCCATGGCGGCGCGCAGGGTCGCTCGCAAATCCTCGGCGCAGGTAACGGCAAACCCGGCTGCCCCGAACGACTCGGCATAGGCCTTGAAGTTGATAGGACCGAAACTCACCCCGGAGCTGCGGCAGTACTTTTTCTCCTCCTGCATCGCCACCATGTTGTAGCCGTTATCGACCCAGATGATGTGCACTATGTTGGACTTGAGCCGCACCGCGGTCTCCAGCTCCATGCTCGACTGCATGAAGCTGCCGTCACCGGACACCGAGATGATCTTCTCCCCCGGCCGCACCATGGCGGCCCCGATGGCCCAGGGCAGCGCCACCCCCATGGTCTGCTGGCCGTTGGAGATGAGCACCTGGCGGGCCCGGAAACTGTACAGATAGCGGGCAATCCAGATGTGGAAGCTGCCCATGTCCACGCACAGGGTCATGTCCTGCCCGATGATGTCCTGCAGCTCCTTGACGATGCGCAGCGGATGGATGGGGGTGCCCCCCAGCCGGCCGGCATGTTCGGCGAGCTGATGGCGCTGGGCGCGGATCTCGCCGAGCAGCGCGGTAATGGCCGGATCCCGCGCCAGCGGCTGGTGCAGCATCCGGGTCAGCCGCGCCAGATTGGCGCTGATGGAACCCACCAGCTCCACCGCCGGGCAGTAGCTGCTGTCGATCTCCGCCGGCAGCGCATCGATGTGCAGCAGCTGGCGCTCACCGGTGCCGTTCCACAGCACGGGGTCGTATTCGATGGGGCTGTAGCCGATGCAGATCACCAAATCCGCATCCTGCAGCAGCTTGTCCCCCGGCTGGTTGTTGAACAGCCCCACCCGTCCGGCGAAGTCATCGAAATGGTGGGTATCCACCACCCCGGCCGCCTGATAGGTGCCCGTCACCGGCAACCGGCTCTTGTCGAGGAAGGCGCGCACCGCGAGGGAGTTCTCCGGTCGGCTGGCCAGCAGGCCGAGCAGCACCACCGGCTTGCGGGCCTGCGCCAGCAGACTCAGCGCCCGATCGATGCCACGCTCGTCGGCCGCCCCCGGCTCGGGAATGGCGCTCGGCACCAGGATGGCGCCATCGGCCGGCTCGTTGATGATGTCCATCGGCAGGCTGACGAAGGCGGCGCCGGGCCGCCCCAGCTCGGCGCTGCGAAAGGCGTTGGCCATCACTTCGGAGAGGGCGGATCCTGTGCCCACCTGGGCACTGAACTTGGTGACCGGCCGACACAGGCTGACGGTATCCAGGCTCTGGTGGGTCAGCTTGAGGCCGTCAGCCCGCCGCACGGCACCGCCCAGCGCCACCATGGCATCCCCTTCCGAGGTGGCGGTGGCAAGGCCGGTGATGAGGTTGGCGCAGCCCGGCCCCGAGGTCACCAGCGCCACCCCGGCCTTGCCGGTCAGCCGGCCGACCGCGGCGGCCATGAAGGCGGCATTCGCCTCGTGACGCACCACTATGGTTTCGATGGGGGAGTCCTCCAGCGCATCGAATACCCTGTCGATCTTGGCCCCGGGAATGCCGAATACCTGCTTGACCCCTTGCACCTCCAGATGGCGCACCACCAGTTCGGCCCCACAGGCCCAGTGTTGATTTTCCATGATGTCACTCCTTGTTAAGCGAAGGGCTCAGCCTTCGGCGGCGCGGATGGCGCGGTCCAGATCGGCGGGATTGAGGTCGGCCAGCTGAAAGGCCGAATTGCGGGGCAGCTCGATGTTGAGGTGTTGCACCACCGACAGCTGCAGCTGGCCGTGGCCCATGGCGTAGTCGAGGATGTGGCCGCCGCCCCGGCGATCCTCGGTGATGAAGTGCTCGTGATAACCGGCCACGTTGATCCCCTGCACGAAGGGCGGGCAACGAAAGCCCACCAGGGTGCCGCGGCGCTGGCTGAACGAGAACAGCGGCTGGGCCTCGATGGCCTCCAGCATGGGCTTGTAGGGAGGACTCTGGCAGGGGACGGTGCGCACCTGCGCCTGCTCGAACAGGCCGTCGAGTCGAAAGGCGACGAAGACGTTGTCGGTGCCCACCAACCGATCCACCCACTGGTGGATCTCCTCGCGGCTCAGGGGATGATCGAAGCGGCGCTGCAGGCAGGGGCGAAAGTGGGTCATCACCGCGAACGGGGTCTTCTGCCCGGCGCGGGCCGGGCGGGCCGAGCCGTCAGCCTTGAGCTGGTGGATCTGGCGCTCGAAGGCAATCAGCTCGCCGTCGAGCCGGTTGAAGGTCCCGAGGCCGAAGTCACCG
This sequence comes from Aeromonas sp. S5(2024), assembly GCF_041403025.1. NCBI lineage: Bacteria > Pseudomonadati > Pseudomonadota > Gammaproteobacteria > Aeromonadales > Aeromonadaceae > Aeromonas > Aeromonas sp. S5(2024). Next base: position 10,613 of record NZ_JBGLRI010000006.1, on the reverse strand, counting down.
TGGCGCAGCAGGTCGGCCATGGTGGTCTCCCCCTCGTAAACCCCCGCCAGCAGGGCACTCATCAGGGAGCTCTGGTAGACCTCGCCGCCCCCCTGGCGAGCCTGCCAGCGGGCAAACTGCTGGCTGATCTCGATGGCGCAGTCACATGACGAATTAGTTTCCATTTGGATTTCACCTCCAATCCTGTTAGGTTGGCAAATCAGGATTCAATAGTGACCAAGATCACAGTTTGATACCAATATCCAAACCCATCAGCTTCGAGACGTACCAGATATGGAATTCCGTTACCTGCGCTACCTGGTGGCCGTGGCAGACAAACAGAGCTTTACCCGCGCCGCCGAGGCGCTGGGCATGGCCCAGCCGCCGCTCAGCCAGCAGATCCGCAAATTCGAACAGGAGGTGGGCACGCCGCTGTTTCACCGGCTGACCCGCAGTGTGGAGCTGACCGAGGCGGGGCTGAGCCTCTATCAGGATGCCAAGGGGATACTGGCACAGACCGAGCAGGCCATGCAGAAGGCCAGGCGTATCGCTCGTGGCCAGCTGGGCTCGCTGCGCCTCGGCTTTGCCGGCTCCACCGTGCTGCACCCGAGCGTGCTGCAACTCATCCACGACTTTCGCCAGGCCTGGCCGGAGGTCAGCCTGCACCCCATCGAGAACAGCATGCCCAATCTGGTGCGCGATCTGGTGAGCGAAGAGCTGGATGCCGCCATCCTGCGCCTGCCCTGCAGCAGCAGCTCGGCGCTGGCTCACCACCTGATCGATGAGGAGGAGATGCTGATCGCCCTCCCCCCGCACCATCCGCTGACCGGCAGTGGTGCCATTCCCATCGAGGCGCTGGCGCAGGATCCCTTCATCCTGTTCCCTCGCGAGCTCGGGCCCGGGCTGCACGACGCCATCACCCAGCGCTGTCAGCGGGCCGGCTTCAGCCCTCGCCTCGGCAGCCAGAGCCCGCAGGTGATCTCCACCGTCGGCATGGTGCAGGCCGGCTTCGGGGTCGCCATCATCCCGCGCTCGGTCAGCGAGCTGCATCCCCACGGCGTCAGCTATCACCCTATCGCTACCGAGCCGCTCACCACCCGCATCAGCCTCGCCACCCGCCGCCATCCCCGTCAAAAAAGCCTGCAGCATCTGATTGGGCTGATCCCGCACCAGCTTTGAATCAACGTCATGTAGAACTTGATGATAAAGAGGAGAGCTTTAAAGACAAGAGCTATCGGTTTCATGGCTACACCACATCTCTATCAGCTTGGACTTGGCACTCATAATGCTATATTTTGCCGGCTCAATTTGGCTAATCAGCAATTATGTGGAGCTGGAAGCCGGCATGCTGGGAGATTCTCCCGACGCCCTGAACCATCCAATCAGGAACCCCAGAAACGTTATTAAATAGGTGAAAACCAAGATGATATTGATCAATATCTTATAGTAAACACTCTCAACCTCCTCTACCTGAGTTGGATGGAACTCATCATTCAAAAAAACAATAACACTTCCATCAGGATTTTTTTCTATACTCACAACCAAGCCAGAAAACGAATATCTTTCTGAAATCTCATCGCCATAAACATAGTGTGAAACACCACTAACAATGATGTCATTATTAATTATCGGGCTGATTACTTTTTTTACTTCTTGTCTTTTAGCAGATGGGGACGTAACCAACTCTGCTGGACCATAAAAGCTTTCATAAATCCTTCTATCTAAAACCCCGGGATCATCAACCACATATTTTGAAATGTATTCAAGAATGAATGCTGGAGATGTGTGAAAATTATATTCAATTTTCCCGGTTACGCGAACGGTGATCGGACAACTCACCTGCTTACCGAGTTTCATATTTACAAGGTATTTATAAAGTTCAGGATAACGCTCTGATAAAGCACCCTCAAAGTCAGACTCGGCACTGTAATCCATACCTATGATATGCTGAGCAGAATTTTTTATACCTTTGATGTCGATCGAACTCTTATCACGAAGACAAACTGTATCATCGGCCCCATTTGCAATGGCTAAAACACCACTTACATGAATAAAGTCTTGTGATGACAAATCGTATAACGTGGAGAAGTTATTGCTATCGACTGCTATTTCCCTATTATATTCTGTAATTCCAGTATGGATTTGGTAAGCAGGTGACTGGTATAGGTTGTGAAGCAAAACAATATGCAAAATCAAAAAAAACAATGCCAAAGCGCAGTTAAATTGACGAGAACCAAAAAGGAGGGATTGGGTACCATCTACATATTCTTTATTATTTATTCGCTCTGGGGAGAAAAATAATTCACGGTGAGTGAGCTGGCAATGGAGTCTATAACACTCCCCTGGCTGCAACTTCTTTGCGGGATCACTGACCATGTATCCATTGATGACTTTCCTTTCGCCAAAAACACTATTAGCTGGCAGGAGCAAGCACTGTCCATCAAGCACAAACAAACGGTGCAATGTTAAGACTATCCATGAATAACCGCCCAATATACCGAGTATTAGGATAGTTAATATTAACAAAGTGGGGATGCTATTTTCGAAAGAGAAAATAAAAGTAAATATTGAAAATATAGGAATGATGATATGTAAGGCTTCAAGATAGACAACATCACATTCTCTGGGCACCCACTGTTTGGACAGTTCCTCTGACTTACGAACTTCAGAAACAAGGAAAGCGCCATCTACACTGACGGCGTAGAGCGCATCTTTATAGATAAGACCCCGGATAACAACACTACGGGATGAACCCTCGCTGTAAGTGGCTGGCGGCCAATAAATAGACTCCACCCTCACGTCACCTACACAGGTATCCTGCCAACGTTGCCGCCATCCTGGCGCCAATTGACGCACGTTATAAAGACCTTCATGTTGATAGATAGTTCTATCGGTAAATCGTCGTTTGTATATCTTTCTCAGCCAAACCAGATCCGCATCAGATAACTCATCAGCAGTTTTACCCCTCACCTTCAATCGAGCAATTGCGTCATCCCTTTCCTTCTGACGCAAAGAGTTATCTGACCACCAACAAAGCAACGTCATGGCCTTGATAAGGCTTATTAAGATGGGTATAAAATAGCTTAACAATGACATCTCCTTGATGTGATGCTTGGAGTAAGAGAAAATAAAATCCTGACATTGACAAAAAAATATATTGCAACTTTAAGAGTCTAAATAGTAAAAACTGAAACATCATGGGATATAAAATATCTTGCCAAGTTATCCTCATCCCATAACTAATCTGCTTCAGGATCTACTGCACCATCTATGCTGGTCATGGCCCGGTCTATAACCTTGAGTCGTTCTCTACTAGAACAAGCGAGCTGGTAGTGATAATTGCAACTTTAGGTATCTTTCCATCTCGCCTTGCGAAGCAGATAGAGCCCACTTAGGCAGAGCAAACCGACTCATGGGGTGAAGGGGTCAACGCCTGAACGGCCTGCGGGGTTATCTCCTCCCCCAGTAACTCACGCACGTCACCCACGGTGAAGATGTTCTGGCCCTGGGCATATTGTTCCGCCAGCAGCTGGTTGCAACGGGTCAACCGCTCGCTCGGTTTGGCCCACTGCTCGGGTGGCAATGGCTCACTCCAGGCTGCCAGCTCGGGATGGGAGGCGAAGTAGCGTTCTGCAAAGCGCTGCTGCAAGCGGCTCTGGATATTGATGCGCAGTATGCCAAAACGGGTGCCGTTCAGTTCCCACCAGAGGCGGCGCAGAGGGGAGAAGGCGCTGCGGGGTATTTTCTGCTCCCGACAGAACTCCTCAATCATGCCGTCAAAGGTGACCGGGGCCGGCTCGTCGATGGCCTCTGGCCCCTCTTCCATATAACGGCGGAGCATCTCCCACTCGCCGGCCCCCACCTCTTTGCTGAGGGTGCCGACGTTCATGCCGGACCAGAAGTGGCCGGGTCGCTCGTCCGAGTTGATACCGAAAAACAGGCTTGCCATGGTCATGACACCACTCACCGAGACGGCTGAGCCCTCTCCCACCATGGCGCACATCTCTTCCCAAGGGAAAATCCGGACTTCGGTGCGCTTGGTACGCTTGTCCCAGCGCGACAGCATCACTTCGCGGCGCTGGCGGTGAAAACGGAACGGGAATACTCGGCGAAGTTGTTGTTGATGCTCCCACAACATTTTTAATGTCAAAAACAAGGCAAAACCGGGCCCCATTCCTAGTAACACAACGGCACCCAGCAGATTCATCCAGCTAAACTCCATCACCCACTGGTTATGCCCTACCCAGACCTCCTGATAGTTGCCAGCCCAGACGCCAGCCCAGCCCTGTTCATCACTCATCCCATTGTCGGGTGGCCCCCAAAATGCAAAAGAGAAAAGAACGAATCCGAGCACCCAAAACGAATAGAGTATTTGGGTTTGAAAGAGAGAGCCGCCCGCCCCCCCCAGCTCGATATAGTGGGGGTGCTTTTTGGTCAGCCAGTCGGTGCGGCGCACCGGTGGCACATTGGTCATCACCGGCAGGGGGCTGAATACGGTACGGGCGCCGAAGCGCTCCTGGCGGTGCTGGCCGGCAAAAAATGGCAATGTTGAGTGTTTCATCCGTGCTCTATATCGATGCTGTCAGGTGGGTGGCAGTCACATCCCACCAACGATGGTATCCATTAGGGTGCCAACGCCTGAGCGGCCTGCGGGGTTATCTCCTCCCCCAGCAACTCACGCACGTCACCCACAGTGAAGATGTTCCGGCCCTGGGCATATTGTTCCGCCAGCAGCTGGTTGCAACGGGTCAACCGCTCGCTCGGCTTGGCCCACTGCTCGGGTGGCAATGGCTCACTCCAGACTGCCAGCTCGGGATGAGAGGCGAAGTAGCGTTCTGCAAAGCGCTGCTGCAAGCGGCTCTGGATATTGATGCGCAGTATGCCAAAGCGGGTGCCGTTCAGTTCCCACCAGAGGCGGCGCAAGGGGGAGAAGGCGCTGCGGGGTATCTTCTGCTCCCGGCAAAACTCCTCAATCATACCGTCAAAGGTGACCGGGGCCGGCTCATCGATGACCTCGGGCCCCTCTTCCATATAGCGGCGGATCATCTCCCACTCGCCGGCCCCCACCTCCTTGCTGAGGGTGCCGACGTTCATGCCGGACCAGAAGTGGCCGGGTCGCTCGTCCGAGTTGATACCAAAAAACAGGCTCGCCATGGTCATGACACCACTCACCGACACCGCAGAGCCCTCTCCCACCATGGCGCACATCTCTTCCCAGGGGAAAATCCGGACTTCGGTGCGCTTGGTGCGCTTGTCCCAACGCGACAGCATCACCTCGCGACGCTGGCGGTGAAAGCGAAATGGCAACACCCGGCGCAACTGCTGCTGATGCTCCCATAACAACTTACCTGTAAATAACAGAGCAAATCCTGGGCCCGTAACCAATCCGATAATGGCGCCTAACAAGTTCATCCAGCTAAATTCCATTACCCATTGGTCTGGTCCCACCCAGACCTCCTGATAAAGTCCGGCCCAAACACCAGCCCAGCCATGCCCATTGCTCATGCCATTTCCAGGGGGTCCCCAAAATACAAAAGAGAAAAGAATCAATCCAAGAACCCAGAACAAATACATCAATTGGGTTTGCAAAAGTGAGCTGCCAGCCCCCCCTAGTTCGATATAGTGGGGGAGCTTCTTGGTCAGCCAGTCGGTGCGCCGTACCGGCGGCACATTGGTCATCACCGGCAGGGGGCTGAATACGGTACGAGCGCCGAGGCGTTCCTGGCGGTGCTGGCCAGCGAAAAACGGCAATGGGGAATGTTTCATAGGTCCTCGTTATCGGTTCAGCAGGGGTTGCAACTGGGCCACTATCTTGCCACGGGTCAGGGGGAAGTTGTCATCCTCCTCCAACGCTTCCACCTGGCTCCAGCCCGGCTCATCCCCGGCCAACTTGGCCTCTTCCAGCCCCTGCAACTGCTGCAGATTGAGGGAGAAACGCAGACCCCCCTGCTCCTCAAACAACTTGTTTCCCTCCGCCGTGGTGACCGAGACCACCAGATGCAGCCACGCCATGCGACGTCTGCTGACATCATCCTGGGGCCAGTCGAAGTCGAGTCGGGTATACAACCCTTCCTGAGCAACAGGAGCAGTCTGGCGAAAGTGGTCGGTGAAATCGACCAGCTTTCCCTCGCTCTTTACCAGAACGGCAAGTTTAACCTGCTCGGGAGCTGTCATGGGCAGCAGGATACGCAGCTGAGTCAACACCCGTTGCTGTACCGGCACATCCACGATGGTGCCCACCATCAACCGCTGCTGCGTCTTGGTCTCGGTGTTGTACTTAATCCTCAGGCGCGGGGTCTGCATCACCTCCTGCCACTTGCGCAGTTGCATATCGTACTTCCACTCCTTGTTTGCATGCAGAAATGGCAGCATGCCGCGTTTGCCCCAGCGGGACTCGCTGGCCCAGCGCATCAGCGGGGTCGAGGAGAGGAAGTTGTAAGCCAGCTCGCCACTGAAGATCAGGGCACTGGCCAACCACATATAAGGGTTGAAGCGCACCGCAAAGCGCAGCGTGACGGCGGCGGCCCGCTGCCAGCTGATCTCCCCAGCGATGGCGGCCATGGTCATCCGCCCCCCAGCGAACGCGATTTTGCCGCTGGCATAAGTCTGCAAGCTATCACCACTCAGGGTAATCGCGGAGGCGACCATGGGCTCCCACTCTCCCCGGCGCCAATGGCGAGTTATCTGAGAAATTTGTTTATAGCCATCAAACAGTGCTGATGCGAAACCAAAGCCAGCGACTACCATACTCCCCACCGTAACCATCCGACCGGCCGCCTTTAGGCTGCTCTCTGCCCCCTCGTTAAGCCAGCGACAATAGGCGGCGGTGCGCACCACTTCGATACTGAGGGCCAATGCAGCTCCCACCAACCCCAGAGCTGAAGACCATACATCAAAATTCTGTGCCATAGTGTTCTCGCTCTTATGCGCCAGATCCCCCGCTGTCTTGGCGAAGTTAAACCAGTTGGCCATCAGCACCACCAGACCCAGGCTGCCGCTGAGGGTTGCCCCCCCCAAGGCGGGTCTGGCCGCATTGCCAAACAGCACCTGGTTGCGCAAGGCGGCGCGACTCAAACGTAAATGCTCTTCTATCTCGGTCAGGGTCGCACCGCTGGCCTTGATCACGATATGGGATACGGGGTGTGGCTCGCCGGGACGGGCCACCGGCTGGCTGTGTGCAAACACCTGCTCGCGCAGCGCCGCACTTTCACGCTGCACCGCGGCCCACTCGGCATTGGCGCTAGCTCTAATCTTGCTGTCGGTGGCGGTACTCTTGCTCGCCTTGTTGTATGCAGTGGTGGCAGAGTCAGCCCGTTCGCGCAGCGTCTCCAGCGTACCCAAGGTTTTCTGCTGCCACTGCGTGTAACCAGCATCACTCTGAGTGCCAATATCCAGGGTGACGGCCGCATTCTTCGCCTGACCCAGCAGCATGGCAATAGTGCCGGGTCTGGCATGGCGCAGCAGGCTATCTGCCTGCCCCTGGGCTGCATATATCCGTTCAGCCATTTTTTGCAGCTCGGGGATCGCCAGACGGCCGAGTTCCGACGCCAGCCTGCTCATGGAGCCTTGCAACTGTGCAGGGACGCTGTCTATGAGCTTGAGATGCATGCCCGCCATCTGTGCCTGAAACTCCTTGAGGCCAGCCAGGCCATCGATCAGAGCACTGGTACTGTCCTTCACTCCCAGCGCGTTGTTGATGTCTCCTGCAAGCCCGTCATAGTCTTCAACGGTGGCGATATTGTCGGCGTTGGATACCCAGAGATGGGTGTTCTGCTCACCGAGGGTGGCGAAAAATGCACTGACTTTCTGTCTGTGTTCCGCATCGTCTCCCAGACCGAGCAACCAGTGATATTCCAACTCCAGCCGACGTTTGAACTGCTCCTGTACCTCTTTGTCATAGACGGGAATGGCCGTGTAGGCCGCTGGCAACATGGCAACCCTGTCGGTTTCGAGCTGGAAACAGGTTTCCCGCCAATGGGTGACCTTGGCCTGAGCAGGCCCGTACCAGGCGCGCATGGCCTCCTCATCAATACGCTCCAGGATCCCTCGTGCTATCCGCATGCCCATCCAGCTTTCGCCGTAGAGCAGGTCTTTCTTCTGCTCACCGGCGCGGTCAAACATCGCCTTTAACTCTTGGCTGGAGACGCCTGCTTCCTTTGCCATCACGTCGTTCTTGGCCAGCTCGGAACGATAGGCTTCGAACGTCTTTTTATCGCCAAACGGCGATGCACTGGGACGATTCATCTTCTCCAATGCGGCTTCATAGTCTTGCTTGGCCTTCCAATAGCCGCGATAGCGATTCTCCAACGCGTTGGGATGGGCCTTGCTGTACTCGGCCAACTTTTGATTGTCCGCCGACTGCATCAACAAGAGGTCATCGCTCATTTCAATCAGTTGGAGCAACTGAGCGGCAGCAAAGTAATCCGCCCGGTTATAACCTTCGGCCATCCACAGCTCTTCTTGCTCCACCATCGCCTGATAGGCGCTGGCCAACTCTGTCATCAGACCGATCGGATCCTCCAGCAGCAGGATGGCGGCCTCCCCCTGGTAAGCAGGCAGTATTTTGCTAGTCAATACGCTAGCACTTTGCGTTTTTGGCATTTGGGTCAACCAACACCACTGATCGGTTTTGGCATGACTGCTTTGCTGCGGATGTGCCTCTGCCAGATGCTTCTCAAGCGGCTCAGGTGGCAGCAGATGTCTAGACCCATTTTGACAATCAAAACCGCCCAACTGGCAGGTTTGCATCATCTTTTGACGCAGCTTGGGGGAGCGCAGCAGCTGGCCTTGCAGCTTGGGCGAGATCTTGGTGCGACTGTAAAGCACCTGCACAGAACCGGAACGACTGACCACTATGGTAGAGTCCGATTCCTGATAAACAAACGCCTCCTTGCCTGAGGCGGATGCCAGCCCTTTCTGCTCCAGCTTGGCAACGCCCCCGTTCTCCGCCAATTGATAGGCATGGATGATATCGGGGCGCTTGCTGTGGATCAGATAGAGATAGCTCGTCTCGTCAATCAATCGGATCCCGACGGGGCGGTACTTGATGCTGGCAGCATGGTTGCTGGCTATGGCTGGATGGACCGTTTTCTGTTCAACCAACGCATAACGAACCGGTAATAGTTGAATCTTGTTTTTCTTCAATGGGCAAGTTTTTGTGCTCCCCTGAGCATTGGCACTGCTTGCTGCTGCAGCGTCTTGATTAGCACTCATATCTCAGTTCCCATTCTATGTTGTGTCTCGGCGAGCTCGGCGGCTTGCTCAATTCTCTGTGAGGGGGTGAGTGAAGACGTACGCATGATCAATGCCGTGATGGCCGGATAAGCGTCACTTTCCTTCCAGGCAGTGCCGAGGTAACCCAGTACATTGAAGAAAAACAACAGGTCCCTTGGGCTTTCGAACCCTTTGCCATAGCCCCATTCAGCCCACTCTGCTACCCACTGGCGAGCATCAAGCTGTTCACCCAGACGTTCTGGGAACCATTTCCCCATATGGCGCCAGATATCATTTAGGGTGTTCAACCAGGTTACCTCTCCAAGACGTGTCCACTGGACATCACTCAGACGTAGCAACTTGCCAACTGGCCGTTCCGACGTGGAAACCTTTTTGTTCCACCATTCGGCAGGGGAGTTTGGGCGCAGCAACTTGTGCACAGGGATCCATACCTGCTCAATAGCCTGCCAAAGCCAAGGCTCGTCATCGATCAGTAAGCGAAACATGCCATCGGGTTGAGCCATCTTGAGCAAAATGCAACTACCGTAAGGGCTTTCGACCTCGATCAATTGGCGTAGCCGCTCCGCGAGTGGTAATAACGGGAGCCGCGAGGAAAGGAGATACCCCCACCCCTCTTCTCCGTGGGCATACCAATCGAGCAGTGCTGATGACGCCTCAACCAAGCAGGGAGAGGCTTCTCGCAGGGCATCCCAAGGTGCATAGAGATATATAGGTTGATAGGTAGGGCTATCGGTTACCTCAAACAACTGCCGTTCAAGCTCGGGGATCTGCCCGCCATCGAGCAGCAGATAAAGGTGCTCTCCTTTGGCCAAATCAAACTCGGGCAAAACCATTACTGGCTCTCCCCCTTGGCCAGCTGTTCACAAATTTCACAGACCGGTTCTGCCGATTTCAGCGTTGCGATCTGACGTGCGGGGTCCATGGGAGGCGGTGGCGCCACCACCTCAACCGCTCCGGGCTGGATCGGCATCTGACCACCCCAGCCAGAGCCAGACCCCGGGCTGCCGCCTGAGTTCATCTTGATGGAGCCGCCCGAGAGGGTGACACCACTCGGGTCGATTTTGACAAAACTCCCTCCCACCTTGAGGGTCAGCTCGGCACCAGCCTCCATCACTATCTTCATGCCTGCTTTGTGGTGCGCCTCGCTTCCTGCCTCCACCAGCAGGGACTGGCCGAGCTTCTGGTGCAGGCTGGCATTCACGGTCAGGGAATAGTCGGCCTTGATGTGATCGCGTTTCTCTCCATTGACGGTGAGATGGTCATTGGCCTTGATGCGGGTCACCCGCTCATTGTCGATGTCCCTGTGTTCGTCGTGCTTGATGTGCCAAGCGGCATCATTCTCGATAAGCACGTTCAGGTCTTTCTGACCGTGGATATAAATCTCTTCCTGTGCCGCCTGG
>NZ_JBGLRI010000005.1:0-273049 GCF_041403025.1 Aeromonas sp. S5(2024) | reverse complement strand
TTATCTAGGTTGGCGAAGGATGTTGGAGCGCTATGGGAGGGAAGTGAATATCTCACGTTGCTTGCATGAGGCGCTGGGGCGCCCCATGCAACACGTAATTGGGACATAGCCTTGTTTTTTGGCAACAGCAGGTGCTAGCTGGCCTGACGGACCGCTAGCCTGGCCAGTGGGCCCAGTAACCGGCGGCCAGCAGGGTGAGGGTGCAAAAGCCGGTCTCGACGGCGCCGCCGCTTTTGAGCGGCCAGCCCGGCAGCCGGTAGCGGCGCTTGCTGGGCCACAGCAGCGGAATGCCGGCCGGGGTGAGCCAGTCTCCCAGCAGGTGGCTGAGGTAGCCGATGATGAGGGCATCCTTGACGCCGGTGGGCAGCATGGCGGGAGCCAGGCTCTGATCCAGTCCCCAGATGGCGGCGGCCACCGCCAGCAGGCTGTGGGTGAAGCCGCGATGGCCGAACAGCCGCGACAAGGGTTTGGAGATCCAAGGCAGGCGTTGCCCCAGCACCGACCTGGGGTGGTCGAGGTCCGGCAGCAGGGCGCTGGCCAGTGCGGCAGGAATGGTGTGCCACAGGCTGGCGTCGGCCAGGGCCGGCGTCAGCTGGAGTTTGTGGGCGAGCAGGGTGCAGGTAACGGAGAAGAGCAGGTGCCCTTGGGCGGTCATGATGGCTACGACATGGGGAAAATGGCGGCGCATCTTACCAGTGTCGCGGGCCAATGCAGCAAAAAACCGGGGCCCGATGGGCAGCCCGGTCATTAACTGCGCGGATCTTCCACCTTGGCATCGGCGGGCACCCGTTTTTTGCCCAGCACCATGGCGCGTACCAGATCGCTGCGGGTGAGGCGGTCGGTCAGGATCACCACGGCCGCATGGACGCCGACGGCGGCCATCAGGGTGTTGGCAATGATGCCGTGCAGCTCCTCCAGCCACTCTTCGCCCCAGAAGGCATCCCAGGTGGTGAGCCAGCCGGTGACGACGGTGCCGACCAGCGACAGCAGCAGCAGCCAGATCATCAGGGCGCCGACCGGGTTGTGGCCGAGGTAGTAGGGGTGACGGCCCTGGGCCAGCTGACGCAGGTAGTAGCGAACCCGGGCCGGGGTCGGCCACCATTGGCCGAAGCGGGCGTAATGGGGACCGACCAGCCCCCACAGCAGGCGGATGATCAGCAGGATGCCCACTGCGTAGCCGGCATATTTGTGGGGCTTGCTGCCCTCTTCCAGCACGAAGAAGTTGAGCAGGCAGAGGGTGACGGTGGCCCAGTGAAACACCCGGATGAGGGGATCCCAGACTTTCACTTCAGAGGTTGTCATGGCGTGGCTCCATAGAAAGGGCCGGCAGGAGACCGGCCCATGGCCGGATTATTCGTCGATCTCTTCTTTCACTTTCTTCAGATCGGTCGGGTCGAAGTAGATCTCGACCTTGCGTTTCTCCTTGTCCCAACCGTAAATCTCGTAGCAGTTGGTCTTGGTGACCTTGAACTTCTTGATGTCGTAGCCCATCGCCTTGATCTGCTGCTGGGCGTCGGCTTCGCTCATCCACTTGCTCTTGTCGGCCTGGGTACATTGGGGGTCGGCCAGGGCTGCGCCGCTCAACAGGGGGATCAGTAACAACAGGGGGGTCAGTTTCATTGCTTGCTCCTTGCGGGTGGTTGGGTCAACAGCCACAAGGTTAGTTCACCTGCCTTAAGAAAGAATTAAGCGCAAAGGGAAATGAATGGGTCTCCCCGGTGGCCGACCGGGGAGGGGGCAATCAACTCAGCTTGCCCCGGATGAGCCACTTGTCGAGGGCGTTGGCGAAACGCTGCTTGTCGGCCGCGTTGAGGGGGGCCGGGCCGCCGGTCTGCACCCCGGCCGAGCGCAGCTCTTCCATGAAGTTGCGCATGCCGAGCCGCGCCTTGATGGTCTCGCGGGTGTAGATCTCGCCGCGAGGATTGAGCGCCTCGCCGCCGGCGTCGATCACCCAGGAGGCGAGCGGGATGTCGCCGGTGATCACCAGATCGCCGGGTTTGACCTGCTGGGCGATGACATGATCTGCCACATCGAAGCCCTTCTCCACCTGCTGAGTCTTGATGAAGGGGGAAGGGGGCACCCGCAGCCCCTGATTGGCCACTAGCGTGGTCACCACCTGGGCACGGTGGGCGGCGCGGTAAAGGATCTCCTTGACCGGAATGGGGCAGGCATCGGCATCAACCCAGATGGGCATGGCAGGGCTTCCTGTGTCTGAAACGAGTGGCGCATCTTAACACGGCCGGCGCGGGGCGGCTGCCCCGGGGCTGAGTCGGGCCCGGCTTTGGTGTAAGCTGGGCCGATGAACATGAGCAAAAAGGACGAGCAGATGGATCGGGTGCCCAGTGACGTAATTTATGGCCTGACCCTGGATGGCAGGGGTGGCATGCAGCCACTGGTGGCGGGCAGCGAGATACCGGCGCAGCAGCCGGGCTGGCTGCATCTGGACTACGGCAATCCGGAGGCGGCGCGCTGGCTGCTGCAGACCCCGTTGCTCAATGATGCGGCGCGCGAGTCGCTGCTCGGTCAGAGCAATCGCCCCAAGCTGGTCCGGATGGGGGAGACGGTGCTGCTGATCCTGCGCGGCATCAACCACAACAAGGATCACAGGCCGGAAGAGATGGTGGCGCTGCGCATCTACATCACCCCGGATCTCATCATCAGCAGCCGGCGCCGGCCGCTGCTGTCAGAACAGGATGTGTTCAACCAGCTCAAGCTGGGGGGCGGCGCCGATACCCCGGCCGACTGGCTGGTGGAGATCTGCGATGCCCTGACCGACCGGGCTGGGGAGTTCGTCGAGGAGCTGCACGATCAGATCCTGGATCTGGAGGAGATGGTGCTGATGCGCGACCTGCCCGCCAACGGCCGGCTGGCGCTGATCCGCAAACAGCTCATCATGATCCGCCGCTACCTCTCGCCGCAGCGGGATCTGGTGGCACGCCTCGCCAACGAGAAGATCAGCTGGCTGGATGAAGATGACCGGCGGCGTCTGCTCGACATCGCCGATCGGCTGCGGCGCTGGCTGGACGATCTGGATGCCGGGGTGGCGCGCACCGCCGTGCTGGCGGACGAGATCAACAACCTGATGGCGGAGGCGACCAACCGCCGCGCCTACCAGATGTCGGTGATGGCGCTGCTGTTCTTGCCCGCCAGCTTCCTGACCGGCCTGTTCGGCATCAACCTGGGGGGCATTCCCGGGGCCGAGAGCCCGACCGCCTTCTGGATCTTCTGCGGCTCCCTGGTGGCGCTGGCGACCGGGCTGGCGGTCTGGCTCAAACATCGGCGCTGGTGGTAAGGAGCAGACATGACGACATGGGAATCTTTTGGCGTGACCCTGCTGTTGCTGCTGGGCCACACCCTCGTTCGCGGGCTCATTCACAAGAGCCTGCTGGCGCTGGCCCAGACCCGGCAGGTGAGCGAGAACCGGGTGCTCTACGTGGAGCACGTGTTCCACTTCCTGCTCGGCTGCGCCACCCTGCTGATCCTGGCCGGGGTGTGGGGGCTCGACTTCTCGCGGCTGGTGGTGCTGGCCTCCTCCTTCTTCGCGGTGCTGGGCGTCGCCATGGTGGCGCAGTGGTCGATCCTCTCCAACATCACCGCCAGCATCACCATCTTCTTCGCCTTCCCCTACAAGATTGGCGACCGGATCCGGATCCTCGACAAGGATGACTCGGTCACCGGGGTCATCACCGAGATAGGCCTCTTCTACGTACGGGTGCGCGATGACAACGGCGATCTGGTCACCTATCCGGCCAACCTGATCCTGCAAAAGCCGGTCAGGCGGCTGGAGGGCAAGGGGGCGGAACCGCTGCAACCGGAATGAGAAAAGGCTCCCTTGGGAGCCTTTTTTGAGCCTGCCGATCCCTCAGCGTTCGAAGAAGCGGTAGAGGTGTTCGACCTGGATCGGGCAATCCGCCACCAGGTGCACGTGCTGGCGGGCCTCCTCGACCGAGCCGAAGTAGCGGGGGCAGCCCAGGGTGTCGGTCATCTCGTACAGCTTGCCGTCCTGACCCCTGAACTCCACGATCCAGCCGGGCAGGATGGCGTCCTGCAGGATCTCGGCTTCCTTGAAGGCTTGCTGCTGATAGAGCTGGCGAAGTTCGCTGACTGTCATGACATCCTCCCGTGACGCTTGATGCCACTTCAAGTCTAGTGGTTGCGGTCAGGGTCGGCCGGCTCATTTGGCCGATTTGAGGTGCTCCCAGGCCCAGCGCAGGCGGATGAAGGTGTCGGCATCGCCCCCGCGATCCGGGTGGTGTTGCAGCGCCAGCTCTCGCCAGCGGCGGCGGATGGTGTCGGGCCCCGCCTCGGTCGGCAGGGCGAACAGGGTCAGCGCCTCGGCCCTGTGTTCATCTCGCTCACAGGCCCGCCAGAAGCTGCCGAGCAGCGCCTCCACCTCCTCCCGGTCGGTCTGCCAGAACACCTGCCAGTCGAGGTAGTAACTGCGCAGCGCCTCGCCCTGGGCGAGGGCGCCTACTCCCTCGCGGGTGGTGAGCGGTTCGAGCCGGATATCCAGGGTGCTGATCACCAGCCACCACCCTTCGCCATGAAGCTCGGCCTGCAGCTGGTAGAGGGCGTTCATGATGAGGAAGTTGAGCCGAAACAGCTGCAGCTGCTCATCCCCCGGCAGAGGCGGGATGACCTCCTGGCGGCGCAGCTCGGCCAGCAGCTCGTGCACCTTGTAGCTGCCGCTTGCCTGCCGCAGCAGTGTCAGCAGTGGAGCCAACAGCGGGTTGGGCCGTGTCTCGCTCATGGGGTGGCCGTCTCCTTCGGCGGTTGCAGGGCGATCAGCAGCTCCCCGGCCAGCGGTTCGACGGGGCCGGTGACGATGCGGGCCCGCCCCTTGCCGTCCAGCACGAACAGCGGAATGGCGCCCGGGTTGGCCTCCTGGTACTGGGTCCAATCGAACGCCTCGCTCAGCCGGGTCGCCTTGATCTGGCCGCCCCGGCTCAGCAGGCCGCTCAACCGGGCGTAGTTGATGTCGGGACCGAACAGGTTCTGGCGGGCGCGAAAGGTGGCGCTCTCCCGATTGGCCTTGCCGTGCTGCTCGCTGGAGCGCAGGGAGTAGACCTTCTCCTCGCCGTAGAGGTGGGCGAAGTGCAGCACGCCGAGGGCGTTGTTGTGGCGGTTGGGGGAGAGCGCCAGCACTGTGCTGATGCTGGTGAGCGGCAGGTGCAGCTCGGCGTGTTCGGATTGCGGGTTGCCGAAGTAGCAGGGCAGGTTGCTCATCCGCGCCTGTTTGCAGAACTCCCAGGCGGGATCGCAGAGCTGAACCGGCACCCCCTGATCCGCCAGCGCCTTGCCGATGGCCCGCGCCACCGAGTTGGCCCCGATGATGAGCCAGGTGTTGGGGGCGCTCTGGCGCATCTTGAGCAGGCCGGCCAGCGGCGCCGAGGTGAGGCTCTGCAGCACCACGGTGGAGATGATCACCGCAAACACCAGGGGGACCAGCTTGTCGGCATCGGGAATACCGGCCTGGTGCAGGCTGATGGCGAAGGAGGCGCTGACCGCCGCCGCGACGATGCCGCGCGGCGCAATCCAGCCGAGCAGGGCGCGGGCCCGCCAGGAGAGATCGGATCCCCAGGTGGAGACCAGAATGCAGAGCGGGCGCGCCACGAACTGCACCACGCACAGCAGCGCCAGCACCATGGGGCCGAGCAGCCAGAGCTGGGCCAGATCGAGGCGGGCCGCCAGCAGGATGAATAGGGAGGAGATGAGGATGACGGCGAGATCCTCCTTGAAGGCCAGCACCTCCTCCAGATCCAGCCCCTCCTGATTGGCGAGCCAGATGCCGAACACGGTGACTGCCAGCAGGCCGGATTCGTGGCTGAGCCAGTTGGAGAGACTGAAGGTGACCAGCACCAGCGCCAGCACCCCGAACTTGTGCAGGCTAACCGGCAGCCAGTCCTTGCGGATCAGCAGGGTGGTGAGCCAGCCGGCGCCGACCCCGATGAGCGAGCCTACCCCCACCGTTTTGGCCAGCGCCAGCAGGGTGTGGCCGATGAGATCTCCCTGACTGCCGAGGCGCACCGCCTCGAACACCAGCACCGCAAACAGGGCGCCGATGGGATCGATGACGATCCCTTCCCAGCGCAGGATGCGGTCCACTTCCCGGGTCGGACGGATCACGTTGAGCATGGGGGCGACCACGGTGGGGCCCGTCACCACCAGCACGGCGCCGAGCACCATGGCGACCCGCCAGTCCAGCCCCAACAAGAAGTAACCGGCGCTGCCGATGACGGCGAAGCTGGCCAGCATGCCCACCGAGCAGAGGTTGCGCACCACCTTGCCGATCCCTTTTAGCTCGGCCAGGTGCAGGGTGAGCGCCCCCTCGAACAGGATGATGGCGACCGACAGGGAGACCAGCGGAAACAGCAGGTCGCCGAGCAGGGCGTCGGGGTCGAGCAGGCTGCTGACCGGGCCCAGCAGCAGGCCGGTGAGCAGCAGAAACAGGATGGCGGGCACCCGCAGCGACCAGGCCAGCCACTGAGCCAGCACTGAGACCAGGGCGATCCCGGCCAGGGAGAGAGCAATCATGCAGACCTCGATTAAGGCGATGAACCTGGAGGAAGTGTAGTGGGGAAGATGGTCAGATTGACACCCGCCGTAGGCGGGAACAAGGGGGGAAGCGGATCGCGCGACAGCGGGAGTCACGGGTTACCTGCTGTGGGAGAGGGGCGGGGTGTGGCCGCTGGCTGCGGCCACCAGCCGGATTAGATGGGGCTCTCTTTGTGGAGTTCGGTGACGCAGTCGGCCACCGCCAGCACCAGCGCCGAGCGCACCACCTGATCGAGCCGGTTCAGCTGCATCTGGTAGAAGGGCCAATCCTCCTCGTTGGCGGGGGCCTCCTGCGGCATCATGCCGCCCTGGCTGACGCCGTGCAGGCGTGCCAGCAGATCGCGGATCGGCTTGTCGCTGAAGCGGTAATCCTTGGGGTCGCGCACCAGAAAATCGCGGATCTTCAGGTAAGCCTCGAGATCCTGATAGCGTTCGAGAGAGATGAGGCCGAGAGCGAAGATGAGCTTGAGGCGCACCTCCAGCTGGCCGAGAGGGCCGCTCTGGTTGAGCAGGGGTTCGATGGCGTATTTGACGGCATACTCCTCCTGACGGAACGCGCGTCGCATCAGAGAGTCGACCGCCTCTTCCAGGATGGTCACGACCTCGAGAAAGAAGCCGCGAGGGCCATCTTGCTCGTTCAGTCGCTCCAGTACTTCATCTTCCTGGTGTGTGGTCATAAGTGCATTGGGTCCAGCTGACAGGGAGAGAGTGGGCCTCTCTCCCGGTTTTTATCGTATGAGGCGCTTTGGTGGCCGGCCTTAGTGGGCCGGCGGCGACGGCGCCTCATCAGGTCACTTCAAATTGCCATAACGGGTGACGATGGCGCTGACGATGTCGCTGTCGGCAGCCAGGCCGGTGATGCGGGCCAGAGCCTGGGCCGGGCCCAGCTCCGCCAGCAGCTGTTGCAGCTCAACCGCCTGCGGGTCATCGGCGTTGCGATAGTGCAGCGCCGCGGCGATCCCCTCCTGCAGGTGATCGCTCGGCAGGCCGTACTCCAGGGTGCCGAGCAGTGGCTTCACCAGCCGATCCCCCGCCGCCAGCTTGCGCAGCGGTTGACGGCCGACCCGGTCAATCTCGTCCACCAGATAGGGGTTGGCGAAGCGGGCCAGGATCTTCTCGATGTAGGCGGCGTGCAGGCGCGGGTCGAAACCGTAGCGTTGCACCAGCACGGCGCCGCTCTCCTCCATGGCGCGGCGCACCTTGCTGCGGATCAGCGGATCCTCGATCGCCTCGCGGATGGTGCGATAGCCCCTCAGCTTGCCGAGGTAGGCGGTGACGATGTGGCCGGTGTTGAGGGTGAACAGCTTGCGCTCGACGAAGGCCATCAGGTTGTCGGTGGGTTCCATGCCCGCCACCTGCGGCAGCTCGCCCTTGAACTGGGTCTGGTCGACGATCCACTCGCTGAAACTCTCCACCGTCACTTCCAGCGGATCATCGTTGGCCGCCGCAGGCGGGACGATGCGGTCCACCGCCGAGTCGACGAAGCCGATGCAGGCGTCGAGGGTGGCATGATACGCGACCGGCAGGTACTTGAGTACCTCCTGCTTGAGATGGCTGGTGCCGCGCACCATGTTTTCGCAGGCGATGACGTTGAGGGGCGTCAGGTTGCCGGCATCGAAGCGGGCCTGCAGCCCCTTGGCCAGGGTGCTGGCAATCTTGTCCAGAATGTGGGGGCCGACCGCGGTGGTGACCAGATCGGCGGTGATGATGCGGGCGATCACCTCGTGGCCGGCGGAGCTCACCGCCGCCACGTTGCGTACCACGTCCAGCTTCTGATCCGCCCCCACCACGTGCACCTTGTACTCCTGGCGGTGGTTGAGCTGGTCGATCAGGGTCTCGTTGACGTCGGCGAAAGTGACCTGATGGCTGGCGTCAGCCAGCAGTTTTCCAATGAAGCCGCGACCGATGTTGCCGGCACCAAAATGCAATGTTTTCATGATATTAACCTCTTGAACCAAAGACGATGAAGGACGATCAGGCAGCCTGTTCGGCACCCAGCAGATCCAGGAATTCCTGGGGATCCTGGGTGCTGGCCAGCCGGTCGATGAGGCCGGGTTCGTCCAGTGCATTGGTCAGGCGGGTTATCACCTGCATGTGTTCGTCGTTGCGGGCGGCGATGCCGATCACCAGCCGCGCCACTTCATCGGCCGCCTCGCCAAAGGCGACCCCGGCCGGGTATTGGCAGATGACGATGCCGGTGCGCTTCACAAACTCCTTGGCGGCGATGGTGCCGTGCGGCACGGCGATGGATTCGCCGAGGTAGGTGGAGACCAGCTGTTCGCGCTCCAGCATGGCGTTGACGTAGTCGGGCGCCACGTAGCCCCGCTCCGCCAGCAGCTTGCCGGCAGCCCGGATGGCGGCCTCCTTGTTGTCGGCCTTGAGTCCCAGGTGCACGTCATGACGGCTCAGGGTGAACACTTCGGCGGCCTGCGGCTCGTAGCTGTCGTCGTTGGCGGCCACCAGCAGTTGCGGGTTGGCGACGTCATCGTTGGCGGCCTGGGTCAGGCTCTGTACCAGCTCCTGATAGAGACCGTTGTCGAGGAAGTTGGTGAGCGAGATGTGGTGGGCGTGCGGCGCGTGGCGACGGGCCCGCTCGGTCAGATCCTTGTGGGTGATGACCCAGTCCACCTGATCGTCGAGCTGATCGATGGCGCGGTTGGTTACGCTGATGTCGAGGCCGGCGGCCTGCACCCGCTTGCGCAGCAGGCCGGCGCCCATGGCGCTGGAGCCCATGCCCGCATCGCAGGCGACCACTATGTTGCGCACCGCCATCAGTTCGCCGCCCGGCTTCTTGGCCGCTGCGGTCTCGGGCTTGGCACCCTTCATGGCTTTCATCTTGCGGGTAGCTTCACCGAGGGCATCGGCCTCGTCGGCTTCCGGCTGCTGGGCACGCACGAACACGGCGGCGACCAGGAAGGAGACGGTGGTGGAGGCGACGATGGAGAGCAGCACCCCGATGAGGGAGGCTTTCGGCGTCATCAACAGCACGGCGAAGATGGAACCCGGTGAGGCGGGGGAGACCAGACCTGCGTTGAACAGGGTCAGGGTGAACACCCCGGTCATGCCGCCGGCGATTACCGCCAGGATGAGGCGCGGGTTCATCAGCACGTACGGGAAGTAGATCTCGTGGATGCCGCCGAAGAAGTGAATGATGGAGGCACCGGCAGCGGACTGCTTGGCGGCGCCGCGACCGAATACCATGTAGGCCAGCAGCACGCCCATGCCCGGGCCCGGGTTCGCTTCGATCAGGAAGAAGATGGAGCGGCCGTGCTCGGTGGCCTGCTGGATCCCCAGCGGTGAGAAGATGCCGTGGTTGATGGCGTTGTTGAGGAACAGGATCTTGGCCGGCTCAACGAAGATGGAGGTGAGCGGCAGCAGGTTGTTGTCCACCAGGAAGCCGACACCACCGGCCAGTACGCCGGAGAGCACCTTGACGAAGGGGCCGATCACGAAGAAGGCGAGGATCGCCAGCAGCATGCCGATGAGGCCGGCGGAGAAGTTGTTGACCAGCATCTCGAAGCCGCTCTTGACGCGACCTTCCATCGCCTTGTCGAAACGCTTGATGGCCCAGCCACCGAGCGGGCCGACCATCATGGCGCCCATGAACATGGGAATGTCGGTCCCCACGATGACGCCCATGGTTGTGATGGCACCGACCACGCCGCCGCGCTCACCGCCCATCAGCTTGCCGCCGGTATAGCCAATCAGCAGCGGCAGCAGGTAGGTGATCATGGGACCGACCAGCTTGGCCAAGGTTTCGCTCGGCAGCCAGCCGGTGGGGATGAAGAGGGCGGTAATAAAGCCCCAGGCGATGAAGGCGCCTATGTTGGGCATGACCATATTGGACAGGAAGCGTCCAAAATTCTGTATCTTGACTTTGGTATCCGGTGATAACATGTCGGGACCCCGTTTTAAGCCTGTTTGATTAAAAGTGGTAGTCGGGCTGGCCGGTTTTGCCGAACCGCCATCCCTGTCGTCTAAGCAACTTCAATCTACCAGCTTGTGATCAAATTAGGCTGAAAACGGGGTGTCTTGTGACGCAGCTCTCAAATACCCCGACCACCCCCCTCCCTTCATAGTGATGTCGATCACATTCACTCTCTGTATTTCGGCTACATTTCGATCTTTTCTGCCACCAGCATCGTTTTTATGTGATGTGAATCACCTTCTGTTGTTTGCGCAAACCCGATGTCAATGTGATCCATTTCTCATTTCTATTATTTGTATTCAATTGGAGCAATTCGCCTGACCTGAAAAGTGAGGGTGTTGACGATGAATTGCTTGAATACACATTCAAATAACCAATGAATCAATTATTTTGTAACCCACTTTCAGTTTTTCATGATCTCCTTCAGCCGCAGAGCCGACGCATCAGCCACTCCAGCGGGCCTCGCTCGAAGCGCTGACTCCAGAGATTGGCAAACAGCAGCGCCGCCAGGGCGAAGAGGGTGGCGGCCAGCACCACCTCGGGCAGATCCTGCCCCTGCAGCCAGCCAATCGCCTCCAGTATCCCCATGCCGAACATGATGTGGGCCAGATAGAGGGTCAGGGTCTGCCGGCCGACCGGCAGCCACACTCGCCACCAGCGGGCCTCGGGCAGGACGCGTCCCAGCCAGAGGCAGAGGGCGATCAGGGTACTGGCCGCACCCATGCCGAACAGCAGGTAGAGCGGCGCCGGGGGAATGGGCTGGGTCGCCAGCAGCGGCGCCAGCTCGGGGGCCGGCAAGAGGGTCGGCAACCAGAGCGACAGCCCCTTGGCCAGCGCCATGGCACTCACCCCGCCGGCCAGCAGCCAGCGCTGGGTGACCGGATTGGCCAGAGACTGACGGCTCAGCCAGAGTCCGTAGAGCAGAAAGCCCAGCCAGGGCACCACCGGGTGCCAGCCGTTGAACAGCAGATTGCGGATGAAGCCGGCCAGGGTCCAGAACTCGGGATAGCTGAAGCTGTGCCACTGCCAGCCCCGATCGTAATCGAGCAGGAACAGCAGGCCGACGAAGCTTGCCGCCAGCAGCGGGATCAGGGCCAGCAGCCAGGGGGAGGGAAGCCGGAGACAGCAGGCCCCCAGCAGAAAGTAGACGGCGTAGTAGTGGATGATGTCGGCCGGAAACACCAGGTAGTTGAGCAGCCCCACGATCAGCAGGAACAGGGCCCGCCTGGCGGTGTGGCTCATGGCCGCCGACCACGCCAGCTTGCGGGTCGACAGCCCCAGCCCGATGCCGGCCAGCACCACGAAGCTGGCGGCGGAGCGCCCTTCCAGTGCATCCAGCAGGGGCTTGAGCCAGGTCGGCCCCCCCGCCAACACCCCCATGGCGATGCGAAAATTCACCAGCACCATGCCGATAAGCGCCATGGCACGGGCCAGATCCAGTCCTTCCAGTCGATTGTGCGGGGTCGTCATGGTGGTGACTCCTTGGGGTGATCAGCGGGCCGGACCCAGCAGCAAGTCCAGCAGGGACGGCAACCTTTGTTCCACCGGTGCCTGCTGTGGATGCAGGGCCAGGGCGTGGCGCACCGCCTGCCCCTCCAGTGCGTCCAGCAGCAGCTGGGCGGTGAGATCCGGTTGCAGGTGTGCAGCCAGCTCCCCCGCCTGCTGGCCACGGCGCACCGCCGCCGCCAGGGTATCGCACAGCTGGCGCTGGTTGCTGGCGAAGGTGGCTGCCATCTCGGGGTGACGGGTCAGCTCGGCCAGGATCTCGGTGCCGAGCAGCAGGTTCTCCGGGGTCAGCGACCAGGCGAGGTAGCCGGCGGCGAAGCGGGCCAGCGCCGCCCGGGCCGGCCCCTGGACCAGCTCATCCAGCAGGGGTTGCAGCTCGGCCGCCTCCAGCGAGGCGATCAGGGCGATCAGTTCCTCCTTGCGGGCGAAGTGGTTGTAGAGGTTGCCGAGGCTCACCCCGGCGGCGGCGGCGATGTCGCGCATGCCGGTCTGGTGGAAGCCTCGCTCGATAAAGCAGCCGAGCGCCGCCTGGATGATCTGCTCGCGCCGCTGCTCCAGCCGCAGGTTGTTGGTGGTCATGGGGATGCCTCGTGCCTGAAAACTCAATATGAGCGAACGTTCGTTCATTTGTGGATTCACTCTATGCTCGTAACAAGCAACTGGCAAGCCCGGGACGTACAAAAAATGATCGCTGGACTCGGCGGGCGGCATGGTCCAATAAAAAAGCCCGCAGGGTGCGGGCTTTTTACAAGGTGGGGAAGCCTGGCTTATTCGGCCTTGGGGGCCTCGTCGGCAGGCGCAGCATCGGCCTCGCTGGTGGGGGCGACCGGCGCCGGGCCCGGCACCAGCTCCACCGCCGGCTTGGCGATGAGGGAGCGGGTCTCTTCCACCGCTTCGGTCAGCTTGACCTCGATGATCTGGCCGAGCTCGTAGACCACCTCGGTCTTGTCCAGATAGACGCGGCCGTTGTCCCAGTTGCACTCCAGCCGATCCTTGTTGTCGAGGATATGGCGGGCGGGCATGAACACCACGGCACCGTTCTCGCGCAGACGCAGCTTGAGGCCGGCGCGCATCACGTCGATGATCTCGGCGTTGAACACCTTGTCGGTGCCGGCATCGGCCTTGAGGTAGCGGACATAGAGCCAGTCGCCGATGTCGCGCTCCACCATGCGGTGCAGGCGGCGGCAGGCGGTCAGGTGCTCGGTGAGCTCCAGGCTCGGGCGCTCACCCGGGGTCTTGCCGGCGATGACGGCTTTCAGCAGGCGATGGTTGACCATGTCGCCGTACTTGCGGATCGGTGAGGTCCAGGTGGCGTAGGCATCCAGCCCCAGGCCGTAGTGGGCGCCCGGCTCGGCGGACATCAGCGCATAGCTCTGGAAGCGGCGGATCTTGCCGTCCAGCCAGCGGGTGTCCAGGTTGTCGATCCAGCGGCGCAGGGCGCAGAAGCCAGAGAGGCTGGCGATCTCTTCCTTCTCGAACGGGGCCTCGGCGCTTTTCAGCAGATCGATGGCGCCGTCGAGGGACTCTTCGTCAAAGCCGGTGTGGACGTTGAAGATGCCGTAGCCGACCTGCTTGCCGAGCACGCGGCCGGCACAGATGTTGGCGGCGATCATCGACTCTTCCACCATGCGGTTGGCGATGCGGCGCGGCTCGACGTGAATGGCCAGCACTTCGCCGTTCTCGCCCAGCTCGAAATCGTAGTCGGGACGATCCGGGAACACCAGGGCGTGCTCGGTACGCCAGGCGATGCGCGCCTCGGTCATCGCCTTCATCAGCGGCAGCTGGGCCAGCACGCCGGCGTCGATATCCAGCTGTTTGCCGTGTTCGGCCCAGTCGGAGACGTCGTCATAGGTGAGACGGGCGTGGGAGCTGATGCGGGCGGCGAAGAACTCGGTCTCTTCCAGCAGCAGGCCATCCTCGGCGATGAGCAGACGGGCGCACAGGGTGTTGCGCTCCTCGCCCTCTTTCAGGGAGCAGAGCTCGTCGGAGAGGGTGCGCGGGATCATCGGCACGTTGCGGCCCGGCATGTAGACGGTGAAGGCGCGCTGGGCGGCTTCCTGGTCCAGCTCGCTGCCCTCGGCCACGTAGGCGGTCGGGTCGGCGATGGCCACCAGCAGCTCCCAGCCGTTGTCCAGCTTGCGGATGGCCAGGGCATCGTCCATGTCCTTGGTCTTGGCGCCGTCGATGGTGAAGAAGGGGGTCGCGGTCAGATCGGTGCGCGGCAGCTCTTCCTCTTCGATCACCTTCCACTCCGGCAGATCCGCCGGCTCGACCTGGGCCAGGTTGTGGCGCGCCAGCACCACCCACCAGGGCACGTTGTGATCTTCCTGCGAGGCGATCTTCTGGGTGATCTCGGCAGAGAAGTTGCCGTCCACCAGGGCGTGACGCTTGAGGGTGGCAACCACCCAGTCCCCTTCCTTGAACTCTTTCTCGTCCAGCCCCTTCTTGACGCGGGCCTTGATGGCGTCCTTGATCAGCGGGTGATCGGCGACCACGTTGAGACGGTCGCGGAACATCTTGACGCGGGCCACGAAGCGGGTCACCGCCTGCTCCAGCAGGGCATCCGGCTCGGCCACTTCCTTCTCTTTCTCGGTACGGATCAGGGCGCTCACCCGGTCACCGTGCATCACCTTCTTCATGTAGGGAGGCGGCACGAAATAGCTGGTCTTCTCATCGACCTCCAGGAAGCCGAAGCCCCGATCGGAGGCGCGGATCACACCCTCTTTCTTGGGGATGTTTTCGCGGATTTGTTGCTTGAGCTGGGCCAGCAGCGGATTGTCTTGGAACATAAGTGAGGAACCTGAAGTGGAAAACCTGGGTGGAGACCTGATGAAGGATCGCCCAGCACTATACGTTTTTACCCCTCCAAAGCCAAGGTGAATGGCCGGTTCAGCCGGGTTGCAGTGCCCGGCGACCCTGCTCGATCAGGCGCTGGGATATCTGTTTGTGCAGCCCCCGTTCCAGCACCCAGCGGTGCCAGTAGAGCCGCTCGACCAGATGCTGGTCCGGGCCGAGATCGAGCAGGCTGCCCTCCGCCAGCTGGCGGCGGATCTGCAATTCCGGGATCAGGCAGCAGGCCAGTCCCTGTTCGGCCATGGCGACGAAGGCCTCGGACGAGCGCACCGTGTGGCAGGGGTAGCCGCCGGGCTCCAGCCCGAAGTGGCGGGCCATGTAGCTGACGTGCATGTCGTCGCGCTGATCGAAGGCCACCGCCGGCGCCTTGGCCAGCGCCGCCAGGGTCAGCCCCTGCGGGAAGTGGCGGGCGACGAAGGCGGGGCTGGCGGTGAGCAGGTAGCGCATCTCGCCGAGCTCGTCGACGCAGCAGCCGGCCAGCGGCTGGCCGTGCAGGCTGACGGCGCCGAACGCCTGCCCCTCGCGCACCCGATCCAGGGTGCGGCTCTCGTCATCCACCAGCAAATTCAGCTCGATGGGGTGCTGTTCCAGCAGCGGGGCCAGAGCGGGTAGAAACCAGGTAGCCAGGCTGTCGGCGTTGACGGCGATGCTGACCCGGATCGGCGCCTGCGGCTCGGTGGGGGAGAGTTCGCCGGCCAGTTCCAGCTCCAGCTGGCGCACCTGACGGTAGTGGGCCAGCAGCTTCTGACCGAGCGCGGTGGCCTGCAGCGGCTGGCCGCGGATCAGCAGCGGCTCGGCAAACTGCTGCTCCAGCTGCTTGATGCGCTGGGAGATGGCGGACTGGGTGATGTGCAGACGCTGGGCGGCCCGCTCGAAGTTCTGCTCCTGCATCACCGCATCCAGCGCCAGCAGCAGCTTGTAATCCAACGCCTTCATCAGCATGCCTTATCAACAGAGGGAATTGAGAAGGGATGCTACTCAAGTGGTGGCGGGAGAACAACCGAGGATCGCTGAAAATGTCGGCAGACCAGGCGTGACAAGGGCTGTGGGGTCAAAGCGGATTTGTCACTGTGAGATGTGACAGTGGTGGTCAAAAGGTATTCAGGAGATACTCTTTTGCGTCCGTTTTTGCATGGGGTGGAAACGGGCCATAGCGAGAACTTTTAATCCCGGGTCTTACCCCGGGATTTTTTTGCGTCGTCTTTATTCGGTGACCAGTTCGCGCGCTTCGTCATAGGCACCCTGCAGGGGCTGGCCGACGGCACGGGCGAAACGCTCATCCAGATGGAAGCGGATCCCGACCCCGCGCACGGCCCCCAGATCCACCGCCTGGCGGTGACCGAGCCGTTCGATGGGCAGGCCGAGACGGCGGAAGATCCGCTCTACCGGCAGGCTGACCACGGCAACCAGCTCGCGGATCCCCTGCGCCTTGGCGAAGGCATAGACCTCGCGGAAGATGATGCAGGTCAGTTCGCTGATGCCGTTGCCGAGCCGGGGCGCCCGTTCGGCATCGATGGCGAGGCGGGTCAGCTCCCACACGTCGTTGCTGCGCGGCGGGGCTTCACCGGCGAGGGCGGTAGGGAAGATGCTGGGCAGCATGTAATCCTTGGCACAGCTGAGCAGACGGATGCAGCCGCACAGGCCTTCCTCGTCTTCGATCAGCACCCAGTGGGTGTCAGGGGTATCGAAACTGTCCTGCTCCAGACCACGGTGGGATTCCACATCCCAGCCGAGGCGATCGGAGAAGACGCGATTGCGAAAGCGATAAAGCTCGTTTTCTACCTCCCATCTGGGGTGTTCTTTTAATTTTCCTTTGAAAACAAGCATTCAGATGTCTCCATTTCAGTGTTCGGCGCTATAATCGAGGCCCTGGCCAGGGGGGCTAGCATATGAAACAAGACCAACTGCTTGAGTACCTCGAACATTTCACTTCGGTAACGGACGGGGATCGTTTGGCCGAGTTGATCGGTCGGTTCACGCTCGGTATGGGTTACGACTACTACCGGTTTGCGCTGATCATTCCCATGTCGATGCAAAGACCCAAGGTGGTGCTGTTCAACCAGTGCCCAGACTCCTGGGTGCAGGCCTACACGGCCAACCATATGCTGGCCTGTGATCCCATCATTCAATTGGCCCGCAAGCAGACCTTGCCCATTTACTGGAACCGGCTGGATGAGCGGGCGCGTTTTCTGCAAGAGGGCAGTCTTGACGTGATGGGGTTGGCGGCGGAGTTTGGGCTGCGCAACGGAATTTCGTTCCCGTTGCACGGTGCGGCAGGGGAGAACGGCATACTGTCGTTCATCACCGCCGAGCGGGCATCGAGCGATCTGCTGCTGGAGTCCTCGCCCATCCTCTCCTGGATGTCCAACTACATCTTCGAGGCGGCGATCCGGATTGTGCGGGTCAGTCTGCGGGAAGATGACCCTCAGGAGGCCCTGACTGACCGGGAGACCGAATGCCTGTTCTGGGCCAGTGAAGGGAAAACGTCGGGTGAAATCGCCTGCATCCTGGGGATCACGGAGCGAACCGTGAACTACCACCTCAATCAGGTCACCCGTAAAACGGGGTCGATGAATCGCTACCAGGCCATCGCCAAGGGGGTGAGCAGTGGCATTTTGCTGCCCAATCTCGAGCAGGTCGTGGTCACCAACTTCCCCAAGCTGATGCAATAAAACCCGATGATTCTCGGGGCAGAGTGATTGGCTAACAATTGTCAGATCCTGCAATTGACAGTCATGGCCTAATGGCGGCCCTTCTGCCCCGAAGGGGTTATGCCTGTCCTGCAGTCATTAGCAAAACCAATGGCTCAGCAGATCAATGAATTTCTCTAAATAGAACCGCCCCCTTTATAGTGCCGTCCAATCACTCTGCTGGACGGTTCATCCATGTTTGCTACCACCCTGCAAGGCTTCACCCTCGGCCTTGCCATGATCATTCCCATCGGTGCCCAGAATGCCTTCGTGCTGAGTCGGGGCATCCACCGCAACCACCATCTGCTGACGGCGACCCTCTGCTGCCTGTGCGATCTCGTGCTGATCGGCATCGGGGTGTTTGGCGGGGCCAACCTGCTGGCGGCCAGCCCGATCGGACTGGCCCTGCTGACCTGGGGCGGCGTGCTGTTTCTTGGCTGGTTTGGTATCCGTTCCCTGCGCAGTGCCTGGCGCGGGCAGGGAGCCAAGCTTGCGGACTCTCCCCAGTTGATGGGGGTCAAGAGCGTGCTGGCCATGACCCTCGGGGTGACCCTGCTCAACCCCCACGTCTACCTGGATACCCTGATGCTGCTCGGCTCCTTCGGCAGCCAGTTTGCCGAAGAGTTGCGGCCTGCCTTTGCGGCGGGGGCCATGCTGGCCTCGCTGGTCTGGTTCTACAGCCTGGCGTTCGGGGCGGCCGCTCTCTCGCCCTGGCTTGCTCGCGGCAGGGTTCAGCAAGCTATTGATACTATTGTTGGTTTCATCATGCTGGGGCTGGCGTTGCAGCTGGCGAGCGGGGCTTTGCTGGCGTCATAAGGCTATTTTTGTGCCGCACCTCATAAAAATTAATCCCGGCTTCATGCGCTGACATATTCGTCTGTTAAATTCCCGTCGCTGGTAAAGCGACACTCATAATAAAAGGGACAAGACAGTGAATAAAACCATGAAGCTGGGTGCTATTGCAGCCATCGTGCTGTTATCTGCCTGTAGCAATGAAAACGACAGCAAGGCGCAACCGGGTGAGGTTGCCCTGCGTCTGATCCAGACCTCCGATATCCACTCCAACGTGCTGGGCTACGACTACTACCAGAACAAGGAAGATCGCAAGTTTGGCCTCTCCCGCACCGCGCTGCTGATCCGCGCGGCCCGCGCCGAAAACCCCAACAACCTGCTGCTCGACAACGGCGACCTGATCCAGGGCACGCCGCTGGCTGACTACATCTTCGAGCAGTCCGGTGCCGGGTACCTCGACAAGCAGGCCCACCCGGTGTTCAAGGCGATGAACGAGCTCGGCTACGATGCCGGCAACCTGGGCAACCACGAATTCAACTACGGGCTGGATTACCTTACCAAGACCCTGCAGGGAGCCAAGTTCCCCTATGTGAACGCCAACGTGTTCGAGGCGGGCGCCTTCAAGCGCGATGCCAAGGGGCAAATAGACTGGAACGGCAACAAGTTCACCCCCTACCTGCTGCTGGAGCGCAAGGTGAAGGATGACAAGGGCCAGCTGCAGACCGTCAAGGTCGGCATCCTGGGGCTGACTCCGCCGCAGGTGCTGCAGTGGGACAAGCGCCATCTGGAAGGCAAGGTGGTGGTGGCCGACATGGTCGAGACCGCCAACCACTATGTGCCCGAGCTGCGCGCCAAGGGCGCCGATATCGTGGTGGTGGTAGCCCACACCGGCATCAATGCCAGCAGCTACGAGGCCATGATGGAGAACTCCGCCTGGCACCTGGCCAAGGTGAAGGGGGTGGATGCCCTGATGCTGGGCCATGCCCACAAGAACTTCCCGGGTGACTTCCCGGATCTGCCGGAGGTGGACAACAAGGCCGGCACCCTGAGCGGTATTCCGACCGTGATGCCGGGTTACTGGGGCAACCACCTCGGCATCATCGACCTCAAGCTGGAACAGGTGGACGGCAAGTGGCAGGTGAAACAGAGCCAGGCCAGCCTGCGCAAGATCGACTCCAGCGAGGGCAGTGCGGTGGATCAACGGGTGGTAGACCTGGTACAGGCCGATCACGACGCCACCAACCAGTGGCTGGACGAGCCGCTCGGCAAGATCACCTCCTCCATCCACAGCTTCTTCGCCCTGGTGCAGGATGACCCTTCGGTACAGCTGGTGAGCGATGCCCAGCGCAAGCATGCCGAGCAGCTGCAAAAAGACGGCCTGCTCAAGGAGTCCTACCCCATCCTATCGGTGGCGGCCCCGTTCCGTGGCGGTCGCAACGGCATCAATGACTTCACCTACGTGGCTCAGGGTGACATCTCCCTGCGCAACGTCTCTGACCTCTACATCTATCCGAACACCCTGCAGGTGGTCGAGGTGAACGGGGCCACCGTCAAGGAGTGGCTGGAGATGAGTGCCGGTCAGTTCAACCAGATCGACATCGGAAAGACCGAGGTGCAGTGGCTGGTGAACGAGAAGTTCCCCACCTACAACTTCGACGTGATCGACGGGGTCAACTACGAGGTGGATATCACCCAGCCGGCCCGTTACAACAAGGAAGGGGCCAAGGTCAGCGACGGCCAGCGCATCAGCAGCCTCACCTTCAACGGCCAGCCCATCGATCCGGCCCAGAAGTTCTACGTGGTGACCAACAACTACCGCGCCAGCGGCGGCGGCCACTTCCCGGGCATCGACGGCAGCAACATAGTGCATGAAGATCCCTTCGAGACGCGCGAAATCATCGCCCAGTACCTGAAGGCCCAGTCTGCTGACAACCCGGCCGGCTTCAGCCCGGCGGCCAACAACAACTGGCACATGAAGGCCCTGCCGGCCAACGTGGACGTGCGGCTCTACTCCTCGCCTCGCGAGGAGGCCAAACAGCTGGCCGGTGCGGATCTGGAGTACAAGTCCACCCTGCCGATGGATGATGCCCAGCACCCTGGCTACGCCATCTTCCGGCTGATCCGTCAGTAATTCCCGGCCGACATGGCAGTAAAAAAAGCCCTCGCACTGCGAGGGCTTTTTCATGGGCGGAGGGCTTAGTTGACCACGGCCACGTTGATGGTGCCGTTGCCCTGGGTCATGCGTACCCGGGCGCCCGGTACGAAGGTGGGGCTGGCCTTTTGCACCACCACGATGGATTCGCCGTTCTCTTTCTTGATCTCGAGTTCGACGCCATCCACCTGGTTGAGCTTGTCACCGGCCGCCTTGCCCGCTGCCGCACCCGCGATGGCGCCACCGGCTGCGGCGATGTCGCTGCCGCGCCCGCCGCCAATGGTGCTGCCGAGCAGGCCGCCGACCACGGCGCCGCCGATGGTGCCGATCAGCGAGTTCTCATCGGCCTGGATCTTGACCGGGCGGGTGGAGAGGATGGTGCCGTAGCTGACGGTCTGCACCTGCTTGGCGCGATCCTTGGTGTAGACGTCACCGGAGTAGACGTCGCTGTTGGCACAGCCGCTGAGGGTGGTGGCGGTGGTGGTGGCCAACAGGGCGATGAGGGTAATGCGTTTCAACATGATGGGCCTCCTGGGCTGGCATCTAATCTGGTTTGTTCGGTCAGTGATTCAACTCTACGCCAACCGGATTGAGCATGAAACCAGCAAAGTGTAACCAATTATAAGGCCCGGGCCCGGCAAACCCCGTCACCGCCGGCTCAGTCGAGCCGTTTTTCCAGCAGCAGGCGATCCTCGCCCGGGCCGAAATAGTCGCGCTCCTCGGCCAGTTGCTGATAACCGAGTCGAAAGTAGAGGCGCTGGGCCGGATTGGCCGGATCCACCGTCAGTCTGACCCGCTCGATCCCCAGTGTCAGCAGTGACTGCTCCACCTGCAGCATCATGCGCTCGGCCAGTCCGAAGCCGCGCGCCTCCGGCAGTACCGCCAAGGAGAGCAGCCAGCCCTGCGACCGATCCTGTCCCAGTCCACCCAGGGCATAGCCCAGCAGCTTGCCGCCCAGCTCGGCCACCAGCAGCAGCTCGGGCCACAGATCCATGGCCTGGCGGAAGAAGAAGCCGGGATAGACATCCTCCCCGAATACATTGACGTCGATCTGCCAGATGGCGTGCATGTCGGTGTGGCGCGCCACTCTCAAAACGGGGGGCTGGTGCATCCGGGCTCCTGTGGTGTCGTACGTGCTGCCGGGCGGCAGTCAAAAAGGAGCCACAGGGTAGTGGGCCCGCCGGACTGATGCAAGCGGGTCTGGGGCGCTGAGCGGTAGGGCGGCCCCGACTCAGGGCGGCAGGGGACGGCTGCCCGGTCGTTTGGGGGCCTTGCGGCGGCTGTCCAGCAGGTGGCGCAGGGCCAGCCAGGGGTGATGCCACAGCATGCGCGGGCCGCTCCACTTCATCACCAGCTGGATCTGTTTGCGCATGGCCGGGGCATAGCAGTGGATGTGGCAGTTGGCACAGGTGGGCTTGTGGCCGTGACCATAGCGGCAGCGGCGCAGCCGCTGGTGGGCGAACTCCTGCAACTGCTGGCAGTGGCGGCAGGCGGGGTCCTGATGATGGTGGTCGCAGTAGAGGCGGATCATGGCGCTGACCGTCTGCTGCTCCCGCTTGAGCCTGGGATGCACGGGCGCCTTGTCGGCACGGGCCGGGCGCGTGGGGTGGGAGTGATGGGTCGTCATGCAGGGCATTGTCCGGACCTGGGGCGACGGGGTCTTGATACAGGTCAAACCGGCGGGCAAAAAAACAGGGCCCGCGGGCCCTGTTTCATCAGACAAGCAGAGTTGTCTGCACTTAGATGAGGCTGGTCGCCTGCTCCAGCCAGGCGAGATCCTCGCCTTCCAGCAGCGGGCTCAGGCGGCGGTAGACCTCGGCGTGATACTCGTTGATCCAGCGGAACTCGGCCGGGCTCAGCAGGCTGCGATCGATGAGGCGGGTATCGAACGGTACATAGGTCAGCCGCTCGAAGCCCAGCATCGGCAGCTCGCCGATCTGCTCCTGCTCGGTGACCACCACCAGGTTCTCGCAACGGATGCCGAAGGCATCTTCCCGGTAGTAGCCAGGTTCGTTGGAGAGCACCATGCCCGGCTGCAGGGCCACCAGGCTGCCCTTGGGGGCGATGCGCTGCGGGCCTTCGTGCACGCTGAGGAAGTGGCCGACGCCGTGGCCGGTGCCGTGGTCGTAGTTGTAACCGGCCTGCCACAGCGGCTGGCGGGCCAGCACGTCGAGCTGGATGCCGGCGGTGCCGCGCGGGAAGCGGGCCTGATCCAGTGCGATGTGGCCCTGCAGTACCCGGGTGAACATCGCCTTGTGCTCGTCGGTCAGTTCACCCACCTTGATGGTGCGGGTGATATCGGTGGTGCCGTCCAGATACTGGGCGCCGGAGTCCACCAGATAGATGCTGTCCTGGCCAAAGGTGCGCGGGATGCCGTTGGTGTGGCGGTAGTGGCACATGGCGGCGTTGGGGCCGAGCGCCGAGATGGTGTCGAAGCTCGGCTCGACATAGTGCTCCTGCTCGCGGCGGAAGGCTTCCAGCTGGTCGGCCAGGGTACCTTCATCCACCCCGTCGAACTCGCCGCTGGCGATCAGTCGATCCAGCCAGGCCAGGAAGCGGGTGACGGCGACGCCGTCGCGCAGATGGGCGGCGCGCATGCCGGCCAGCTCCACCTCGTTCTTGCACGCCTTCGGCAGCATGGTCGGGTCCTGACCGGCCACCAGGATGGCGCCCGCCTCTTCCATGACCAGCTGGGTCCAGGCGTTGGCGGTGTTGGGATCGGCCAGTACCTTCTGCTGATCTTCGCCGATGCGCTGCAGCACGTCACCCAGCTTGTCGATGGGGTAGACGGAGACATCCTGCCCCACGTGCTGGCTGAAGGCGAAGCAGTCGATCTTGTCGGTGTCGACGAAGAAATCCATGGTGGCGTTGGCGTAGAGCACCGCGAAGCCGAGTACCACCGGCAGCCGCTCCACGTCGCGACCACGCAGGTTGAGCAGCCAGTTGATGGGCTCGGCCTGGGTCAGCAGCACCGCATCCAGACCGCGCTTGCGCAGATCGCTGGCCAGCATCTCGCGCTTGGCTTGGCTGGACTGGCCCGCCAGCGCCTCGCTGTAGAGGATGGCCGGGTTCTTGGTGGGGGCGGGGCGATCGCTCCAGTGCAGATCGATGGGGTTCTGCTCCACGCGCACCAGCTCGATGCCGCGCTCGGTCAGTACCGCCTTGGCATTGTGATACCAGGCCAGGCTGTGCAGGCGGGCGTCGAAGCCGACCCGGGCGCCGGACGGCAGCTGATCCGCCAGCCACTGCACATGGGGATCTTCCACCAGATGGAGAAACTCGAAGAGCTCGGCCGGTGCCTGCATGCGGGCCTGCACCGTGTAACGACCGTCGATGAACAGGGCCGCCCGCTGCGCCAGGATGATGGCGAGGCCGGCGGAGCCGTTGAAACCCGTGATCCAGTCCAGCCGCTCGGCGTAGGCGGGAATGTACTCCCCCAGGTGCTCGTCGTCGTGAGGGACGATGAAGGCGTCCAGCTCCATCATGGCCAGTTCGGCCCTGACCTGGGCGACGCGGGTTTCAATAATCTCGAAATGATTCATGTCGTTAATGCCAGATTGTTGTGATGTGAGTGTTCAGTGGTTGTGGCCGCTGTCCAGGATCCGCTTGATGGACTGGCCGGCCGCCTCGATATGTTGCTTGAGCAGAACCACCGCCTCGTGCTTGCGGCGGGCGCGGCACAGCTCCAGCAGCTGGGCGTGCTCGCGTTCTGCCTTGTCGACGCCATCGCTGGCGAACAGCAGCTCGAAGCGCACATAGCGGTCACAGCTCAGATTGATCTGGGCGATCAGCTCCAGTGCCTGGGGGCGGCCGGCGGCCTGATAGAGGGTGGCGTGAAAACTGTGGTTCAGTTCGGCCCAGCGTTCGATCTGGGTGCCCGACTCGAGGGCCTGGTCGAACTGGGCGAGGATCGCCTGCGCCCGGGCGAAGGTCTCCTCCGTCATCAGGTCGACGGCGTGGAACAGGGTATCGGCTTCCAGCAGGGCTCGCAAATAAAAGAGCTCCTCGATGGCCGCTGCATCCAGCATGGTGACCACGGCGCCGCGGTGGGCCTCGAACTTCACCAGCCCCTGCGCTTCCAGCTGCATCAGGGCTTCGCGCACCGGAATACGGCTCACCGCCAGCTCCTTGGCGATGGCGTCCTGACGCAGGGGGGCGCCGGCGGGAAACTCACCGCGCAGGATCCGGCCACGGAGGTTTTCCATCACCATTTGGGTACGGGTCTTGTAGGGTGGGGTCATGATCGGGTCACAGGGGAATCGTTACAAAATTGTATATTGTATAAAGTTGGGCTGAATCTAACGCGCAAGGGCCCACAAGGCAAGGTTTGGCAGGAGTCAAACGCCGCGCTCTGCTCAAAAAAATACCGGCCAGCTGGGCTGACCGGTATGAGATTGGCAGTAAACGGGTCTGGCTGTTACAGCTGCGGGCCTGCCGCGACCAGACGCTTGCCCTCTTCATTGTCGGTGAAGCGCTCGAAGTTCTTGATAAAGCGTCCTGCCAGGTCAACCGCCTTGGCGTCCCACTCGGCCTTGTTGGCGTAAGTGTCGCGCGGGTCGAGGATCGCCGGGTTCACGTCGTGCAGGGCGGTCGGCACTTCCAGATTGAAGATCGGCAGCACCTTGGTCTCGGCCTTCTCGATGGAACCATCCAGGATGGCGTCGATGATGGCGCGGGTGTCCTTGATGGAGATGCGCTTGCCGGTGCCGTTCCAGCCGGTGTTGACCAGGTAGGCTTCCGCGCCGGCGGCTTCCATCCGTTTCACCAGCTCCTGACCGTACTTGGTCGGGTGCAGGGAGAGGAAGGCTGCGCCGAAGCAGGAGGAGAAGGTCGGGGTCGGCTCTGTGATGCCGCGCTCGGTACCGGCCAGCTTGGCGGTGAAGCCAGACAGGAAGTGGTACTTGGTCTGCTCCTTGGTCAGCTTGGAGACCGGGGGCAGCACGCCGAAGGCGTCGGCAGTCAGGAAGATCACCTTGTTGGCGTGACCCGCCTTGGAGACCGGCTTGACGATGTTCTCGATGTGATAGATGGGGTAGGAGACCCGGGTGTTCTCGGTCTTGGAGCCATCGTCGAAGTCGATGGTGCCGTCGGCCGCCACGGTCACGTTCTCCAGCAGCGCATCGCGACGGATGGCGTTGTAGATGTCCGGCTCGGCTTCCTTGGAGAGCTTGATGGTCTTGGCGTAGCAGCCGCCTTCGAAGTTGAACACGCCATCGTCGTCCCAGCCGTGCTCGTCATCGCCGATCAGCTGACGCTTGGGATCGGTGGAGAGGGTGGTCTTGCCGGTACCGGAGAGGCCGAAGAAGATGGCCACGTCACCGTCCTGACCCACGTTGGCGGAGCAGTGCATGGAGGCGATGCCGCGCAGGGGCAGGAAGTAGTTCATCATGGAGAACATCCCCTTCTTCATCTCGCCACCGTACCAGGTGCCGCCGATGAGCTGGATCTTCTCGGTCAGGTTGAAGGCGACGAAGTTCTCGGAGTTGAGACCCTGCTCCTTCCAGTTCGGGTTGGTGCACTTGGCACCGTTCATCACCACGAAGTCCGGTTTGAAGGTTTTCAGCTCTTCATCGCTCGGGCGAATGAACATGTTTTTCACGAAGTGCGCCTGCCAGGCCACCTCGGTGATGATGCGCACGGCCAAGCGGGTGTCCGGGTTGGCACCGCAGAAGCCGTCGACCACGAACAGGCGCTTGCCGGAGAGCTGTTTGGTCACCAGGGATTTCAGATGTGACCACACTTCCGGGGTGATGGCTTTGTTATCGTTTTTACCCTGGTCAGACCACCACACAGTATTCTGGGTAGTGGCGTCTTTGACGATATATTTATCTTTAGGGGAGCGGCCGGTGAAGATGCCGGTATTGACATTGACGGCGCCCAGTTCGGTCACCACGCCGCGCTCGAACCCTTCCAGGTCGGCACGTGTCTCTTCCGCGAACAGCTGGTCGTAGGAAGGGTTGCGCAGGATTTCAGTGGAGTTCTTGATACCGTACTGGTCCAGTCCTAATTGCTTGGCCAGGGTGGGTTCTGCCACGATTGTCATTGTATTCTCCTGGGTTCAGAGGTTGGTAGGGTTCTATCTGGCGTTCATCCTATCACTTAGGTGGTAGAGTTTAGCGATCGCCATCAAACTTTATAAAATAGGGTATTTTTTTGTTATTTAAGTTAAAGGCGGGTTTTGCCCGCCTTCAATTAGTGTAACTTGTTTGCATCATTACCGGGAGCCCTGCTGAACAGGGTTTCGACGTCGATCCCATCAAATTGGTACTGGGCGCCGCAATAATCACAGTGCATGTCGATCTTGCCGAGCTCCTGCACCATCTCCATCACCTCTTCCTTCTCTATCTGCAGCAGAGCCCCTTCGCAACGGGCGCGGGAGCAGGTGCAGCGGAACTCGACCGCCTGCGGATCGAACACCCGCACCTTGTCTTGGTGGTAGAGGCGGTAGAGGATCTCTTCCGCTTCCAGTCCGAACAGCTCTTCATCCTTGATGGTGCTGGTGAGCTGGGTCAGGTGCTCGAAATCGTCGCTGTGATCCTCGCTCTGGGCAGGCAGCTCCTGCAGCAGGATGCCGGCGGCGCGCGGCTCACCCTGGTGGTAGCCGGTACGGATCCACAGCTTGGTCGCCAGCTGTTCGGACTGGGCGAAGTAGTGCTCCAGGCAGCCAGCCAGGGTGTCGGCGTCCAGCGCTATGATGCCCTGATAGCGTTCACCCTGCTCCGGGGTGATGGTGATGACCAGCTGGCCTTCCCCGATCAGGCTCTGCAGCTTGTCGTCGCTCGGCAGTTCCCCTTCATAGCGGGCCACGCCACGCAGCTGCTGGTTGTTGTCGCCGTTGATGACGGCCAGCCGTACCGGGCCGTTGCCCTGCAGCTGCACCGTGATGGAGCCTTCGAACTTGAGGGTGGCGGTCAGCAGGCTGGTGGCGACCAGCAGTTCACCCAGCAGTTTTTGCACCTGTACCGGGTAGTTCTGGGCCTCAACCACGTGGCGGTAGGTGTGGTCCAGCTGGACCAGCTCGCCCCGGACTTCGTACTCTTCGAACAGATAGCGATACAGGAGATCTTGGTTACTCATCATGCATTCCTGGGTTCTTCGGTGGGGTAAATAGATAAAAACATTAATAAACAGCTGGTTAGGAACTTATTCCGGCAACTGTCGTCATAAAAGGGCCATCTTGGCGGGTCAATATTGCTTGACCTTGATCAGCTGGCGCCGCTCCTGCTTGTCGGGGCGACGCTCGGGGCTTGGCGCAAACTGGCTGTTGAAGCGGCGTGCCTCGCTGTTTTCAGCCCGCTTTTTCAGGCTGGCCTCGGTCTCTTCATAGAGCTGCTGGGCCAGCGGGGCGGACTTGCGCTGCTCGCTCACCTCGAGTACCCGCACTTCCCGTTCGTCCTGGCCCTGCCAGCAGCGAATGAGGGCGCCGACCTCGACATGCTTGCCCGGTTTGCTGCGCTGGCCGTTGTAATGCACCTTGCCCCCTTCAATCTGGTCGCGGGCCAGGCTGCGGGTCTTGTAAAAACGCGCCGCCCACAACCACTTGTCGAGACGGACCAGGGCTGGGGTTTCTGCGGGGTTCGGCATGAATCGACTCCGGAATGGCTGAAAGGGGTGCCTGATTATACCAGAGGCGGGCCCCGGGATAGAAACAGGGGGGCTGATGGTGTGACGGAATGTCAATTTTCGCAGCTTCATCCCATCCGGTCGGTTGTCTCTGGGTCCATTGCCGTACACAATAGCCAACCGATTTGGATGCCAGAAAATATTGATAAACATGACGCTACCGTTCAGGGATGACTTGTTGAGCTCCCTTCTGGCCCGTTGTAAAACCGTGCCACTCTCCCGATTTAGCCAGCCTCTGTTCTGGCTTCTGCTGCTGTTGCTGGCCCACCAGTGTGCCGGTCTCACCTGGCGTCTGCTGGATCTCGGCAGCCGGCCCGTCAGCCAGTCCTGGCAACCGTCGGTGGTCGCCAATCAGAGCCAGGGTACAAACCGGCTCGACCTGAGCGGCGTCAGCCGGCTGGCACTGTTTGGCAAGGCCAAACAGCAGGCCCAGGCGGCCGATGTTGTCGCAGCCGATGCTCCCAAGACCCAGCTCAATGCCCAGCTCAACGGCGTGCTGGCGAGCTCGGATCCCGCCAAATCCATCGCCATCATCGCCCACAACGGGCTGCAGAACTCCTACGGCATCGGTGATCTCATCGATGGTACCCAGGCCAAGATCCGCCAGGTGTTCCCGGATCGGGTCATCATCGAGCGGGACGGCCGTGACGAGACCCTGATGCTGGACGGGGAGGAGTACGGCAAGCCGCTGCCCAAGCCGGGCAACCAGGACGGCAAGCTCTCCTCGGTACGCAACGAGCTGATGGGCAACCCCGGCAAGATCACCGATTACCTCAATATTTCCCCGGTCCGGGTCGATGGTCGCATGGTCGGCTATCGCCTCAATCCGGGCAGCAATCCGGAACTGTTCAATCAACTGGGGCTGGTCGCCAACGACATGGCGGTCAGCATCAATGGGCTGGATCTGCGGGATAACGCTCAGGCCATGCAGGCGATGCAGCAGGTGGCTGGCGCAACGGAAATGACCGTCACCGTCGAGCGGCAAGGACAGCTCTACGACGTTTATGTCGGCTTGTCAGAATAATGATTTGGAGTAGCACCAAGAATGATAAATAAAGGGAAGGGCTGGCGTCTGGCCACCGTGGCTGCGGCGCTGATGATGGCAGGTTCTGCCTGGGCCACCGAATATTCCGCCAGCTTCAAGAATGCCGACATCGAAGAGTTCATCAACACGGTCGGCAAGAACCTGAACAAGACCATCATCATCGAGCCTTCGGTGCGCGGCAAGATCAACGTCCGCAGCTATGACCTGCTCAACGAAGACCAGTACTACCAGTTCTTCCTGAGCGTGCTCGACGTCTATGGCTTCGCCGTGGTCCCGATGGACAACGGCGTGCTCAAGGTGGTGCGCTCCAAGGATGCCAAGACCTCCGCCATCCCGGTGGTGGACGAGAGCAACCCCGGCAGCGGCGACGAGATGGTGACCCGGGTTGTACCGGTGCGCAACGTCTCGGTACGTGAACTGGCGCCGCTGCTGCGCCAGCTCAACGACAACGCCGGTGGCGGCAACGTGGTCCATTACGACCCCTCCAACGTGCTGCTGATCACCGGCCGTGCCGCCGTGGTCAATCGGCTGGTGGAAGTGGTACGCCGGGTCGACAAGGCGGGCGACCAGGAAGTGGACATCGTCAAGCTCAAGTACGCCTCCGCCGGCGAGATGGTGCGGCTGGTAACCAACCTCAACAAGGATGGCAACAATCAGGGCGGCAACACCTCCCTGCTGCTGGCACCCAAGGTGGTGGCCGACGAGCGCACCAACTCGGTGGTGGTGAGCGGCGAGCCCAAGGCGCGCGCCCGCATCATCCAGATGGTGCACCAGCTCGACCGTGACCTGCAGAGCCAGGGCAACACCCGGGTCTTCTATCTGAAATACGGCAAGGCCAAGGATCTGGTGGAGGTGCTCAAGGGCGTCAGCTCCAGCATCGAGGCGGACAAGAAGGGCGGCGCGGCCACCACCACAGGCGGTGGCGGTGCCAGCATCGGCGGTGGCAAGCTGGCCATCTCCGCCGACGAGACCACCAACGCGTTGGTGATCACCGCCCAGCCGGACGTGATGGCCGAGCTGGAGCAGGTGGTCGCCAAGCTCGACATCCGCCGTGCCCAGGTGCTGGTGGAGGCGATCATCGTCGAGATCGCCGATGGCGACGGCCTCAACCTCGGGGTGCAGTGGGCCAACACCAATGGCGGTGGCACCCAGTTTACCGATACCGGTCTGCCCATCGGTTCGGTGGCCATCGCGGCCAAGGATTACCAGAAGAACGGCACCACCACCGGCCTGGCCTCGCTGGCCAAGGATTTCAACGGTATGGCGGCCGGCTTCTACAAGGGCAACTGGGCCGCGCTGGTAACGGCGCTTTCCACCGATACCAAGAACGATATTCTCTCCACGCCGAGTATCGTCACCATGGACAACAAGGAAGCCTCCTTCAACGTCGGCCAG
Source organism: Aeromonas sp. S5(2024) (assembly GCF_041403025.1). Taxonomy (NCBI): domain Bacteria; kingdom Pseudomonadati; phylum Pseudomonadota; class Gammaproteobacteria; order Aeromonadales; family Aeromonadaceae; genus Aeromonas; species Aeromonas sp. S5(2024). The sequence continues at coordinate 242,510 of NZ_JBGLRI010000005.1, read as the reverse complement.
GAAGTGCCGGTGCAGAGCGGCTCCCAGAGCTCCACCACCAGCGATCAGGTGTTCAACACCATCGAGCGCAAGACGGTGGGTACCAAGCTGGTGGTGACGCCGCAGATTAACGAGGGGGATTCCGTGCTGCTCAATATCGAGCAGGAGGTCTCCAGCGTGGCGCAGACCCAGGCACCCGGTACCAGCACGCTGGGCCCGACCTTCGATACCCGTACCATCAAGAACGCTGTGCTGGTGAAGAGCGGCGAGACCGTGGTGCTGGGCGGCTTGATGGACGAGAAGACCCAGGAGAAGGTTTCCAAGGTGCCGCTGCTCGGCGACATCCCGGTGCTGGGTTATCTGTTCCGCTCGACCTCCAACTCGACCTCCAAGCGCAATCTGATGGTCTTTATCCGACCGACCATTTTGCGTGATGCCGATGTCTACAGCGGTATCTCCAGCAACAAGTACTCCCAGTTCCGCTCCGAGCAGCAGGAGGCGGCGGCGCAGGAGGGCTACCTCACCTCGCCCAAGCGCCAGGTGCTGCCCGAGTACGGCCAGGGCGTGACCATGTCGCCCGAGGTGCAGAAGCAGCTCCAACAGACACAGTCGGCCCCGCAGACGAGCGGCGGGTCCCAGCCATTCGTGGGTAACAAGTAATGGCGGCATACCAGCTGGATGGCGTCGACATGCCGGCAGCCCTGCCCGAGCTGCCGTTTGCCTTCGCCCGCAACTTCGGGGTGATCCTGACCGAGCGGCAGGGGGCCCCGGTGCTGCTCTGCCGCCAGGGCGTGACGCCGCAAACCCTGCTGGAAGTGCGGCGGGTGGCGGGCTGCGCCTTCACGGTGGAGCAGATGGACGGCGAGGCCTTCGAAGAGTTGCTGATGGCCCACTACCAGCGCGACTCCTCCGAGGCACGCCAGCTGATGGAGGATCTCGGCAACGAGATGGACTTCTTCGCGCTGGCCGAAGAGCTGCCCCAGAGTGAAGACCTGCTGGACGCCGACGACGACGCCCCCATCATCCGCCTCATCAACGCCATGTTGAGCGAGGCGATAAAAGAAGAAGCGTCCGACATCCACATCGAGACCTTCGAGCGGGCCCTGGTGATCCGTTTTCGCATCGACGGGGTGCTGCGGGAGATCCTGCGTCCCCACCGCAAGCTCGCCTCCTTGCTGGTGTCGCGCATCAAGGTCATGTCGCGGATGGACATCGCCGAGAAGCGGGTGCCGCAGGATGGCCGCATCTCATTGCGCATCGGCGGCCGAGCGGTGGACGTGCGGGTTTCCACCATGCCGTCCAGCTACGGCGAGCGAGTGGTGCTGCGACTGCTCGACAAGAACAACGTGCGGCTCGAGCTCAAGCAGCTCGGCATGACGCTGGCCAACCGCAACATCATCAGCGAACTCATTCGCAAGCCTCACGGCATTATTCTGGTGACGGGCCCGACCGGTTCGGGCAAGTCGACCACCCTCTACGCGGCCCTCTCCGAGATCAACTCGCGGGATCGCAACATCCTGACCGTCGAAGACCCCATTGAATATGACCTCGAAGGGGTGGGCCAGACCCAGGTCAACAGCAAGGTGGACATGACCTTCGCCCGCGGTCTGCGCGCCATTCTGCGCCAAGACCCGGACGTGGTGATGGTGGGGGAAATTCGTGACCTCGAGACCGCCCAGATCGCGGTGCAGGCGTCGCTGACCGGTCACCTGGTGATGTCGACCCTGCACACCAACACCGCCATCGGTGCCATCACCCGGATGCGGGACATGGGCATCGAGCCCTTCCTGCTCTCCTCCTCACTGCTGGCGGTACTGGCCCAGCGGCTGGTGCGCACCCTCTGCCCCGATTGCCGCGCGCCGCGCCCCATCACCGAGCAGGAGCGCATTGCCATGGGCATCGAGCTGGCGCCGGATCAGCAGGTGTGGCGGCCAGTGGGCTGCGAGCAGTGCAACCACACCGGCTATCGCGGCCGGACGGGCATCCACGAGCTGGTGGTGATCGACGAAGCGGTGCGCGAGGCGATCCACAGCGCCAGCGGCGAGCTGGCCATCGAGCGGCTGATCCGGGGTCACACCCCCAGCATCCGCCGCGACGGCATCGACAAGGTACTCAAGGGGCAGACCAGCCTCGAAGAGGTGCTGCGCGTGACCCGGGAAGACTGAGATGGCAGCATTCGAATACAAGGCCCTCGACGGCAAGGGACGCAACAAGAGCGGCGTACTGGAGGGGGATTCCGCCCGCCAGGTACGCCAGCTGTTGCGCGAGCAGGGGCTGACCCCGCTCGAGGTGAACGAGACCACCGAGAAGGCCAAGCGCGAGGCGAACCGCTTCGTGTTGTTCCGCCGTGGTGCCAGCACTGCCGAGCTGGCGATGATCACCCGCCAGCTGGCCACCCTGGTGGGGGCTGGGCTCACCATCGAAGAGGCGCTCAAGGCCGTCGCCGAGCAGTGTGAGAAGGCTCACCTGCGCAGCATGGTGGCCACGGTGCGCAGCAAGGTGGTGGAGGGCTATTCGCTGGCCGATTCGCTGGCGGCCTTTCCTCATGTGTTCGATCAGCTGTTCCGCTCCATGGTGGCGGCCGGCGAGAAGTCCGGTCACCTGGAGAAGGTGCTCAACCGCCTCGCCGACTATACCGAGCAGCGTCAACACATGCGTACCAAGCTGCTGCAGGCGATGATCTACCCCATCGTATTGACCTGCGTCGCCATCGGCGTCATCTCCATCCTGCTCACCGCCGTGGTGCCCAAGGTGGTAGCCCAGTTTGAACACATGGGGCAGCAACTGCCGGCCACCACCCGCTTCCTCATCGGTACCAGCGAGCTGATGCAGCACTACGGCCTCTGGTTCCTGTTGCTGCTGCTGGTGGGCGGCTTTGTCTGGCGCTGGTGGCTGACCGACGACAAGCGTCGCCGTCACTGGCACCAGCTGATCCTGCGGCTGCCGGTGATCGGTCGGGTCAGCCGCGGTCTCAACACCGCCCGTTTCGCCCGCACCTTGAGCATCCTCAACGCCAGCGCCGTGCCGCTGCTGGAGGGGATGAAGATCTCCGGCGAAGTGCTCTCCAACGACTTTGCCCGCATGCGCATCGGTGAGGCCACCGAGCGGGTGCGGGAGGGGACCAGCCTGCGCAAGTCGCTGGATGAAACCAAGATTTTTCCGCCCATGATGCTGCACATGATCGCCTCCGGCGAGCAGAGCGGCGAGCTCGACAACATGCTGGAGCGGGCGGCAGACAACCAGGATCGGGAGTTCGAAACCCAGGTGAACATCGCCCTCGGGGTGTTCGAACCCATGCTGGTGGTCTCCATGGCCGGGGTGGTGCTGTTTATCGTGATGTCGATCCTGCAGCCGATCCTGGAGCTCAACAATATGGTGAATTTGTGATGCTGGCGGGCGGGTGACATCGGTCGATCTCGCGGTCAACTCGCTCGAGCTCAACAACATGGTGAATCTGCAGGTTCGGGTGTCCGAATACGCTGCGCTATTCGAACCTGCCAGTCCAATCGAGCGATCGTGGTTTAACAGTTAATCGTTGATGGTTCATGCCATCTCATTTCGTGAGGGAGTAAGTCATGCAAAAGCGTCGTCAATCGGGTTTTACCCTGCTGGAAGTGATGGTGGTCATCGTGATCCTGGGGATCCTGGCCAGCCTGGTGGTGCCCAACCTGATGGGCAACAAGGAGAAGGCGGACCAGCAGAAAGCGGTCTCCGACATAGTGGCGCTGGAAAACGCCCTCGACATGTACAAGCTGGACAACAATCGCTACCCGACCACCGAGCAGGGGCTGGACGCGCTGGTCAACAAGCCGACCGCCGCACCTGAGCCGCGCAGCTACCGCGAAGGGGGCTACATCAAGCGCCTGCCGCAGGATCCTTGGGGCAACCCGTACCAGATGCTGAGCCCGGGTCAGTTCGGCAAGATCGACATCTTCTCCATGGGGCTGGATGGCGAAGCCGGTACCGATGACGACATCGGCAACTGGAACCTGAAGGACTTCCAATAAGTGATCCCGCCGCGTCGCGCTCACCGAGTCATCTCGGGGCTGCCTGAATGAAGGTGGCCTCTTCTGCCCGTCGCCAGGCCGGTTTTACCCTGCTGGAAGTGCTGCTGGTCGCCATGTTGATGGGTCGGCTCGAGGCCACTGCCATGCAGTTGAGGCTGGTGCCATGAAACATAGTCGCCAGGCCGGTTTTACCCTGCTGGAAGTGTTGCTGGTCGCCATGTTGATGGGGCTGGTTGCCACTGCCGTCACCCTCAGCATGGGTGGCGCCAGGGGGGATAGAGAGCTCGACAAGCAGGCGCGCCGCTTCATGGCCGTGCTGCAGCAGGCGCAGGAGTACTCGGTGATGGATGGCCGGCTGGTGGGCCTGCGTGTCGAGGACAACAGCTGGCAGTTCATGCAGCGCGCGGCCAAGGATCGCAAGTGGCAGGTGATGAGCGGTGACAAGCTGCTGGATCGGGTCGAGTTGCCCGACAACATGCGGCTGGCCATCGAGCTCGAGGGCTTCAGCTGGCGGACCGAATCCGACGAGAAGTACGAGAAGGGGCGCGACGAGAAGGAACGCACGCCGCAGGTGTTCATCTTTCCTGGTGGCGAGCTGACCCCCTTCGTGCTGACCCTGACCCAGCAGGACGACGATCTGCGCTATGTGCGCACGGTCAAGGCGGACGAGTTCGGCCGTCTGCGTCTGCTGCAGGACGAGGAGGAAGAGGAATGAACGCCCGCGGCATGACCCTGCTGGAAGTCATGGTGGCGCTGGCGGTGTTTGCCATCGCCGGGCTGGCGGTGATGAAGACCGCCAGCGAGCACCTCTCCGGCCTCAACTATCTGGAACAGAAGACCCTGGCGACCTGGGTGGTGGAGAACCAGCTGGTGCAGCAGAAGCTCGAAGCCAAGTGGCCCGGTGACAGCTGGGTGGAAGGGGACGAGCAGATGGCGGGTCAGACCTGGTACTGGCGCTATCGCGGTGTCGCTACCGCCGACAGCAACTTCAAGGCGCTGGACATGGAAGTGCGTACCGCGCCCAAGGCCGACAGCCCGGTGGCCATGATCCGGACCTATATCAGCCGATGAACCTGCATCAAGGTGTCTCCATGATCCGGAGCCGGCATCAGCCGATGAACATTCACCAACGAGTCTCCATGATCCGAAGCCGGCGTCAGGCGGGGTTTACCCTGCTGGAGATGCTGGTGGCCATCGCCATCTTCGCCGGCCTGAGCCTGGGCGCCTATCAGGTGCTGCAAGGGGTGTTCACCAGCGACGAGGTGGCCAAGCGCAAGGAGGCTCGTCTTTCCGAGCTGCAACTGGCCTTCTCCGTGCTGGAGCGGGACATCACCCAGATGGTGCCGCGCAGCGGCCGCATCGACGGCGAGAACAACAAGGTGCTGCTGGCGGCCTCCCGCTTCGGCCAGCAGAGCGACGACTGGGGCATGGCCTTCATGCGCGGCGGCTGGCTCAACCCGGACGGCATGCTGCCGCGCTCCGGCCTGCAGCGGGTTGGCTGGCGCCTCAAGGATCACAAGCTGGAGCGGCTGAGCTACCTCTACCCGGATCCGGTGATCGGCACCGAGCCGCGCATCCAGCCGATGCTGGAGCGGGTGACGGCGCTGCGGCTCTATTTCTACGACAAGGGCACCTGGAAAGAGGAGTGGACCCAGCGCAACGTACTGCCCTACGGGCTGGCGGTGGAGCTGGATCTGGAAGATTACGGTACCATCCGTCGCCAGTTCCTGATCGGTGCTGGTGGCCAGAGGGCAGAAAATGGTAACTGATCGTCATTTTCCCCTGTCCGTCACGGAGGATAACGGCACTATTCGACGCCGCCAGTTCCTGATCGGCGCCGGTGGTCAGAGGGCAGAGAATGGTAACTGATCGTCCTTTTCCCCTGTCCGTCACGGAGGATGACGGCACGATTCGACGTCGCCAGTTTCTGATCGGCGCCGGTGGCCAGAGGGCTGAAAATGGCAGCTGATCGTCGTTTTTCCCGCCCCGGCTGCCAGGGGGGCATGGCCCTGCTGGTGGTGCTGCTTATCCTGTCGGTGATGGTGATCATCGCCAGCAACATGAGCGGCCGCCTGCAACTGGAGCTGCGCCGCACCGCCAACCTCACCGCCGGCAAGCAGGCCTGGTGGTATGCCATGTCGGCGGAGGCGCTGGTGAGCAAGGTGCTGGCACAGGATTTCAAGGACGACCCCAACGTGGTCAGCCTGGGGCAGAACTGGGCGCGCCAGGATGCGGTCTTCCCGGTGGATGACGGCAAGCTCACCGGCCGGGTGCGGGATCTGCAATCCTGCTTCAACCTCAACAGCCTGAGCGTGCCGTTGAAGGACGGGATCAGCGGCGACGATCTGAAGAAGCAGCCCTATCCGGTCAAGGTGTTCAAGGTGCTGCTCAAGCAGCTCGAGGTGGAAGATTACGAGGCGGTGCAGCTGACCGATGCCATCCGCGACTGGACCGACAAGGATACCGTGCTGGTGTCGAGCTACGGCGCCGAGGATGCCTATTACGAAGGGCTCACCCCCCCTTATCTGACCGCCAACCAGTGGATGCTCGGCACCGACGAGCTGCGAGCGGTGCGCGGGGTGAGCGCCAAGCTGTACGCCCGGCTGGCACCCTATGTGTGCGCCCTGCCCAACGACAAGCTGGTGGTGAACGTCAACACCATCCGGCCGGAGCAGTCGGCCCTGCTGGTGGCGCTCTATCTGGACAAGGTGGGGCTGGACGATGCCAAGCGGGTGTTGACCAGCCGCCCCCAGAAGGGGTGGAAGAACAAGAAGGAGATGACGGACCAGATGCCGGTGCAGGTGGGCAACATCCAGGGGCTGGATGCGGCGCTGGACGTCAAGAGCAGCTATTTCGAGGCCAGGCTGATTGCCGAGGTGGGTGACACCCGCGCCCGGCTGGAGAGCGTCTTCGTGCGCGGCAAGGACAACAAGCTGGTGATGCTGCGCCGTCTGAACGGCGGCGCCGAATAACAAGGGAGGCGGGCGACGGCCGTTGGCCGGCCCGCGCCATCCCCCGATTGGACTGCAGCCCATGGCTGCGCGCCCGCCCATCCCGAGGGATGCGAGCGAGCATGGCAGGAGAGACATTAGTGAGCGAGAGTCTGGTCATCCGTCTGGGGACCAATGCGCAGCAGCCGGTCGAGTGGCTGGTGTGGTCGGGTGGGGAAGAGGAGGTGATCGCCTCCGGTACCCTGGCCTCGGCCCATGCCCTTGGCGAGCTGCAGGAGCGGGCCGGTGGCCGCCCGGCGGTGGTGCTGGTGCCCGGCAGCGATCTTATCTTCCGGCGGGTGAGCCTGCCGGGCAAATACAGCCGCCAGTCTGCGGCCGCCTTGCCCTATCTGCTGGAGGAGCAAATCGCCTCCGACGTGGATGAGCTGCACCTGGTGGTGCTGGGTCATCAGGGTCACGAGGTGGACCTGATGGCGGTCGACAAGGAGAAGATGCAGACCTGGCTCGGCTGGCTGGAGCAGGCCGGTCTCAAGAGCCGGCAACTGCTGCCGGACGTGCTGGCGCTGCCGCTGGCGAGCGAGGGCTGGTCGGCGCTGCAGCTGGGCAAGGAGTGGTTGCTGCGTCAGGGCCCCTGTCAGGGCATCGTCGCCGACGAGCCGCTGCTGGCCATGCTGCTGGCGGCGGAGCCGGCGCCGGTGACCATTCACAGCCATACCCCGCCGCCGGCCATTGCAGCGGCCAGCTGGCAGGCGGCCGATCCCGAGCTGCCCATGCTGCTGCTGGCCCGGGGGGCGCTGACCAGTCAGGCCAACCTGCTGCAGGGGCCCTACCGGCCGCAGACCGAATACTCCCGCTACTGGCAGCAGTGGCGCAAGGTGGCGGTGGTGGCCGGGGCGCTGCTAGTGGTGGCGTTCGCCCAGCGCGGCGTGCAGCTCTATCAGCTGACGGAGCAGGACAAGGCGCTCAAGGCGGAGATCCGGCAGGTCTACACCCGGATCTTCCCGGGGGAGAGCCGCATCGTCAACGTGCGCAGCCAGATGACCCAGCACCTCCAGCAACTGGGGCAGACGCCGCAGGACGGGGTGCTGATGGTGCTGACCGAGCTGGCCCCCACCTTTGCCGAAGTGCCCGGCCTCAAGCCCGAGGTGCTGCGTTTCGACGCGGCTCGCGGCGAGCTCAGGTTGCAGGTGACGGCTCCCGGCTTTGCCGAGATCGAGCGTTTTCGCGAGCTGGCCGGCAAGCGCTTCGAGGTGCAGCAGGGGGAGGTGCGGAGCACCGAAGGCAAGGTTGAAGGGGCACTGGTGCTGAAGGGTAAATCATCATGATGGACAAACTACAAGGCTGGTGGCGCGGCATCAGCGCCCGCGAGCAGCGGCTGGTGGCGGTGGGCGGCAGCGTGCTGTTGATCGGCTTCTGCTACTGGGTCATCTGGCAGCCCATCGGCAACCGTATCGACGAGCGCGAGCGGCAAGTATTGAGCCAGCAGCAGACCCTCGCCTGGCTGAAAGAGAAGGGTGAAGAGGTGCTGGCGCTGCAGGGTGGCCAGGGCCGCCAGCTCGATACCAGCGGCACCCTGGAAGGGGTGGTCAACCGCACTGCCTTCAACCAGAAGATCAAGATTGCCCGGTTGCAGCCCCAGGGCCAGGAGCTGCAGGTGTGGATCGACACGGTGGCGTTCGATGATCTGCTGATCTGGCTGGCGACCCTGGCGGATCGCCATGGCGTGCAGGTGCAGGTGATCGAGGTGGCCCGCGAGAATCTGGCGCCCGGCCTGGTCAAGGTACGCCGCTTGCAGCTGAGCCGTCCCCAATGAAACCACGCGTCCCGAGCAGGGCTATATGCCTGAGCGGGCGTTTGCAGTCGAGTCGTTTTCTATGAAGCAAAGAGTGCTGATTGCCGTGCTGTTTCTGGCGGCCTATCTGGTTTTCCTGCTGGCCAAGCTGCCGGCGTCTCTGGTGGTGCGCTACCTGCCGCTGCCGCCCCTGGTACAGCTGGAAGGGGTGAGCGGCACCCTCTGGAGCGGCCAGGTTGCCCGCCTGCAATACGCCAGCGAGTCGCTGACCCAGCTGCGCTGGGAGCTCAACGGCTGGTCGCTGCTGCGCTTTGCCCCTGAGGTGTCCCTGCGCTTTGGCGAGCGCAGCGGCCTCAACGGGCAGGGGGTGGTTGGCTGGAGCGGCGCCGCCTTTGGCCGCGACATCACCCTCAACGTGCCGGCCCCCTGGCTGCTGGCGCGGGTGCCGATGCAACTGCCCGTGCCGGTGACGGTGGCTGGCCAGCTGCAGCTCAAGCTCGATCAGGTTGCCCAGGGAAACCCCTGGTGCGACAACCTCTACGGCAACCTCTACTGGTACGGGGCCGATGCCGATACCCCGGCCGGCAAGCTGGTGCTGGGGGATCCCGAGATCAAGCTGACCTGCATCGACTCCCGGCTGGTGGCCGAGCTCAAGCAGGGCTCGGAGGCGGTGCAGGTGCAGGGCAAGCTGGAGCTGCAGGCCAATCGCCAGTACCTGTTCCAGGGCACGTTGAAACCCGGGCCCGATCTGCCGGAGCAGATGAAGCAGGGGCTGCCCTTCCTCGGCCAGCCCGATGGTCAGGGGCGCTTCCCGCTGCGCTACCAGGGCCGCATCTGACGGCCTTGCTGTCTGAGCTGGCAAGCATCAACACCACCCCGCCCCGGCGGGGTAGTGTCGTTATGGGGGCGTGCCGGCTGGCGCCGTGATGAGGTGATTGAGGAAGAAGCGGAACAGCTCGGCCCGCGAGCGCAGGTGCAGCTTGGCATAAAGATGCTTGCGATGATTCTTCACCGTGCCGCTGCCGATGCCGAGCGTACCGGCAATGGCCTCGGTATCCAGCCCCTGCAACAGCAATCCCGCCACCTGACGCTCGCGGCGGGTGAGGCTCGCCCCCCCCACGCTGGCGATGGCCTGCTCCACCGTCGCCTTGAGATCGGCGCCACCCGGTAGCATCGGGCTCTGGGCCAGCAGGGCGGCTTCCTCCCGCCAGTGCTGGCGGCACAGCGAATGCACCAGTGGAAACAGCGCCTCCAGCCGGGCCAGCTCGTCACGGCTGAGGGAGCTGCGCTTGTCGAGCCGCCCCAGAAACAGCATCAGGGTGAGGCCGCCGCGCACCGGCAGGATCAGCCCCACCTCCTCCTGCCAGCCGGTGGCCTGATAGAAGTGGTGGCGATACTCGGGGTCGAGCCGCCCGCGCGACACCTGCGCCAGGGTCCAGACCCCGGCAGGCAAGCCCTGCTCCAGCGCCTGCATAAAGGGATCCTGGCTGAAGTGGCGGGTGAGGTAGCGATCGAACAGCAGCGCCCGCTGGTGATGCAGGTTGTCGTAGAGGTAGACGGGGCGTTGCCCCACCCCGAGCAGCAGGGCGCAGTCGAACGCCACCTGCTGCTGGATCAGGCGCACCAGTGCCGCCGGAAAGGCACTGCCGTGCAGGGCATCGACTACCTCGGTCATGCTGCGGGTCAGGGCATCTGTGGCAAGTGTCTGGTTCATGGCGATGGCTTCCGGGTGGCGGGCAGGCTCCCCGCGATGGTCACACGATAGCCGGATGCTAGCACGAGAGTGGCAAAACTGTCCCCTGGGGGACATATTCGGCGCACGCCAGAGCGGCGAGGATGTGGGCTTTTCCCCCTGCTGTTGGAGAACCCATGATCAACCCCCACCTGCTCGATGAGCTGACCCGACGTGGCCTGGTGGCCCAGAATTCCGACCCGGTGGCGCTGGCTGACCATCTTGCCACCCCGCGCACCGTCTACTGCGGGTTCGATCCCACCGCTGGCAGCCTGCACATCGGCCATCTGGTGCCGCTCTTGATGCTGCGCCGCTTCCAGCTGGCGGGCCACACCCCGGTGGCGCTGGTGGGTGGTGCCACCGGCCTTATCGGCGATCCCAGCTTCAAGGCAAGCGAGCGCACCCTCAACAGTGCCGAAACGGTGCAGGGCTGGGTGGCCAGCCTGTCGGCCCAGATAAAAGCGCTGCTGCCGGCCAGCGAAGGGCTGGCGGCGCCGCTGCTGGTCAACAACGCCGACTGGATGGGGCAGATGTCCGCCCTCGATTTTTTGCGCGACATTGGCAAGCACTTCTCGGTCAACGCCATGCTGGCCCGGGAATCGGTGCGCCAGCGGCTGGCCCGCCCGGATCAGGGCATCTCCTTCACCGAGTTCTCCTACGCCCTGCTGCAATCCCAGGACTTCGCCGTGCTCAACCAGCGGCTCGGCTGCACCCTGCAGATCGGCGGCAACGACCAGTGGGGCAACATCACCAGCGGCATGGATCTCACTCGGCGGCTGCATCAGGCACAGGTGTATGGCATGACGCTGCCACTCATCACCAAGGCCGACGGCACCAAGTTCGGCAAGACCGAAGGGGGCGCGGTCTGGCTCGATCCGGCGCTCACCTCACCCTACGCCTTCTACCAGTTCTGGCTCGGCACGGCGGATGAGGATGTCTACCGCTTCCTGCGCTACTACAGCTTTATGCCGCTGACCGAGATTGAGGCGCTGGAGGCGGAGGATGCGAAGCGGCAAGGGCGCAAGCTGGCTCAGCAGGTGCTGGCCGACGAGCTGACGGAGCTGGTGCACGGCAAGGGGGCGCTGGCAGCGGTGCAGCGCATCAGCGAACTGCTGTTCAGCGGCGAGGTGGCCCGTCTTGGTGAGAGCGATCTGGCCCAGCTGGCGCAGGATGGCATGCCAAGCTGCCGAATCGAGGGGGAAACCAGCCTGGTGACCCTGCTGGTGGAGAGCGGTCTGGCCAACTCCAGGCGCATCGCCCGCGAGCTGCTGGCGGCAGGCGCCATCAGCCTCAACGGCGAGATCCGCCGGGATGAGCAACTGACCACGGCTGACCGGCTGTTCGGCCGCTACCTGCTGCTGCGCCGGGGCAAGAAACAGTACCGGCTGGTGATGTGGCAGGGGTGAGCGACCCGGGATCGACAAGGGCTGCCTGGGCAGCCCTTTTGTTTATCCATCAGTTCGAGAGCCTTGTAGCCCTGTTGGCTTACATGGCCAGCGGCAATAACTCGGCATAATCGCGGAAGGGATGGGGGAGGCGGTGCCTGATTGCCCAGATGCTCCCCTGCCTCTCGGCTTACACGGCCAGCGGCAATAACTCGGCGTAATCGCGGATCGCCGGGAAGGCGGTGATGTGCTGCTCGGGCTGGCAACTGTCCGGGTTCTGGATGGCGAGCTGATAACCGATGCCGTAGTCGGCGGCGGCGCGCAGGATCCGCTCGCTGTCATCCACGAACAGGGTGCGGGCCGGGTCGAACGCCAGCCGCCCGGCCAGTGCCTGCCAGCAGTGCTGGCTCTCCTTCGACCAGCCCAGCTCATGGGTGCTCACCATCAGATCCAGGTGGCCGGCCAGCCCCAGCTGGGCATCCTTCACCGACAGGCTGGCGGGGTGGGCATTGGTGAAGAGCACCAGCTGCTTGCCTGCGGCCCGCAGGGCGGCCAAGAAGGGGATGACGTGGGGCCGCCACTGGATCTTGGCCAGGATCTCCTGCTTGAGGGCACGGATGTCGAGCCCCAGGGTCTCGCTCCAGTAATCCACGCAGTACCAGTTGAGGGTGCCGCTGACGGCCTGGTAGTGCGCCTCGATCTGCACTCTGGCCTCGGCCAGCGGCAGGCCGAGTCGCTCGGCATAGCGCTCGGGTACCAGCTGCTGCCAGAGGTGGTTGTCAAAATGGAGATCGATCAGGGTGCCATCCATATCGAGCAGGACAGTGTCTATCTGGTGCCAGGGCAGTGGGGTCGGCATGAGGCCTCGGTGGTCGGGTCGAAACGGGCGGGCATTATAACGGATTTTTACCGCCGCTTTCCCACCCTTGCCCCGTGGTGTTCGAGAGGGGAGTCGTTTACTCTTGAAACACGATTTTTTAACGAGCAGCCAGCCCCGATGAGTGACCTCCACCAACGCAAACCCGTCCACCTCAGCGTCGACACCATGGCGCACGACAAGAGCAAGCCGGAGATCCTCAAGGCCGAGATCGTGGCCGAGAGCCGGCTGTTCAAGGTGGAGTCCCTCCACCTCAAGTTTTCCAACGGCGAGGAGCGGGTCTACGAGCGGATGCGTGGCGGCAACCGGGGTGCCGTCATGGTGGTGCCGCTGTTTGATGCCCACACCCTGCTGCTGGTGCGCGAGTACGCGGCGGGTACCCACTCCTACGAGCTGGGCTTTCCCAAGGGGCTGATCGACCCGGGTGAAGATGCCTTCGAGGCGGGCAACCGGGAACTGATGGAGGAGGCGGGCTTCGGCGCCAACAGCCTGACCCTGCTCAAGCAGGTGTCGCTGGCGCCGGGGTACTTCTCCAGCCGGATGGACATCTTGCTGGCGCGGGATCTCTTCCCCGAGCAGCGGGTGGGGGACGAGCCCGAGCCCCTCGAGGTGATCCCCTGGCCGCTGAACCGGATCGACGAATTGCTGGCGCGACCCGACTTCACCGAGTCGCGCAGCATCAGTGCGCTGCTGCTGGCCCAACGCTGGCTGGCGGAGCAGGCAGAGTAGCCCGCAGACGGGCAGTTTGAATACAGAGGATAACAAGATGCAGGAGTTGTTGGCCTGGGTGCCGGGGGTCAAGGAGATCGCGCGCGAAGCGGGCCGGATCCTTCACGAAATCTATCACGGCGGTCAGTTCGAGCGTCAGCTGAAGGAGGATGCGACCCCGGTCACCAGTGCCGATCTTGCTGCCGATGCCTACCTCAAACAGGCGCTGTCGGCGCTCACTCCCCATGTTCCCGTGCTGACCGAAGAGGCGGCCGACATCCCCTTCAGCCAGCGCGCCAACTGGCGTCAGTACTGGCTGGTGGATCCCCTCGACGGCACCGGTGAGTTCATCGCCGGCAGCGGCGACTTCGCCACCCTGATCGCTCTGGTGCAGGACAATGTGCCGGTGCTCGGCGTCATCTATGCCCCCGAGTCGAACGTGCTCTACTGGGCGGTGCGCGGTCATGGCGCCTTCAAGGAGGCGAACGGCGAGGTGCACCCCATCAGTGCCATGCATCACGAGCACGATCAGCCCGATTCGCTGGTGGTGGCCATCAGCCGTCGCCAGAAGCTGGAGAACCTGACCCGCCGTCTCAACCCGGCCATCAATTACGAGCTGATCCCGCTCGGTTCCAGCTCGCTCAAGTCCTGCCTGGTGGCGGAAGGGGCGGCCGACTGCTACGTGCGGCTCGGCCCCACCGGCGAGTGGGACACCGCCGCCGCCCAGTGCATCGTCGAGGCGGCCGGTGGCCGCATCCTCAGCCTGGCGCTGCAGCCGCTGCGCTACAACGAGACGGAGTCGCTGGAGAACCCGGACTTCATCGTGATGGGGGATCCGGATCTCGCCTGGGGCAGCATTCTGGCGCACTGAGCGGGTGAACAGGTCATCATTGACGGCAATCAGGCGGCCCCATGGCCGCCTGATTGCATGGTGTGATCCGCTGGTTTCATCGGGGATGAACAGAAATATCCGCTGGCAAAGCGCGGGAATGACAGTGAATCATCACAAGAGAGGGCAGCGGAATGGCACGATTTTTCAGGTAATTCTGCAAACGATCATTTGGCCAAAATAAAAAATTGACCAAGAGTGAAAAATTGGTTTTAAATTTCATGTTTTTAACTAAATTAAGTTTTACTCATTTATGTGATCCCGATTCCATTCCCAATCTCACTGGCTGAAGCCCGTAATGGTAGTGATATGTTTCAGGGTGGATTTTTGAGTATTAAATCCCGATAAACCACAATGAACTCAGATTAAAACACTGACAAAAAGTGAATTAGTAATGAGTTTATCTGTAGACGTCACCAAGGAGCTGTCCGGTTCCTGCTCCACCACCGTCAGCGCCACCCCCTGGCGTCGCCACGACACCCACTGGGTCATCAGTCTGTTTGGCACCGCCGTCGGCGCCGGCATCCTGTTTCTGCCCATCAATCTGGGTCTGGGCGGGATCTGGCCCCTCATCATCGTCTCCGTGCTGGCCGGTCCCATGACCTTCCTGGCCCACCGGGGGCTGGCGCGCTTCGTGCTTTCCTCTTCGCGCCCCCACGCCGACTTCACCGAGGTGGCCCAGGAGCACTTCGGCAAGATGGCCGGCCGCCTCATCTCGGCGCTCTATTTCCTCTCCATCTTCCCGATCCTGCTCATCTACGGGGTCGGGCTGACCAACACGGTGGAGAGCTTCATGATCAATCAGCTCGGCATGGATGCCCCGAACCGGGTGATGCTCTCCGGCCTGCTGGTGTTCGCCATGATCGCCGTGATGCTGGCCGGCGAGAAGGCGATGCTGCGCGCCTTTGCCGTCATGGTCTATCCGTTGGCGGCCATCCTGGCGGCGCTCTCCTGCTACCTGATCCCCCAGTGGCAGTGGCCGCAGCTGGGCAGCCTGGAGGGCGGCAGCTTCCTCAATACCGTCTGGCTGGCGCTGCCGGTCACCGTGTTCGCCTTCAGCCACGCCGCCGCCATCTCCGGCTTTGCCAACGTGCAGCGCCGGGAGTACGGCGAGCAGGCGGAAGCCAAGAGCAGCCTGATCCTGCGCAACACCACCGTCATGCTGGTGGGCTTCGTGCTGTTCTTCGTCTTCTCCTGCGTGCTGAGCCTCTCGCCGGCCCAGCTGGCCGAGGCCAAGGCCCAGAACGTCTCGGTGCTCTCCTATCTCGCCAACATCACTGACAACCCGGTGATCGTGACCCTGGGGCCGCTCATCGCCTTCATCGCCATCAGCTCCTCCTTCCTCGGCCATTTCCTCGGCGCCCGCGAGAGCCTGAAAAGCCTGATCGCCAAGCCCACCGGCCTGTCGCTGGCCAAGGCAGACCGGCTCGGCATCGCCCTGATGTTCTTCTCCATCTGGGGCGCCGCCATCATCAACCCGGGGATCCTGGGACTGATGGAGACCCTCTCCGGCCCGGTGATCGCCATGATCCTGTTCATCATGCCGGTGGTGGCCATCTACAAGGTGGAGGCGCTGGCCCGCTTCCGCCACCGCTGGGCCAACGGCTTCATCCTGCTGACCGGCTCGCTGGCGGTGTCGGCGCTGATCTTCAGCCTGCTGAAGTAACGGCGAGCAACCAGCCGCAAAAAAAGAGAGGCGACCCCAGGGTCGCCTCTCTTGTATCGGTCCGGTGGTGGCGTCAGCCCAGCTTGGCGCCGTTTTGCACCGCCTGCTCGGGGATGGCGATCACCACCGCGCCGTCCGGCCGGTAGAAGCCGGTCAGCAGAAACTCCGACTGGATCGGGCCTATCTGTTTGGGGGGGAAGTTCACCACGGCGACGATCTGGCGGCCCACCAGCTCCTCCGGTTGGTAGAGGTCGGTGATCTGGGCGCTGCTCTTGCGCACCCCGAGCTCGGGGCCGAAATCCGCCCACACCTTGTAGGCCGGACGGCGCGCCTCGGGGAAGGGCTCGACCCGCACCAGGGTGCCCACCCTGAGCTCCACCATCTCGAAATCCTGCCAGCTTATGGTCTGCATCTTGGCTCCTCGTTGCCCATACCTTGCATGAGCCTCAGCATGCCTCGAAACCACCTGCGCCGTCTTCGGCAAACAGCCGCCCGGTTACGGCAAGCGGCCGTTTTGTTGGCGCCAGCGGGAAGGGGTCAGTCCGGTTTCGGCCAGGAAGCGCTCGCCGAAGGCCCCCTGATTCTGGTAACCGCAGCGGCTGGCTATTTCGCCGACAGGCAGAGCGGTGTGGGCGAGCAGGGTACGCGCCAGCGCCATGCGCCGCGCCCGGATGTAGTGGGAGACGCTCATCCCCACCTGCTGCTGGAAGGCGTGCTTGAACTGGCTCTGGCCGAGGCAGGCGATGGCGGCCAGTTGTTCGTTGCTGAGGGGCCCGGCGAGATGAGCCTCGATATGGCGCTGCACCTTGCCGATGCGCGGGGCGAGGCGGGCACGGCCGCGCGAGCCTGCCTGCTGCGCCTCTGCCAGCAGACCCAGCCACACCTGCTCCATGCCGGCCACGTGGCGCCCCTCGGCCACCATGCGGTGCAGGAAGGCGAGGTAGTGGCGCTGGGCCTGGTCCAGTTCGATGAAGGGGCGCTCGCCCAGCTCGCCGGGCAGCCAGTGACTCTCCTGCACCAGAAACGAGAGCGCCGGATCGGCGGCATAGTCGTGCCGCTCACCGGGGGCGATGATGCAGGCAAAGCCGGGCGCGAGCCGCCGCCCCTGGCCCTGCACCTCGATCTCGATGGGACCGTCGAGGGGGATCACCAGCTGGGCATGGTCGTGGCTGTGGCTGCAGATGTCGCTCTGGTAGCGACGCAGGCTGAAAGGGGCGGATAGCGATGACGCGGCCTGGGGCCGCGTCATCGAAGGGGGTTTGCTGTCTGGCATCTGCTGCTGGATTACTCGGCGTCGAAATCTTCGATCTCTTTGCCCAGCGCTTCCATGATGGCACGCGCCTCGGCAGGGACGCTGTCCGGATGATCCTTGCGCAGATCTTCGTCGCAGGGCAGCGGCTGACCGGTGAAGGCGTGCAGGAAGGCTTCGCAGAGCAGCTCGCTGTTGGTCGCATGACGCAGGTTGTTCACCTGACGGCGGGTGCGTTCATCGGTCAACACCTTCAGCACCTTGAGCGGGATCGAGACGGTAATCTTCTTGACCTGTTCGCTCTTCTTACCGTGTTCCGCGTAGGGGCTGACGTAGTCGCCGTTCCACTCTGTACCCATGATCCACCTGTTCTCATTTAGCCGTGAGCGCGGATTTTAACCCTTAAGGAATTTAATGGCAATCCAACAGCAAAGCCATTTAGACGTCTAGAAGTGTTGACGGCCTTTTTAAGCTGGCGTAGTGTGGTTCACCATGAGCCCGCAATGGCGGGATGGCGCGTGGCAGAAACAGCATGCCAGCGTGTGAAGAGACATCAAGGAGAGTGACATGACCCACAAGGCCACCCAGGCAGTGCGCACCGGGATTGAGACTGACCAGCAACACGGTGCCGTGGTGCCGCCCATCTACCTCTCCAGCAACTACACCTTTGCCGACTTTGGCGAGCCCCGTCAATACGATTATGCCCGCTCCGGCAACCCGACCCGCACCAATCTGGCGGACGCGCTGGCGGCGCTGGAAGGGGGCGCCGGCGCCGTGGTGACCGGCACCGGCATGGGGGCCGTTCATCTGGTCACCACCGCCCTGCTCAAGGCGGGGGATCTGCTGATCGCCCCCCACGACTGCTACGGCGGCACCTGGCGCCTGTTCGAGTACCTGGCGGCCAAGGGCCATTACCGGGTGCAGTTCGTCGATCAGGGGGATGCGGCAGCACTGGCCGAGGCACTGGCCCAGCAGCCGGCGCTGGTGTGGGTGGAAACCCCCTCCAACCCGCTGCTGCGGGTGGTGGACATCGCCGCCATCGCCGAGGCGTCCCACGCGGCGGGCGCCAAGGTGGCGGTGGACAACACCTTCCTCTCGCCGCTGTTGCAACAGCCGCTGGCGCTGGGGGCCGATCTGGTGGTGCACTCCACCACCAAGTACATCAACGGCCACTCCGACGTGGTGGGCGGGGTGGCGATCGCCAAGGAACCCGAGCTGGCCGACTCCCTGGTGTGGTGGGCCAACTGTCTGGGGCTCACCTCCGGGGCGTTCGACTCCTACCTCACCCTGCGCGGCCTGCGCACCCTGGCCCCCAGGTTGCGCGCCCATCAGGAGAACACCGACCGCATCCTCGCCTTCCTGCAGCAGCAGCCGCTGGTCAAACGCATCTATCACCCCAGCCTGCCGAGCCATCCGGGCCACGATATTGCGCGCCGTCAACAGTCCGGCTTCGGCGCCATGCTAAGTTTTGAGCTCGATTGCAATGAGGCGGGCATTCGCGCCTTCCTGGCGGCCCTCACCCTCTTCTCGGTGGCCGAATCCCTCGGCGGGGTAGAGAGTCTGGTGGCCCATCCGGCCAGCATGACCCACAGGGCCATGACCCCGGCCGCCCAGCAGGCGGCAGGCATCAGCAGCCAACTGCTGCGGCTGTCGGTCGGTATCGAACACGGTGAGGATCTGGTGGCCGATCTGGCCGCAGCGTTTGCACAGGCACAGCAGGTGGCGAAGTAATGGAACAGCAGCAACAAGGAGAGATCGCGGTGGCAACAGAAGCAGGCTTGAAGCGACGTCACGTCCACAAATTCGGTGGCAGCAGTCTGGCGGATCCGGTCTGTTATCGCCGGGTCGCCAGCATTCTCGAACAACAAGCCGAGCAGCAGGGGGGCGGGCGAGAGCTGGTGGTGGTCTCCGCCGCCGGCAAGACCACCAACCGGCTGATCCAGCTGGTGGAGCTGGCCGAAGCTGGCGATGAAGCCGCCGGCGAGGCCATCTCGGCCCTGCAGGCCTATCAGCAGAGTTTGATCGACGGTTTGCTGGAAGGGGAACTCCACCTCGAGCTGAGCCAGCAGCTGGCCGACGACATGCAACTGATCGCCAAGACCCTGGAGGGACAGTTTGACCGCTTCGAGCGCAACGGCCTGCTCGCCTTTGGCGAGGTGTGGTCGGCGCGCCTGCTGGCGGCCCTACTCACCAGTCGCGGCGACAAGGCCATCTGGCTCGATGCCCGCAGCTTCCTGCGCGCCGAGGATGGTGCTCTGGTCAAGGTGGATACCGCGCTGTCCAGCGAACTGCTCAAGGCGCGGCTGGCGGAACACGCCGGGCGCATCGTGGTGACCGGCTTTATCGCCGCCGACATGGAGGGACGCTCATTGCTGCTCGGCCGCAACGGCTCCGACTACAGCGCCAGCCTGTTGGCCCTGCTGGCGGACGGCGAATCCACCACCATCTGGAGCGACGTGGCCGGGGTCTACAGCGCCGACCCGCGCCGGGTGAAAGAAGCGCGCCTGCTGGAGCGCCTGAGCCTGGCCGAAGCCAACGAGCTGGCCCGCCTCGGCTCCTCGGTATTGCACTCGCGCACCCTGCAACCGGTGGCCGACAGCCGCCAGCGGCTCACCCTGCGCTGCAGCTACAACCCGGACGAGGGCTGCACCCACATTCTGCGCCGTGCCCCCCGCTCCGGCGGCGCCCGCATCGTCTCCTCGGTGGATCAGATCGCCCTGATCGAGCTCAAGGTGCTGCCGCAGACCCATTATGAACAGACGGTGGCCACCATCGAGGCCCATCTGGCCCGCCATCGCCTCAACCCGCTCACCCTGCAGCGCCAGCCAGATCGCCGGATTCTGCGCCTCGCCTACACCCTCGAGGTGGCGCAGGGGGCGTTCGAGCTGCTGCGCGACTTCCAGCTGCAGGGCAGCTTCACCGGTCTTATCCAGCGCGAAGGCTACAGCCTGGTGGCGCTGGTGGGGGCCGGCGTCACCGACAACGCCGAGCAGTGCCACCGCTTCTACCAGCTGCTGGCGGATCAGCCGCTGGAGTTCGTGCAGGTGGCCAAAGACGGCCTGAGTCTGGTGGCCGTGCTGCGCCAGGTGGTGCTGGAGCCACTGCTGATCGCCCTGCACAGCGCCCTGTTCAGCCGCCCGAACCGGGTCGGTCTGGTGGTGTTCGGCAAGGGCAACATCGGCGGCCACTGGCTGAACCTCTATGCCCGCGAGAAGGCGCGGCTCGAGCATGAACTGAACCTGGCGCTCACCCTCTACGGGGTGTTCAGCTCGGAAGGGGGCCTGCTCGATGAAGAGGGGCTGGATCCGCTCAAGGTGCAGGACAACTTCAACCCCAAGCCGCTGATCTGGCCCGAGCTGCTGGCCCAGCTGGAGCAGCACGGCTTCGATACCCTGATTGCGCTGGACATGACCGCCAGCGAGACGGTGAGCCGCTACTACCCGGACTTTGCCCAGCTCGGCATTCACATCATCGCTGCCAACAAGTTTGCCGGCGCCGCCGACAGCGAGTTCTACCAGCGCATCAAGCAGACCTGCCGCGACCATCAGGTGCAGTGGCGCTACAACGCTACCGTGGGCGCTGGGCTGCCGATCCAGTCCAGCATCCAGATGCTGCGCCAGAGCGGCGACCGTATTCAGGGGGTCTCCGGCATCTTCTCCGGCACCCTCTCCTGGCTGTTCCAGCAGTATGACGGCAGTCGTCCCTTCTCCGAGCTGGTGGACGAGGCGTGGCAGCACGGCCTGACCGAGCCGGATCCCCGTGAGGATCTCTCCGGCCAGGATGTGCGGCGCAAGCTGCTCATTCTGGCGCGGGAGGCGGGCTTCGAGCTCGACTCTGCCGACATCGAGCTGGAGAACCTGGTGCCTGTCTCCCTGCGCAAGGTGAGCACGGATCAGTTTATGGACAGGCTCAAGGATCTGGATGACCCGATCCAGACCGCCTTCGAAGGGGCACGCCGGGTCGGCAAGGTGCTGCGCTACGTCGCCCGCTTCGAGCATGACGGCAAGGCGCGGGTCGGGCTGGAGGCGCTGGAGCCCCACCACCCGTTCGCCAATCTGCTGCCGTGCGACAATATCTTCGCCATCGAGAGTGACAGCTATCGCACCAACCCGCTGGTGATCCAGGGGCCGGGCGCCGGTCGGGAAGTGACGGCCGCCGCCATCCAGTACGACCTCTGGCAGATCTGTGCCAGCCTGTAACAGCGGACAAGCCGTTCAGTCAAAGAGGCGCCAGTGGCGCCTCTTTTTATTGTTTAGCGCCAGGTTTTTAGGTCTGCCGGCTGATGTGCCTATCCCGTAAGCGGCCCGTTTTTTAGCTTCTTCAACAGGTTGCTGGCAAGAGTCAGGTAATAACCGGACTTGCACATGTAGCATGAACGGGCATTGCTCCCGCACAGACTGGTCAAGAGCGGGCACGGTATTGGTTCCCCCTCTTATTCGCTGAGGCGAGTACGCTTGTCCAGGTCGCGAGACAGGATGTCGAGCGAGTGGCGCCGGGCCATGGATGGCCCGTCGGCGCGTGCCGTCGGACATGCGGGTGAGCCGAAGGTACCCGACGTAGTCGGGCGAAGAAGCGGGGGAGAAGACCTTTGGTGACTTTGGGTCTTTCCAAAGTCACTCGCCCCAGCCCGAAGGGCGGGCGAAACCCCTTCGAGACCTGCAGGCTTGCATCCACCATCCTATAAAGCTGTAAAGCGAGCGATTGCGCCTGATAGTTAATCGACCCTGCGATTCCATGGCAACGCCTAACAACCAAGGATTCTCCAGCAACGCGGTTCTAGTGGGCCCTGTAGATATGACAAAGGGCGCCGAGGCGCCCTTTGTCATTGAGGGGAGCTTGATAGCCCCGACTATCAACCGGTGTTGCGCATGCCTGCGGCAATACCGGCGATGGTGACCATCAGCGCCTGATCCAGCTCGGGATGCAGGGTCTCGGCATGGTTGCGCGAGCGGCCCAGCAGCTCGACCTGCAGCACGTTGAGCGGGTCTGTGTAGGGGTTGCGCAGCTTGATGGACTCCTTGATCCAGGGCTGGTCGTCGAGCAAGTCGCCCTGCGGGCGCAGCTCCAGCACCACCTGGATGGAGTCGGCAAGCTCCTGACGCAGCTGTTTGCCCAGGCCCCACAGCTCCTTGGGCACCAGCCGGGTGTCGTAGTACTCGGCCAGCCAGACGTCAGCCTTGAGGAACACCATCTCCAGCATCTCGAGGCGGGTGCGGAAGAAGGGCCACTGACGGCTCATCTCTTCCAGCACGCCTTTCTGACCGTCGGCGATGGCTTGCTGCAGCCCCTTGTGGGCACCGAGCCAGGCCGGCAGCATCAGCCGGTTCTGGGTCCAGGCGAAGATCCAGGGGATGGCGCGCAGGCTCTCGACCCCGCCGTTGGGCTTGCGTTTGGAGGGGCGCGAGCCGAGCGGCAGCTTGCCGAGCTCCATCTCGGGGGTGGCGGCGCGGAAGTAGGGCACGAAGTCCGGATGACCGCGCACGATACTGCGGTAGTGATCGCAGGAGACAGACGCCAGCTGCTCCATCACGGCGCGCCAGCACTCCTTGGGCTTGGGCGGTGGCAGCAGGTTCCCCTCCAGCACGGCGCTGGTGTAGAGGTTGAGGCTCTGGATGGCCACCTTGGGCAGGCCGAACTTGAAGCGGATCATCTCGCCCTGTTCGGTCACCCGCAGGCCACCGCGCAGGGATCCTGGCGGTTGCGACAGGATGGCCTGATGGGCAGGCGCGCCACCACGGCCGACGGTACCGCCACGGCCATGGAACAGGGTGAGGCGCAGATTGTTCGCCTCGGCCAGCGCCACCAGGGATTCCATGGCGGCGTACTGGGCCCAGCCGGCGGCCATCATGCCCGCGTCCTTGGCGGAGTCGGAGTAGCCGATCATCACGTACTGACGGCCCTGGATGTAACCGCGATACCAGTCCACCGACAGCAGGCGCTCCATCACGGCGGTGCCCGCCATCAGGTCTTCCTGGGTCTCGAACAGCGGGGCGACCGGCATGCGGAACTTGCAGCCGGCCTCTTTCAGCAGCAGCTGCACCGCCAGCACGTCGGACGGTGCGCCAGCCATGGAGATGATGTAGATGCCGAACGCATCGGGATCGTGCTGGGCGATGACCTTGCAGGTATCCAGGGTCTCGCGGGTCTCGTCGCTCGGCTCCCAGTCGGTCGGGATGAGCGGGCGGCGGGAGTTGAGTTCGTTCAGCAAGAAGGCTTGCTTGTCGTCCTCGCTCCACTCGGCGTAGTCACCCATGCCGAGGTAGCGAGTCAGCTCGGAGAAGACCTGGCCGTGGCGCTCGCCATCCTGGCGGATGTCCAGCTTGACCAGGTGGATGCCGAAACAGGCCAGCTTGCGCAGCACGTCCAGCAGCATGCCGTCGGCGATGTTGCCCATGCCGCAGGCGTGCAGGGAGTGGTAGCAGAGCTCCAGCGGCTCGCGCAGCTGGGCGGTGGTCTTGACCAGATCCCGGCTCTCGCTCGCCTGGCCCTGCACCTTGGCGGTGAGGAACTCCTGGGTCTCGCGCAGCTGTTCGCGCAGCTCGCGTACCAGGGCGCGGTAAGGCTCGGGGTGATCACCGACCCGCTCGCGCACGGCGTCGGTGCAGTCGGACATGGAGAGCTCGGAGGTGAGCTCCTTGATGTCCTTGTAGAACAGGCTCACCGCCATCCAGCGGCCCAGCTCCAGCACCTCGGCGGTCACCTTGGCGGTGACGAAGGGGTTGCCGTCGCGGTCACCGCCCATCCAGGAGGTGAACTTGACCGGCGCGGCATCCAGCGGCAGCCGCACACCCAGGTGGTGTTGCAGCCGTTCGTCCAGATTGCGCATGAATTCGGGGATGGCCGGCCACAGGCTGTTTTCCACCACGGCGAAGCCCCACTTGGCTTCGTCCACCGGGGTCGGACGCTGTTCGCGGATCTCGTTGGTGTGCCAGGCCTGATTGACCAGCTGTTCGATGCGATTGAGGATCTTATCCCGCTCGCGGGGCAGCAGATCGGAGAGTTCCAGCGCCTCGAGGCAGTCGTTGAGCTGCACGTGCTTGTGGATCAGGGTGCGACGGGTCACCTCGGTGGGGTGAGCGGTCAGCACCAGATCGATGTCCAGCTCGCGCACGGCCTGGATGATGGCTTCCTGCGACAGATTGGAGGCTTTCAGCTTGTCGAACATCTGCTCCAGCGGATCCGGGGTGCAGACCTGCTCTTCGCAGCGACGGGAGATGGTGTGGAACTGTTCGGCCACGTTGGCCAGATTGAGAAACTGGCTGAAGGCGCGGGCCACCGGCAGCAGCTCGTCATCGCTCAGGTTGCGCAGGGTATCGAGCAGACGTTCCCGGTCTGTCTCATTGCCTTTGCGGGAGGATTTGGCCAGCTGGCGAATGGTTTCGATCTTGTCGAGGAAGGCCTGTCCCTGATGATCCTTGATGGACTTGCCCAGCAGTTGACCCAGCATGCCTACGTTGGCGCGTAGTGCGGCGTACTTTTCGTTCATTCCACATCCTTATCTTGTTGGTGCCTGACACCCATCCGGGGTGAGAGACGACCTCACTTATTGTTGTGCGATTACAACATATGCTCCGTCATCTTAGGGTGACAATCTACCCAGATTGTCTGCGCAAGGTCAAATAACAGGCCGATTCAGAACATGTATTTCCATCACCTGTCCCGAGGTGCGATGTCATGTAACTTACTTACATTCCCGTCAATTCAGAGACAGAAACGGCGGATCAGGTGCTGCAATACGCGGGTGGTCGGTTTGACGAACGACAGATCCAGATATTCGTCCGGCTGGTGGGCCTGGGCGATGTGGCCGGGGCCCAGCACTATGGTTTCACAACCGAGCTGCTGGATGAAGGGGGCCTCGGTGCAATAGTTCACGGATTCGGCGGCCCGGCCGCTTGCCCGCTCGGCCTCGCGCACCAGCTCGGAGTCACCTTGGCAGGCATAGGCGGGGATCGGCTCGTGCAGGTGCTGCAGGTGCAGGCAACCCGGCTGGTGAATTTCGATGGGGGAGAGCGCCTCTTTGAGCATACCCATCAGCTCATCGGGGCCCACCTGCGGGGTGGGGCGCATGTCGATGTGCAGTTCGCAGCAGCCGCAGATGCGGTTCGGGCTGTCGCCTCCCTGGATGTAGCCGAGGTTCAGGGTCGGCTGCGGCACGGCGAATCTGTGGTCGGCGTACTTCTCCTTCAGGCTGTGCTGCAGCTTGAGCACCTGGCCCATGGCCTGGTGCATGATCTCCAGCGCGTTGACACCGTTGGCGGGATCCGAGCTGTGACCGCTCTTGCCGGTAATGCGGATGGCTTCTGACATGTGCCCCTTGTGGGCCACCACCGGCACCAGCCCGGTTGGCTCGCCAATCACCGCGTAGTCGGGTTTGAGTTCGGCCGCGGCAGCGATGGCGCGGGCCCCCGCCATGGTGGTCTCTTCATCGGCGGTGGCCAGGATGCGTAGCGGCTTGTTGAGCGTCTTGAGATCGATCTCCTTGAGCGCCTCGACGATAAAGGCGAAGAAGCCCTTCATGTCGATGGTACCGAGGCCAAAGAGGCGGTTGCCCTCTTCGGTCACCTTGAAGGGATCCTTGCGCCAGGCGCCTTCATCAAACGGTACCGTATCGGTGTGGCCTGCCAGCAGCAGCCCCCCTTCGCCCTGACCTATCGTCGCCACCAGATTGAACTTGCCCGGCAGATCGGGCAGGGCTGTCACCTCGCACTGAAAGCCGAGCTGACCGAACCAGTCGGCCAACAGCCGGATCACCGCCTCATTGCTCTGATCCCAGCGGGGATCCGTGCTGCTGATGGACGGAATCGCAATAATATTCTTGTAGAGTGAAAAAAAATCCAGATTGGCCACCTGCTCCTCCTTGCTTCCCCGGAATGTTTCTGTTAGAAAATACAAATGCAAAGTGAGTGCATGAATATTCTGTAAGTTTGCCTGAATACGTGGCTCATCGACAAGGCTTCTAGTTGTAAGGGAAAGTTAATGTTCTGTCACCTGATCTATAACCGACGACACACACCCGCCTGAATTGCCCCTCCGCACTTGTGCATGGGGCATCGAACCCCCTTGTGCACCGCAGCACCATGCTGTGAATCTCGAACTCTGACTTGGAATACTCAACATGCTTAACACCGTTATCGTCGGTGCCAGTGGCTACGCGGGAGCCGAGCTGGCCGCCCTGGTCCAGAACCATCCACAACTCAAGCTGTTCGGCCTCTATGTTTCCGCCGGCAGCCAGGACGCCCACAAGCGTTTCTCTTCTCTGCATCCCCAGTGGGTAGGCGCGCTGGATCAGCCGCTGCTGCCGCTGGATGAGGATGGCATGACCCGGATCCTGACCCAGGCCGACTTGGTGCTGCTGGCCACCGCCCACGAGGTGAGTGCCGAGCTTGCACCCAAGTTTCTCGCCAAGGGGCTGCCGGTGTTCGATCTCTCCGGTGCCTTCCGGGTCAGGGATCAGCAGTTCTACGCCTCCTACTACGGCTTCACCCACGAGCGCGAGCAGTGGCTGGATCAGGCCGCCTACGGCCTGGCCGAGTGGAATGCCGAAGCGGTCAAGGCGGCCCAGCTGATTGCCGTGCCCGGTTGCTACCCGACCGCCTCCCTGTGCGCCCTCAAGCCGCTGCAGCAGGCTGGCCTCATCGCCAAGGGGTGGCAGCCCATCATCAATGCCGTCTCCGGGGTCTCCGGTGCCGGTCGCAAGGCGGCCATCAACACCAGCTTCTGCGAGGTGAGCCTCAACCCCTACGGCACCTTCAATCACAGACACCAGCCGGAGATCAGCCACCACCTGGGCAAGGAGGTGCTGTTCCAGCCCCACCTTGGCAACTATGTGCGCGGCATCCTGGCCACCATCTATGTGCAGCTGGCAGACGGCGTGACGCCGACCCAGGTGGATCAGGCCTACCTCAAGGCCTACGAGGGCAAGCCGCTGGTGCGTCTGACCGGCCAGATGCCCTCCATCCGTGGTGTCGCGGGCACCCCGTACTGCGACCTCGCCTGGCAACAGCAGGGCAACATGCTGGTGGTGGTATCCGCCATCGACAACCTGCTCAAGGGCGCCGCCTCCCAGGCCATGCAGTGCATAAATATCAAGTTTGGATTTGAACCGGCCACCGGCCTGATTTAAGGACTCAAGGAAGGATCGCAACGATGGACAAGCAGACTCTGGTAATCAAGTTGGGCGGTGCACTGATCGAAAACGACGAGGCGCTGACGGCCCTGTTCGCCACCCTCAAAACCTTTCTCGACGATCAGCACCGTCCCCTGGTGCTGGTGCACGGCGGCGGCTGCCTGGTGGATGACCTGCTCAAGGGGCTGGGTCTCACCTCCACCAAGAAGAACGGTCTGCGGGTGACCCCGTTCGAGCAGATCCCCTTCATCGCCGGCGCGCTGGCCGGTACCGCCAACAAGATGATGATGGCCAAGGCCATCGCCACCGACATTCCGGCGGTGGGACTCTGTCTGGCGGACGGCGGTCTGTGCCAGGTGACCCAGCTCGACCCGGCACTCGGCGCCGTGGGTGACTGCCAGCCAGGCAACCCGGCACTGGTGGCAGGGATCCTCGCTCAGGGCTTCCTGCCGGTGGTGAGCTCCATCGGCATCACGGCCCAGGGGCAGTTGATGAACGTCAACGCGGATCAGGCGGCCACCGCCATCGCCGAGGCGCTGGGCGCCGACCTGGTGATGCTCTCCGACGTGAGCGGCATCCTGGATGGCAAGGGCAAGCTGGTGCCACAGCTCGACAAGGTGACCGCGCTGGATCTGATGGAGAAGGGGGTGATCAGCGACGGCATGGCGGTCAAGGTGAAAGCCGCCCTGCATGCCGCCGAGACCCTGGGCAAACCGGTCTGTGTCGCCAGCTGGCGCTACCCGGATCAGTTGCTCAAGCTGCTGGCTGGCGGTGCGGTTGGCACCCAGGTCACCCTCTAACCCTGGCCGGAAAAAGGAACATCCGATGCAACATCTTCTGAAAGACAGTGATTTGAGCAAGACCCAGATCGAGGCGCTGATCGCCCTGGGCAAAGCGGTCAAGGCCAATCCGAAAAAGTACGGCCAGGCACTGGCCGGCAAGAGCGTGGTCACCCTGTTCGAGAAACCCTCCCTGCGTACCCGGGTCACCTTCGACATCGGCATCGCCAAGCTGGGTGGCCACAGCGTCTATCTGGATCAGCAGAACGGCGCGCTCGGCAAGCGCGAGTCGGTGAAGGATTTCGCCGCCAACCTGTCGCGCTGGTGTGATGCCATCGTCGCCCGGGTGTTCGATCACCAGACCCTGGTCGAGCTGGCTGAGCACGGCACAGTGCCGGTGGTGAACAGCCTGTGCAACCTCTACCACCCCTGCCAGGGGCTGGCGGATTTCATGACCATCAGCGAACACTACGGCGATCTGTCGAAGGTGAAGCTGGCCTATTTGGGCGATGGCAACAACGTCAGCCACTCCCTGCTGCTGCTGGGGGCGACCCTCGGCACAGACGTGACCCTGGTCTGCCCGAAAGGCCACGGCCCGGATACCCAGATCTTCCTGCAGGCCCAGGCGCTGGCAGCCCGGTCCGGTGCGACCATCCACATCAGCGACGACGTGGCGGCCATCGAAGGGTTTGACGTGGCCTACACGGATACCTGGGTCTCCATGGGTGACAACACGCCAATGGAGCAGGTAAAAGATATCTTTATGCCTTATCAGATCAACCAGGCCCTGCTCGACCGTACCGGCATCCAGCACGTGCTGCACTGCCAGCCGGCGCACCGGGAGCTGGAGATCACCTCTCAGGTCATGGACGGGCCTGGCTCCCTCATCATGGACGAGGCAGAAAACCGGATGCATATCCAGAACGCCGTGCTGCTGACCCTGCTTGGGCACAAATAACGGCAACCGACCCCAAATAACACCCTTTTATCGAATCATCATGGAGAGAAGTAAATGAGCGGAATCAACAAGATCGTACTGGCTTACTCGGGCGGACTGGATACCTCGGCCATCATTCCCTGGCTGAAGGAAAACTATGATGCGGAGATCATCGCTTTCGTCGCCGACGTCGGTCAGGAGCGTGACGATCTGGAAGGGATCGAGCAAAAAGCCATCGCCTCCGGCGCCACCAAGTGCATCGTCAAGGATCTGCGGGAAGAGTTCGTCAAAGAGTACGTCTACCCGACCCTGAAGACCGGCGCCGTCTATGAGGGCACCTACCTGCTGGGTACCTCCATGGCCCGTCCGGTGATCGCCAAGGCGATGGTCGAGGCCGCGCTGGCGGAAGGGGCCGATGCCATCTCCCACGGCTGCACCGGCAAGGGCAACGACCAGGTGCGTTTCGAAGGTGCGGTCGCCGCGCTGGCGCCCCAGCTGAAAGTGATCGCCCCCTGGCGTCTGTGGGACATGCGCTCCCGGGAAGATCTGCTGGCCTACCTGGAGACCCGCAACATCCCCTGCAAGGCGACCCTGAAGAAGATCTACAGCCGCGATGCCAACGCCTGGCACATCTCCACCGAGGGTGGTGAGCTGGAGAGCACCTGGAACGAGCCGTCCGAAGCGGTCTGGCAGTGGACCGTGCCCGCCGAGCAGGCACCGGATCAGCCGGAGTACGTCAAGCTGACCGTGGCCCAGGGTGAAGTGGTGGCCGTTGACGACCAGCCGCTCAGCCCGCACCAGATCCTGATGACCCTGAACGAGCGTGCCGGCAAGCACGGCGTGGGCCGCATCGACATCACCGAAAACCGGATGGTGGGCATGAAGTCCCGCGGCTGCTACGAGACCCCGGGCGGTACCGTGATGGTCGCCGCGCTGCGCGCCGTGGAAGAGCTGGTCTTGGATCGCCCGACCCGCGCCTGGCGGGAAAAGCTGGGTGCCGAGTTCTCCCACCTGGTCTATGACGGTCGCTGGTTCACCCCGCTGTGCAAGGCCATCGTCGCCTCTGCCAACGCCATCGCCGAGGAT
This sequence comes from Aeromonas sp. S5(2024), assembly GCF_041403025.1. Classification (NCBI taxonomy): domain Bacteria; kingdom Pseudomonadati; phylum Pseudomonadota; class Gammaproteobacteria; order Aeromonadales; family Aeromonadaceae; genus Aeromonas; species Aeromonas sp. S5(2024). The sequence goes on along the minus strand of NZ_JBGLRI010000005.1, from coordinate 212,347 downwards.
CTCGACGGTGAAGTGGTGCTGAAGATGTACAAGGGTCAGGTCACCGCGGTGCAGAAGAAGTCGCCGAACAGCCTCTACTCCGAAGACTTCGCCACCTTCGGCGCCGACGAAGTGTACGACCAGAGCCATGCCGAAGGCTTCATCCGTCTCTACACCCTGGCCAGCCGGATCCGCGCCATGAAGGAGCAGCATCAGGCCATCGGTGGCGATCATACCCACGGCTAAGCAAGCGCGATAACCCGTTGATTCCGTTGAGGGGGCATGGCCCCCTCTTCTACAGGCAGAGGGCATGGCCCCTGAGCCATCATCGGCGGGTGTGACAAGAGCGGCAGCGCCCCGGTCGCTTCTGTGAGATAACAGGCTCGCAGAAAAACAGGGCACGATTTCAAGCTCGACGGCGCAAGGCGCCGCCGACAACGCATTCAAGGAGAGCAGTATGGCACTTTGGGGTGGACGCTTCAGTCAGGGAGCCGATAGCCGGTTCAAGCAGTTCAACGATTCGCTGCGGTTCGATTACCGGCTGGCAGAGCAGGATATTCAGGGCTCCATGGCTTGGGCCAAAGCGTTGGTCAAGGTGGGCGTGTTGACCGAGGGTGAACAGGGCAAGTTGCAGCAGGCGATGGAAGTGCTGCTCGCCTCGGTGCAGCAGGATCCTCAGCAGATCCTGATCTCGGATGCGGAAGACATTCACTCCTGGGTTGAGAGTGCGCTTATCGCCGCCGTCGGCGATCTCGGCAAGAAGCTGCACACCGGCCGCTCGCGCAACGATCAGGTTGCCACCGACCTGAAACTCTGGTGCAAGGCGCAGGGCGAGCTGCTGCTCGGCTCCATCACCGCCCTGCAACAGGGGCTGGTCGATTCGGCGCGTGCCAATCAGGCGGCCGTGTTGCCCGGTTACACCCACCTGCAGCGGGCCCAGCCGGTCACCTACGCCCACTGGGCACTGGCCTATGTGGAGATGCTGGAGCGGGATTACTCCCGCCTGCAGGATGCCCTCAAGCGCCTCGACACCAGCCCGCTCGGCTGCGGCGCGCTGGCGGGCACTGCCTATGCCATCGACCGCGAAGCCTTGGCGCTCGACATGGGCTTTGCCGGCGCCACCCGCAACAGTCTGGATTCGGTCTCCGATCGGGATCACGTGGTGGAGCTGATGCACGTGGCATCCCTCTCCATGACCCACCTGTCGCGCTTTGCCGAAGATCTCATCTTCTACAACACCGGCGAGGCGGGCTTTGTCGAGCTCTCCGATGCGGTCACTTCCGGCTCCTCCCTGATGCCGCAGAAGAAAAACCCCGATGCGCTGGAGCTGATCCGCGGCAAGACCGGCCGGGTGGTGGGCGCCCAGATGGGCATGCTGATGAGCCTCAAGGCGCTGCCGCTGGCCTACAACAAGGACATGCAGGAAGACAAGGAGGGGCTGTTCGATGCCCTCGATACCTGGCACGACTGCCTCGATATGGCGGCGCTGGTGCTGATCGATCTGAAGGTCAATGGTGAGCGCACCATGGCGGCGGCGCAGGGCGGCTACGCCAACGCCACCGAGCTGGCGGACTATCTGGTGGCCAAGGGGATTCCGTTCCGTGAGGCGCACCATATCGTCGGTGAAACCGTGGTCTTCGCCATCAGCGTGGGCCGCCCGCTGGAGGAGCTCTCCATCGGCGAGTTCCAGCGCTTCAGCCCGGTGATCGAGTTCGACGTCTACCCCAATCTGGAACTGGAAGCGACCCTGGCCAAGCGGGTCGCCAAAGGCGGTGTCGCCCGCGAGCAGATCGAAGGCGCACTGGTCGCCGCCGAAGCCTGGCTGGCCAAGCGCGGCTGATTGCCAAGACGAATGAAACGAAGAGGGCCCAGGGCCCTCTTTTTTATGTCTATGCCATCGCCTGCCACTCCCGATTGCGCAAGAATGGGCTTCTGCATGGAAGCCAATGCCTCGCTCAAGGAGCCCTTATGTATCAACCACCCCATTTCGCCGTTACCGACTCCGAGACCCAGCACCAGCTGATCCGGGCCTATCCGCTGGGGGCCCTGATCACCCATGGTGAAGGGGGACTGGATGCCAATCATCTGCCATTCGAGCTGGATGCTGGGGAAGGGGTCCATGGCGTCCTGCGTGCCCACGTTGCTCGCAACAACCCGCTCTGGCAGGAGGTGAAAGACGGCGACGACGTGCTGGTGATCTTCAGGGCCGCCGACGGCTACATCTCCCCCAGCTGGTATCCGAGCAAGCATGAGCATCACCAGCAGGTGCCGACCTGGAACTACAGCGTGGTGCATGCTCACGGTCGCATCCAGATCCGCGACGATGCCCGTTTCGTGCGCCGGCTGCTGGCAAATCTGACTCGTCACCATGAGGCTGGAGAGCCGACTCCATGGAAGATGGCGGATGCGCCGCGAGACTATCTCGAGACCATGGTGCAGGCGGTCGTCGGCATCGAAATCGAGATAACCGGGCTGGTCGGCAAGTTCAAACTGGGTCAGAACAAGGAGGCGGCGGATCGCCTGGGAGCGGCCAATACCTTGCAGGATCGCGGGCAGACCGCGCTGGCTGAGGCAATGCTGAGTCCACCTCCTTCACTACCCTAGCGTGACATCATGAGATCCGGCCCGACAAAAACGGCAACCACTAGGTTGCCGTTGTTCATGGTTCCACTCCCGTTCACGCGCTGGCATTGAGCAGCTTGCCGATGCCTTCCCCCTTGCCGTTGGGCAGGGTCTGCTTGAAGGCGTAGAGCAGCTGATCGAGGTTGAGGTCGCTGTTGCCAAGGGAGCCCTTGAGGGTGTCGAGCTCGCTCTGCAGCGCGTCGAGGCGAGTGCTCTGGGTGCCATCGGCCAGCTGGGTGCGGGCGGCGTCGATGGCCTGGGGCAGCGACTGGCCCGAGTACTCCTGACCCAGAGTCTGCATCAGCGCCCCCATGAAGTGGTTGATGGCGGGACGGTTCTGCTCGCTGTTGGCATCCTTGACCCCCAGCCGCTGGAACAGGCTCTGCACCGTGGGGGCGAGCCGTTCTTCCTGCACGGGGGACTCGGCCTTGGCTTGCGGCGTACCATCGCCGAGCAGCTTGCTGCCGAGCTTGAGGGCAAGGGAGGCGAGGGGAAGCAGGGTGCTGATGGCGATCATGATGTCACTCTCCGTACGACTGATGTCATGACGGAGCAGGGAATGGGCCAGCTTGGCGAAAATTCAGCCTGAAAATGGCAGGGGACTGATCCTGCTGTGAATTTAGTTTTTGCCTGGCAGGAGGCGGGTGAGCGTGGGAGGGTGCGGCGGCAAACCCTTGCAGCCCGGGGGCTGGCCGGTTTGCCGCCCGGCTTGCCGGATCAGAGCTCCTTGAACGGGCGGCGCTTCTCCTCCTCGATGACGATGGCCTCCAGATTGGCGATGCGCTCTTGCAGCTGGTTGATGAGCACGTCCTGTTTGCCGAGGCGGTCGGTGATGCGAATATCCCCCAGCTGGTAGCGGGCCCGCTTGCTGAGAAAACCGAACAGTGCGCTGATGAAGACGATCAGCACGATACCGGTCCACATTGTCATGAGTGACTCCTTGCCGATGAACAAACGAGAAAACAGCCTGATGGCCTTCTGTTGTCTCATACCCGATTGCCGGCTGCAATGGCCGGCAACCGGGCACTGCGACCCGCGTCAGATCGTCTGCCAGAGCGGACGGCCGAGCCAGAGCCCCCACAGGGTCAGGTGCAGCAGCACGATAAACCAGAACACCCTGCGATAGCTCCCCTTCTGGGTCTTGTGGCGCAACCAGTGGCGGGCCACCAGGGCCCCTGGCCAGCCACCGAACAGCTCCAGCAGGTGGAGCCGGGATTCGGGGATGCGCCAGCCGCCGCGAATGGCCTGGCGCTTGTCGTGGGCGTAGGCCAGCACCGTCAGCAGGCTCATGGTGGTGACGATGGCGAGCGGCCACCAGTTGGCGTCGGCCAGGCCGAGCCAGGCGGTCCACAGCAGGGGAAGCAGGGCGAGCCAGATCACAGGGCCAGCTCCCAGCCACGGGGGGCGTCCGGGCTCAGGCTGCGGATCACGCGCGCCGGGTTGCCCACCGCCACCGAGTCGGCCGGGATGTCGCGGGTGACCACGGCGCCGGCACCTATGATGGAGCGCGGCCCTATGGTGACGCCGGGGCAGATGATGGCGCCGCCGCCAATCCAGCAGTCATCGCCGATCCGCACCGGCTTGTTGTAGGCGGTCCAGTTGCGTCGCTCCAGATAGTCCATGGTGTGGGTGGCGGTGTAGATCTGCACGTTGGGGGCCAGCAGCACATGGCTGCCGATGTGCACTTCACCCACGTCGAGAATGGTGATGTTGAAGTTGAAGAAGGTCTTCTCGCCGATGTGGATGTTGCGGCCGAATTCGCAGGTGAAGGGAGTGCTGATCCAGCAGGAGTCGGGGCAGTGGCCGAACAGCTCGCCGCACAGGCGCTGGCGCAGGGCTTCGTCACCGGCCGGGGAGGCGTTGAGTTGTGCCAGCAGCGCCTGACCGCGGATCCGGTCGTTCGCTATCTCCTCGCTCTGGCTGTCCAGGGCGCCGCCCGCCAGTACCTTGTCCCAATCGCTTGCCATGCTACAGCTCCTCTCATGTGCCAAGAGGAGCCAGTATACGCGAGCACTCTGGTGGCGTCAGGCTGTCACTTGCTGCAAGCTCAGGCGCCGGGCCAGATCAGCGGCAGGATCAGCAGGGCCGAGACGAAGTAGGGCAGCAGCACCCGCAGCCCCAGCCGGCGGCCGCCGATCCCCAGGGCCAGCAGCCCCTTCACCAGCGAGTTGACCAGCCCGGCCAGCAGGATGCCGCGGGCCGCCACCTCCAGCGCCAGCTCCTTATGGGAGAGCTGGGAGAGTGACAAGGTGATGGCGTCCACGTCGGTGATGCCGGAGACCAGCGACAGCAGGTAGACCCCGGAGTTGCCCACCTTGCTCTGCAGCAGGGTGGCCATGAAGCCGATCAGCGCCAGCAGCAGGCCGAACTTGATGGCGGTGGCCAGATCGAGCGGGTTGCTGGTCTGGGGCTGCACCGGGCCGTCGGTCAGCTCTTCGCGCTGGCGCCAGAACCAGAAGGCGAAGCCGTAGACGGTGGCCGCCAGCAGCAGCAGGGGCGCCGCCAGACGCATCGCCAGTTCGCTGTGAATGAGCAGCACCAGCACCAGCAGCCGCAGCCACATGGTGGCCCCCGCCAGCAGGATGCCGGTGGCCAGCAGCCGCTCCAGCCCGCCCTGCTCCTTGTTGAGGCGGGCGAACTGCAGGGTGAGGGCGGTGGAAGAGGCGAGCCCCGCCAGTATGCTGGTGAGCACCAGCCCGGCGCGGGTGCCGAGCAGGCGTACCGCGAAGTGGCCGCAAAACGAGATGCCGGCGATCACCACCACCATCAGCCAGATCTTGAAGGGGTTGAAGGCATCGAGCGGCCCCATCTCCTCGTTGGGCAGCACCGGCAGCAGCACCAGCGAGATGAGCAGAAAGCGCAGGGTGGCGTGAAATTCGGTCTCGCTCAGAAACAGCATTCCCTGCTGGATCTTGCCCTTGAGCCCCATCAGCAGGGCCGCCAGCACGGCGCAGGCCACCGCCTCGCTCGGGCTCAGCAGCACCGACATCAGCCCCAGCAGATAGGTGAGCAGCATGGCCACCGAGCTGGTGAGGCCGAACTCCCCCTGCCAGCGCTGGGCCAGCCAGACCGAGAGGCCGCAACCCGTCACCACCGCCAGCAGACCGAGCAGCGGCAGCCAGGGGCCCAGGGTGGGCAGCAGCAGGGCGCAGACCCCGCCGAGCAGACCGATGAGGCCGTAGGTGCGCATCCCGGCGATGCGTTGGTTGTCCCCCAGCTGGCGCACCTGCCAGCCCCGCTCCAGACCGATGATGAGGCCGATGGCCAGCGACACCAGGGCGCCATTGACGGGTTCTGCATTGATCCACATAACGACTTCCTTTTCGTCATCTGCCTGCCTTGTTTCCATGATGGCACAGCCGGCACCGGGCCAGCGCGGCCTGGCTCACAGAGTGCGCGAATGGCGCCCGGGGCCTCCTGATATGAGCAAATGAGATAAGCAAAGCGTTATTTCTTGGTTCTCGGCATAACAAGCCCACGGCATGCTGCATTCAACCCAACGAGATATGGAGTATCCCCATGAAACTGCGAATGACCGCCCTGACCCTGCTCTCCCTGCTGGCCCTCGGTCAGGCCAATGCCGCCGAGATCCGCCTGCTCAACGTCTCCTACGATCCGACCCGCGAACTGTTCCAGGAGTACAACGGCGCCTTCGCCAAGGAGTGGAAGGCGAAGACCGGCGACGATGTGGTGGTCAGCCAGTCCCATGGCGGCTCCGGCAAGCAGGCGCGCGCCGTGGTGGACGGGCTGGAGGCGGACGTGGTGTCGCTGGCGCTGGCCTATGACGTCGATGCCGTGGCCAAGCAGGGGCTGATTGCCGCTGACTGGCAGAGCCGGCTGGCCAACAATGCGGCACCCTACACCTCCACCATCGTGTTCCTGGTGCGCAAGGACAATCCCAAGCAGATCAAGGACTGGGATGATCTGGTGCGCAAGGACGTGGCCATCGTCACCCCCAACCCCAAGACCTCCGGCGGGGCGCGCTGGAACTACCTGGCTGCCTGGGGCTATGCCCTGAAGAAGAGCGGCAGCGAGGAGGGGGCCAAGCAGTTCGTCGGCGATCTCTACAAGAACGTGAAGGTGCTGGACTCCGGTGCCCGTGGCGCCACCACCAGCTTCATCGAGCGCGGCCTCGGCGATGTGCTGCTGGCCTGGGAGAACGAAGCCCTGCTGGTGCTGGGTCAGCCCGGCAACAGCGACAAGTTCGAGCTGGTGGTGCCGTCTGTCTCCATCCTGGCCGAGCCGCCGGTGGCGGTGGTGGACAAGGTAGCCAAGAAGCACGGCACCGAGGCGGTGGCCAAGGCTTACCTCGATTACCTCTACTCCGACGAGGGGCAGCGCATCATCGCCAAATATCACTATCGCCCCAGCAACCCGGCGATCCTGAAGGAGACCGCGGCCCAGTTCCCGCAACTGGCGCTGTTCACCGTCAAGGATCTGGAAGGGGATTGGGACAAGGCGCAGAAGAAGCACTTCGCCCAGGGCGCCCTGTTTGACCAGATCTACCAGCCGGGTCGCTAAGCGGCCGGCCATCGCCCACTTAACTGGCCCCTGTGCCAGCTGATAGGAGCACCAAGATGAACAAGATCCTCCTGGTTCCCGGTCTGCACAACAGTGGGCCGGATCACTGGCAGAGCCACTGGCACCAATACTTCCCCCACTGGCAGCGGATGGTGGGGTTGCCGTGGGATCGGCCTGACCTCACGGTCTGGAGCGCCAAGCTGGCGAGCAAGCTGCGCAGCCGGCGCGGCCGTGCTCACCTGGTGGCTCACTCCTTCGGCGCGCTGGCGGCCATCACGGCGGCGCGCCAGCAGCCCGACAAGGTGGCCTCGCTGTTCATCGTGGCCCCGGCGGATCCGGCCCGCTTCGGCTTGCCAGACGATCTGCTGGCAGGCTCGCTCAAGGTGTCGGCCCAGCTGGTGGCCAGCCGCAACGATCCCTGGATGAGTTTTGAGCGGGCCGAGTACTGGAGCCGCCAGTGGCAGGTGCCGCTGTTCGATGCGGGCGAGGTGGGCCACATCAATGCCCAGTCCGGCCACGGCGAGTGGAACCAGGGGCTCAATCTGCTCGGCACCCTCTATCGGCGGGCCGAGATGGTGGTGGAGCCGACGCCGGCGGTGTGGGAGCGGCGGGCAGCCTTGAGTTTTCGCTGAGCGGCGAGCGTTGATCACAGAGGTTTGGAATAGAGAAGGAGGGCAGGCACCCGACACCACGACAGTCTGATTTGGATAGCTTGGTACATTGCACGACGCTCCATTTTTAGGTCTTTTATTTATATAAAAGACCTTTTTTTCATTTTATAGCTCTAAAAGCCTTGTCCGCCGCTGTTAGACAAAAAAGTGCTTAGCAAAGGCGTTATTGGTGTTTGTTGCCCCAAACAGGAATGCGCAGAATCGCTGTATCTAATGTTTTTCATAACAAACGGATGCGTTATGCGATTTGGTTCTTACTCCGTACTGCCGGGCTTCGGCCCGACCCTCGGCTTCAGCCTGCTCTATCTGGGTGTGCTGGTGCTGCTGCCGCTCTCGGCGCTGGTGCTGTTTGCGGTGAACAATCTGACCCTGGCCGAGTTCTGGCAGGTGATAGGTTCGCCGCGGGTGCTCGCCTCCTTTCGTCTGAGCTTCGGGGCCGCCCTGGTGGCGGCGCTGCTCAACGCCCTGTTCGGCCTGATCCTGGCCTGGGTGCTGGTGCGTTACACCTTCCCCGGCCGTCGACTGGTGGATGCCCTGATCGACCTGCCGTTCGCCATGCCCACCGCCGTCTCCGGCATCGCCCTGTGCGCCATCTTCGCCCCCAACGGCTGGATCGGGCAGTGGGTCGCCCCGTTTGGCATCGAGCTCGCCTACAACCCCATCGGTGTGGTGATCGCGCTCACCTTCATCGGGCTGCCGTTTGTGGTGCGCACCCTGCAGCCGGTGCTGCGGGAAGCCGAGACCGAGCAGGAGGAGGCTGCCGCCAGCCTGGGCGCCGATCGTTGGCAGACCTTCATCCGGGTGCTGTGGCCGACCCTGGTGCCGGCCCTGTTGACCGGCTTTGCCCTGGCCTTCGCGCGGGCGGTGGGGGAGTACGGCTCCGTCATCTTCATCGCCGGCAACCTGCCGATGGTGTCGGAGATTGCGCCGCTGATGATCATGAGCCATCTGGAGGAGTACGACTACGCCGGCGCCTCCGCCATCGCCGTGGTCATGCTGCTGATCTCTTTCATTTTGTTACTGCTTATCAACAAGTTGCAGGCCTGGAGCTGGGCCCGTATCGGAGGGAGCCGGATATGAACGCATCCAACGCAAGCCTGGCGCTGGCAACGGGCGAGGCGGCGCCGACCACCTCGGTGCGCCAGCCACCCGTCATCCGCGAGCCGGTCTGGGTCAAGTGGCTGCTGATCACGGTCGGCCTCGGCTGGTTTGCCGCCCTGCTGCTGCTGCCGCTGGCTACCGTCTTTATCCAGGCCTTGTCCCCCGGACTGAGCTTCTTCTGGCACGCCATCAGCGAGCCGGACGCCCTCAGTGCCCTCGGCCTCACCGCCCTGGTGACCCTCTGCTCGGTGCCCCTCAACCTGCTGTTCGGGGTCGCTGCGGCCTGGGCCATCGCCCGCTTCCGCTTCCCGGGCCGGCAGCTGCTCATCACCATCATCGATTTGCCGTTCTCCGTGTCGCCGGTGATCGCGGGGCTGATGTTCGTGCTGATGTTCGGCAGTCGCGGCTGGTTCGGCGAATGGCTGAGCGAGCACGACATCAAGGTGATCTTCGCCACCCCCGGCATCATCCTGGCCACCACCTTCATCACTGTGCCCTTCGTGGTGCGCGAGCTGCTGCCCCAGATGGAGGCGCGCGGCCCGGAAGAGGAAGAGGCGGCCATCATGCTGGGGGCGAGCGGCCTGCAGATGTTCTGGCGGGTCACCTTGCCCGGTATTCGCTGGAGCCTGATGTACGGCCTGCTGCTCTGTACCGCCCGGGCGGTGGGGGAGTTCGGCGCCGTGTCGGTGGTCTCCGGCCACATTCGCGGCCAGACCAACACCCTGCCGCTGCACATCGAGATCCTCTACAACGAGTACCAGACCGGCGCCGCCTTCGCGGTAGCCAGCCTGTTGGCCCTGTTCGGGATCTTCACCCTGCTGGGGGAAACCCTGCTGGCCCGGCTGCGTGCCCAGCCCACTCACTCTCACTGATCACCGAATTCAAGAGGCTGCCATGAGCATTCAGGTACAAGGACTCAACAAGCATTTCAACCAGTACGCGGCGCTGGCCGACATCAACCTCGGCTTTCACGACGGTGAGCTGGTGGCGCTGCTCGGCCCCTCCGGCTGCGGCAAGACCACCTTGCTGCGGATCATTGCCGGGCTGGAGCAGGCCGACAGCGGCAGCGTCATCATCCGCGGTGAGGACGCCTCGGATCTCCATGTGCGCGAGCGCAACGTCGGCTTCGTGTTCCAGCACTACGCCCTGTTTCGCCACATGACGGTATTCGAGAACGTGGCGTTTGGCCTTAGGGTCAAACCGCGCAGCGAGCGACCGGCCGAGGTGGCGATCCGCGCCAGGGTCAAGGAGCTGCTGGATCTGGTGCAGCTCAGTCATGTGGCCGCGCGCTACCCGACCCAGCTCTCCGGCGGCCAGCGCCAGCGGGTCGCGCTGGCCCGTGCGCTGGCGGTGCAGCCCAAGGTGCTGCTGCTGGACGAGCCCTTCGGCGCCCTCGACGCCCAGGTGCGCAAGGAGCTGCGCCGCTGGTTGCGCGAGCTGCACGACGAGCTGCACGTCACCAGCCTGTTCGTCACCCACGATCAGGAGGAGGCGCTGGAGGTGGCGGATCGGGTGGTGCTGATGAACGCCGGCAAGGTCGAGCAGATCGGCACCCCGGCCGAGGTCTACGACCAGCCCGCCAGCTCCTTCGTGCACAGTTTCCTCGGCAGCGTGAACCTGTTTCGCGGCCGGGTGGCCGGGCAGGGGCTCGGTATCGGCGAGCAGCTGCTGGGCGGGCCCATCAGTTCCCAGCTGGCGGAGGGCAGCGCGGCCGTCGCCTATGTGCGTCCCCACGAGCTGGAGATACTGCCGGCGGATGCGCCGGGCGGCATCAGTGCCACCATCACCCGCCTGCTGCCCATGGGGCCGCGCATCCGGGTGGAACTGCGTGGCAATGGGGATACAAACGGTGCACACTTCGAAGCCGAGCTGAGCAAGGAGGCGGCCCGCGCCTTCAGCCCGGGCCAGGGGGTGCGGCTGGTGGCCAAACAGGCCCAGCTCTACCCGGATTACCAGATTTGAGGGGCAGGCCCCTGGCGGGCCGCGCAGGCAAGCAGCGTGACCATGGCGGGGTCTGCCCGCCTGGGATACAACAGGGTCAGTATGGCGCTCAGAGTTCAGGCTCGGGCGGCCAGACAAGATAACAACAAGGCGGCGGGGCAGGCTCCGACCGGCCGGTCAGCGCAGGAGGCGATGACGTGAATTTTCAGCAGTTGCGAATTATCCGGGAGGCGGCACGGCGGGATTACAACCTGACCGAGGTGGCCAATGCCCTGTTTACCTCCCAGTCCGGGGTCAGCCGCCATATCCGCGAGCTGGAAGAGGAGCTGGGGATCGAGTTGTTCATCCGCTACGGCAAGCGGCTGCTCGGCATGACCGAGCCGGGCAAGGAGCTGCTGGTGATCGCCGAGCGCATCCTCAACGACGCTAACAACATCCGCAAGCTGGCCAGCACCTTCGCCAACCGCGAGTCGGGCCGGCTGCTGGTGGCGACTACCCATACCCAGGCCCGCTATGCCCTGCCGCGGGTAGTGAAGGCGTTTCGCGAGCAGTTCCCGCTGGTGCAGCTGGAGCTGCGCCAGGGCAGCCCGGAGGAGATAGTGCGGCTGGTGCAGACCGGCGAGGTGGACATCGGCATCAGCAGCGAGCAGCTTGACAAGAGCGAAGGGGTGGTGGCGTTTCCCTACTACCGCTGGCACCACAACATAGTGGTGCCGGAGCAGCATCCGCTCACCGCCGAGCGGGAGCTGACCCTGGCGGCGCTGGCCCACTGGCCCATCATCACCTATCAGGCCGGCCTGACCGGGCGGGCGCGGGTGGACGAGGCGTTTGCCGAAGCCGGCATCGCTCCGCAGATCCTGCTGACCGCGCAGGACTCCGACGTCATCAAGACCTATGTCGAGCTGGAGATGGGGGTGGGCATACTGGCGGACATGGCGTTCGACACCCAGCGCGACAAGGGGCTGGTGCAGCTGGATGGCAGTCGGTTGTTTGCGCCCCACACCGCCTGGATCGGTCTCAAGCAGGGGCAGTTCCAGCACAACTTCGCCTGGCAGTTTATCCAGCTCTGCAACCCGGAGCTGGCGCTGGCGGACATCCAGGCCCGCGCCATGGGCAGCGAGGCGGCCATCGATTTCCAGATCTGAGGTGGCGCATCAGAGAAAACGGGGAGCCAGTGGCTCCCCGTTTTGTTGAGGGTGTCATGCTGTGCCTGCGGCTCAGTTCACCTGGATCCAGGCATCCTGCCAATTGGTGCCGACCCCGGGTTCATACTGGGTGGCACTGGCCGACCACTGGCTGCACCAGCCGCGATAGGGGAAGGGCTTGCACTGGTAGACTTTGCCGTTCTTGGGCTGCAGCACCTTGGTGCCGTCGGTGTAGGACTTGAGCCCGTCCGGGAAGGTGAACTGGTAGTCACCGCCGGCGGCCGGATCCTTGAGCATCAGATCCAGGGTCTGCTGCACCGCATCGCCACCGGCCTTGGGTTTGCCCTCGATCACCAGCTGGTGGTGACCGGCGCTGAGCCCGGTCAGCGGCATGGTGAAGCTGTGGGTGCTGTCCTTGATGTCGGCGCTGGTCTGCCCCTTGGCGGCCCCACCGTGATCATACAGGGTGTTGGTGACGGTCAGATCGCCCTCGGCGGCCACGGTAAAGTTGAGGGTGAGTTTGCCCTCGTCGAGCAAATAGTCGCTCTCCAGGCCGCTCACGCTGACGCCGTTGCTCACCGGCGGCTGCTGTTGCTCAAGCTGGATCTCGACCCGCTCCAGCGCGCTGCCCGCCTTGAAGTAGACCGGGTTCTGGCCGTAGACGGGGTTGAACTGGCCTTCGCCGCTCTGCTGGCCGGCGCGGATCTGGCTCTGCTCTGCATTGATCTTGGTCGCCAGGGCGTGGGTCCAGTTGTTCTTCTGGCCCTGCTCCGGGCTGGCGATGGTCAGCTCGGTCTGCAGATCGGGGCGCACGCCGTTGGCGTCGAACACCAGGGTTCTGGCCTTGTCACCGACCGCCAGCTCGGTGGAAGGATAGATGGTGCCGCCCTGGCTCCAGGCCAGCGGCGGCTGGGTGCCGCCCTTGAAGTTGGCGTCGATCACGTTATAGAAGCTGTTGCTGGTGTCCCCCACTTCCCACACCCCCAGGATCACCTGATAGCCGGTGCGCTGGGGCAGGTTGCACTGGTGGGTGACCTGCTTGGGCGGCTGGGTCATGTTGCCGTCCACCACGCAGAAGGGGGTGAGCTCGAAGGCGGCGCGGGTCAGCGGCTGGTTCGGGTTCCAGTCCTGCTTGGTGAGGTAGTAGCGCCAGTTGCGGGTGACGTGGTTGGCGGTGAAGGTCCAGCTGATGGCGAAGGGGCCGGCCTGTACCTCGCGGCGGGTCCAGCGGTCGCTGGTCTGGGCGTTCAGCTCGCGCCAGCTGGCACTGCCGGCCGAGGCGATCTGGCCATCGGGCGGACCGGCCTGCGGGAAGCCGGAGGGGCCTTCCACGCTCTGGGGCTCCCATTGCACCGCGCCGCACTGGCTGTTGCCGCCGGTCTTGCACAGGTAGTTGCGCGATTCCGGCTGGCTGATGTAGCCGTGGGCGAGCACGCTGCCACTGACCAGCAGGGCCAGCGTCGCAGCGACGTGATTGAGTTGGATTTTTGCTGCCATACATTCCTCTGTTCGACAGATGTGGGCAGTCAAGTTGGCAGGGGGAGTTCCCCGAAGCACGATGTGGCAACCCCGCTATCCTGGACGACATGTCTTTAGACCGGAGGCTTTGCGTCCTGGCCTTTCAACCAGTTTGCCAAATGACTACATAAAGGGTCGTGGTGTCGCGTTTGGCGACAACCCATCATGGCTATTTTTGATTAAATAATTAAGTGTAAATCTTTACAGCTTGACCTCATCGGAGTAGAGCAAACACTTAACTGTTTGTTTTTAAATGGTGGTTAACTGAACGCCGCCGCATCAATGTCGTCGAACAGGTCGACAAGATGCAAAAAATCCACATTTTTCATCAATGAAGCACGCCCCCGTCAGCCGGGCTGACGGGGGCGTGCGCTGCGACAGGGCAGGACGGATCAGTGGCGAGCGCGGGGGCGTTCGGCCGGGTGTACCTGCCGGTGCAGAGGGGCGAGGCGCTGCTCCAGCTGCTGGTCGATGGCGCTGCCGAGTTTGAATACCGCCAGCCGCTCGTCCAGGCTGCGGGACAGTCCGGCCAGCAGCTCGCTCTCCTGAGCCAGCTGGGAGGCGGACTGGGACATCTCCAGCGCCGAGTCGTTGATGCCGCTGACGTTGCGGTTCATGTCCTCCGCCACCATGCTCTGCTGCTCCGCCGCGGTCGCTATCTGGGTCGCCATGTCGCTGACGTGCTGGATATGGTTGACGATGAGGGAGAGATCCTGGCCCGCCTTCTCCGACTGGCTGACGCTGCTCTCCGCCAGCTTGCGGCTGGCGTCCATGGCGCTGGCAGCGGTCACCGCCCGCTGTTGCAGTTGGGCTATGGTGCTCTGGATCTCCTCGGTGGACTGGCGGGTGCGGCTGGCCAGCTGGCGCACCTCGTCGGCCACCACGGCAAACCCGCGGCCCTGCTCGCCGGCGCGGGCCGCCTCGATGGCGGCGTTGAGGGCCAGCAGGTTGGTCTGCTCCGAGATGGCGCTGATGACCGCCGTCACTTCGCTTATCTGCATCACCCCCTCCTTGAGCTGGTTGACCTGCAGGGTGGCCTGCTCCACCTCGGTGGCCAGCGCCTGGATGCCGTGCACGCTGGCGTGCACGTCACGATTGCCGAGGCCGGCTTCGCTGGTGGCGTCCTGGGTGTCGCGGGCGGTGTTCTCGGCGTGGCCCGCCACGTCGGAGATGGTGGCGCTCATCTCGTTCATGGCGGTGGCGAGCTGGGCCAGCTGATCCCGCTGGCTGTTGACCGCCTGGTTGGTCTGCTCGGCGGAGGCGGCGATGCGCAGGGCGGCATCCGCCACGTTGCAGGCCCCCTGGCTCGCCTCCAGCAGGGCGCGGCGAATGGCGTCGAGCCCCTGGTTGGTGCAGCTGGCGACGGCGCCCAGCTCATCCTTGCCGTGCACCGGGATGCTCACCACCAGATCGCCGGCGGCCACCTGCTGCATGGCCCGGTTGATCTCCGCCAGCGGATTGACGATGGAGCGGCTGATGGCAAAGCCCAGCAGCCCCATCAGCAGGGTCACCAGCAAGGTAGCGCCCCCCATCAACTGATACTGGGACCAGATGGTGGTCTGGATGTCTTGCAGCAGCACGCCGGAGCCGAGGATCCAGCCCCAGGGCTGATAACCGGCCACCAGCGACATCTTCTGTGCTGCCTCGCCGGAGGGGGAGATCCACTTGTATTCCAGCCGGCCGCTGTGGCCCCCCTTGCCGAGATCCACCATCTGCTGCCAGTGGACGCCGGCGGTAGCGGTGCCGCTCTCGCCCATCTGCTGGCCGACCAGCTCGGGCCTGACGGGGTGCACCAGCATCCGGCGGTTCTCGTCCAGCACGAACAGGTAGTTGTCGCCGTCAAAGCGCATGCTGTTGAGCATGGCCTTGGCTTCGGCCTGGGCCTGGGGGGCGGGCAGGGTGGCCGCCAGCGTCTGGATCCGGCTCATGGCCAGATCCAGTACGGCCTGCAGCCTGGCTTCCCGTTCACTCATCAGGTTGCGATGCAGAGCACTGGCCGAGATGAGCAGCAGTGCGATGAAACCGATCAGCGCCAGTGAGAGCAACAGCATCAATTTGCGGCTCACGGCAATATCACCGAGCTTGAACATAGTCTCTTCCTTAACTTTCCCGTGCGGGTCTGGTGGTGGCCAGTCCGTTGGCTGGCCCTGATTATTTTGTTATTAACATTTAATTAACTTTCAATGGCTTGGGGCCATAAAAGGCCAATTGAGCAATTTGACAATCAGTATAGCCAGCAGACAGAAACCCTCGCTTTTGATAGCGTGATGGCGCGCATCCCGGCGCACTATTTGTCTGCTCAATTTGCAGAAAATGTGAATGAGTTGGCATTTCACCAAAAAGGAGTGGGCGCCCTCGCGGCCGCCCCATAACAAGAGGGAAGTTATGAGTTCCATTGCCAGGAATTATCTCAACCAGCTCAACGCCTACTACCTGCAGGTACACAGGCGCAAGGAGGATCTGTTCTGGTCCACCTATATGGGCACCAGCGACGATCAGGCCGGCTTCACCGCCGCCGAGCAGGCCTACAAGGCGTTCTGCGCCGATCCGGCGCGCCTGCCGATACTGCGGCAGATGCAGGCCCAGGCCGAGGAGACCGAGCTCAAGCGCGGTCTGGGGGGCTGGATCGCCTTCTTCGAGTGCAACGTCATCGAGGATCCTCAGGCCGCCGCCCTGATGGACGAGCTGGTGGCTGCCGAGGCGGCGCTGTTTGCCCACCGCCGGGAGCTGAAGCTGACCTTGCTGGATGAGCAGGGCCGGCAGGTGGCCGGCAGCCTGCCCGCCGCCAGCACGGCGCTGGCCGCCAGTAGCGACGAGGCGGTGCGCCAAAGCGCGCTCGCCATGTTCCACACCCTGGAGCAGTGGGTGGTGGACAACGGCTATCTGGCCATCGTCGCGCTGCGCAACCGCTTCGCCCGCGCCATGGGTTATCGCGACTACTTCGACTACAAGGTGCACAAGAACGAGCAGATGAGCCCGGCGCAGCTGTTCGCCATTCTCGACGACTTCATCGCCGGCACCGAGCAGCGGCTGCACCAGAGCCTGGCCGAGCTGAAAGTGGCCAAGGGGGAGGCGGCCCTGCTGCCCCACAACCTGCGCTACAGCGTGAGTGGCGACGTGACCCGTCAGCTCGACCCTTACGTGCCCTTCTCGCGGGCGCTGCAGGACTGGGTCGAGAGCTTTCGCCGGCTCGGCATCCAGTACCGCGGCGCCACCCTCACCCTGGATCTGCTGACCCGGGAGGGGAAATACGAGAACGGCTTCTGCCACGGCCCGGTGCCGAGCTTCTGGCAGGAGGGAGAGTGGGTGCCGGCGGTGGTCAACTTCACCAGCCTGGCCAACCCGGCCCAGGTGGGCAGCGGCTGGAGCGGGCTCAACACCCTGTTCCACGAGGGTGGCCATGCGGCGCACTTTGCCAATGTCACCGGCAACGCCCCCTGCTTCTCCCAGGAGTTTCCGCCCACCTCCATGGCCTACGCCGAGACCCAGTCGATGTTCTGCGACAGCCTGCTGGACGATGCGGACTGGCTCAAGCGCTACGCCAGAAACGCAGCGGGGGAGGCGATCCCCGATGCGCTGATCAAGGCGATGATCGAGGCGCGCCAGCCGTTTCGCGCCTTCAATGAGCGCCAGATCGCGCTGGTGGCCTACTTCGAGCGGGATCTCTACGCCATGGACGAGGCCGAGCGCACCCCGGCCGCCGTGCTGGCTCTGGCCCGCCGCTGGGAGCGCCAGATCCTGGGGGTGGAGAGCCCGCGCCCGCTGCTGGCCATCCCGCACCTGCTCAACCAGGAGTCGGCCTGCGCCTATCACGGCTATCTGCTGGCGCTGATGGCGGTGGAGCAGACCCGCGTCTACTTCCTCAAACGCGACGGCTACCTCACCGACAACCCGCGCATCGGGCCGGATCTGGCCGCCCACTACTGGGGGCCGGGCAACGGCATGACCCATGACGAGACGCTGCAGAGCCTGACCGGCAAGGGCTTCAGTGCCGGCCCACTGGCCCGGGCCTGCAACCAGAGCGTGGCCGAGGCGTGGCAGCAGGCAGAAGCCTGTATGGCGGCAGCCCGCCAACGTCCGCCGGTCGGCGAGGGTGAGCCGCTCAATGCCCGCATCCGGGTGGTTCACGGCGACCAGCTTATCGCCGACAATAGCGGTTCCGAAGCGGCCATGCTGGCCGACTTCGAGCGCTGGATCCGCGACCACTACCAGGAGACGGTGACCAGCCACTGAGGCGCAAGCCGGTGAACATGCGTTATGTCAGACCCCTGCCGCGGCAGGGGTCTGTTTTCATGGGAAGGAGTCGAGGGTGGGAACAAGAGCGCGGTGGCGGTGGCTTCTGGCCACGCTGCTGCTGACGGGAGGGCTGGCGCAGCCGGCCCGGGCACTGCAGGCGCTGACCGAGCAGATGCCCCCTTACAACTATCAGCTGGCCGGTCAGCCGGTGAGCGGTTTCTCGGTGGATCTGCTGCATGCCCTGCTGGCGCTGCGCGGTGACATCCAGCTGCAGCCCTGGGCGCGGGCCTATCAGAATGCCCGCTATCAGACGGGCAGCATCCTCTTCTCGGTGGCGCGTACCCCGGAGCGGGAGCAGCAGTTCCAGTGGGTGGGGCCGGTCGGGCCGCGCACCATCAGGGTGTGGCGGCTGAGCTCGCGCACCGACATCCAGCCCCGCAGCCTGCAGGAGGCGAGCCACTACCGGATCGCGGTGGTGCGCAATTCGGCCTCGGCCCAGCAGTTGATCCGCCAGGGGCTGGCGCCGGTCAGCGTCAACAGCGAGGAGGACAAGTTTCGCATGCTGCTGCGCGGCCGGGTGGAGCTGGTGACGGCGCTGGATCTGGGGGCCGCCTTTCATATGCACCAGCTGGGGCACGGCTTGGCGGCGCTCACCCCGCTGTTCGTCTATGACGATGGCGAGCAGTACTACTTCGCCCTCAACCTGGCGACGGAGCCGGCCAAGGTGCAGGCCCTGCAGCGGGCCCTCGACCAGATGCACCAGGATGGCTCGCTGGAGGCGCTGCGCCGGCGCTGGCTCAACCTCCATGCAGTGCCGCCCGCCCCGGCCAGCGGGGCGACCCCCTCCTGATGGCGGCTCGGGCTCAGTCCTGGATCTTCAGCACGCTGACCGGCTTGTCCTTGAGCGCCACCAGCAGCTGGCGGCCCGGCAGCTTGTGGCCGTCGATCATGATGGAGCTGTGGCCGAAGTTGGCCACCAGCCGGCTGCCATCGGAGAAACGAGTCTCCTGCACCCGGCCCACCCCGTCACGCCAGCGAAAGCCCACCAGTGCCTTGTCCCACAGCGCCTCGTGCAGCGGGCCGAACTGGCTGTCTAGCCTCACCAGCTCCGGCAGGCGGCTCGCCAGCGTGCTGCGACTCAGGTTGACCAGCGGCGGCGTGTTGTAGAGCAGGCCGAGCAGGGCGCGCTCCTCCTTGATGCCCGGGAATTTCAGGTTGTCCAGCAGCCAGTGGTGGCTGTTGAGCACGGAGTCGTGGAACACCGCCTGATAGAGAGGCAGCCGATCCGCCGGGTTGAACACCGTCTTCAGGTAGCGAGGCTTGAGGCGGGCGGGCTGGAAGAAGACCTGTGGTGCCTCGTCCGGCCACCACTTGCCGAGGTAGTAGGGGGACTTGGCCTGCTTGCGCATGGCGGCATCGGTCCAGCCAAAGCCCCAGCTCTGGATGCCGTGGGCAAACAGCAGCGGCTTGCTGGTGAGGGCGTTGCCATCCTCCGAGCCCAGCACCAGCCCGAGCCGCTCTCCCACCCAGCTCATGCGGGCGTTGCGGTCGGCGATCATCGCCTGGCTACCCTGCTGGTGGGCCGGGTTGTAATCGTTGGAGGCCATGGCGGTGCCGTCCACGTCGAGGAACAGGCTGTTGATGCCGCTGGCCTTGGCCAGCTCGCTCATGCGGCTCTTGGCAAACGGCAGGGTGCAGCCCGGATTGAGATAGACTCCCTCGCCACCAAAGCCCGGCTTGGGCTTGCCGTTGGCCTCGACGATGGCGCAGCGCTTGCCGATCTCCGGCGGCAGCTGGGCGGTGAGCCAGCTGTCGTTGGTGCCGGGCGCGATGGCGGTATCGTAGGAGTCATAGCTGCCCACCAGATAGCCCTGGCGCTGGGCGGCGGTGAGGGCATAGCCCTGCTGCAGGGCCGCCGTCCACTGCGGGGTGCCGAGCCACAGCTTGCGCAGTCCTGCCTGCTGCAGCGCCTCGATCACCGGCAGCGACAGCCCCTGGCCCCAGCGCTCCTGTGCCACCAGTTGTTCACCGAACTGGCTCTTGACCCACTGCTGGCGCAGGGCCAGCACCTTGCTCTGGGCCTGCGGGCCCTGCTGGGCAGGCAGCGGCAGCTGGTCGGCAATCAGTCGGTTGAGACCCGCCATGATCAACGCCTGTTGCCAGGGTTCTGGCGCCTTGGCGGCCAGCGCCTCCCGCTCCTCGCTGTTGAAGCCTTGCAGCCACTCCGGTTTTTGCCGGAGCTTGGCCTGCAGCGCGGGCCACGCCTTCACATCTTGCCGATCGAGCAGGGCATCGCCCCACAGGTAGACATGGCTGGCGCCGATCAGCCGCCGCCCGGCGGGAATGCGGGCGACCTTGTCGGTCAGAGACTGCCAGGCCCCCTCGCTCTGCAGCCACGCCCGGTAGCGGCGGGCGCCGGCCAGCCAGTCATCCCCCACGCTCAGCCGCACCACCATAGGCGCCTGCTGGTTGAAGCTGCTGAATTCATGGCTGGCGCTCAGTTGCAGCCGGCCTCCCTGGCGGCTGAAGCGAAGTCGGTTGTCGTAGGGGGTCTGCAGGATCCAGCTGTAGGTCTGCTTGCCGGCATCCTGGCTCCAGAGCGGCAGCTTGAGGTCGTAGTGGGTGTTGAGCTCGGCCAGCTCGTCGCCGACATAGCCGAGCCAGTCGCTGTCGCGCACCGAGAAGCGGCTGCCCTCGCCGAAGGCCAGGGAGAGGTGGGTCTGGTTTTTCGGCAGGCTGAACCAGGCCAGCTGACGGGGACTGTCGCTGACCAGCGTCAGCAAGAGGTCGTCGCCATCCAGCTTGACCTCCACCTTGGCGTCCTGGGCGGGCCAGTGCCAGCTGGCCTGCTGCTCCCCTTGTTGCAACTGATCGACCTGGCGGGCAGGCTGGCCCGCACTGACCGGGATCTGGTTGACCGAGATGGCCAGGGTATCGGGATCGATGCGATAACGCTGGGTCTCGCCCTGCAGGGTCAGGGGGGCGGCGGCCAGCGGCGCCGCCAGCAGTGAAATCAACAGCCAGCCCAGTGCTGGCGCCCGTATCGGCAAACCGTTCATGCAACATCCTTGACCTGATTGATGCCATCAGGGTACGCCGACGCCCGCCCCCCGGTACAGCCAAATCTGCTTAACCCATATGGGGTGAATGGCCTCATTCCAGCCCTTTTCGGGGCCATTTTCATGCGGCAAAAAAGCATCATTCGAACCCTCTCTCAGCCCCCGCCAGCACTGGCTTGTGCGACTCGCCCAGCGGGGGTGAACCTCCCGCGTCCATTTTTTCGACGCCCCATATAGGGGGGTGCCAGCCTGCTCGACGGTTTCTAGCATGCCTGCTCACTTTGAACGCAATTCATTGTTTTATAAGGATTGTTTTTGACTGGAGTATCAGTATGAAGAGAGCGAAATGGAAGCCTTGGCTGGGGTTGTGCGCCCTCTTGGCCGGGGTGATCGGCTGGTACCTGTGGCCGCAACCGGTGGCGCCCGGTCAGGCGGCAGGGGATGAGGAGCGCGCGGCGGATAGCGGCCCGCTGGCGGAGCTGACGCCACTCGCCGCCATGCCTGCCCCCGTGCTCAAGCCAGCGCCGGTCGCAGCCCCCGCCAAGCCGGATCGGCTGCGGGAAGATGGCAGCCAGCAGCTGGAGACCCCCTGGCAGGCGGCCGAGGTGGATGCCGACTTTCCGCTGGCGGAGCCCGGCGATGCGGTCGAGCAGCCCCAGCCGATCGCCCTGCAGGGCAGCGATCTGGAGCGGGCCCAGGTGGGTGACAGTGTGGCCCTGCCGCTGCCGGACGGCAGCACCCTGCAGGCCAGGGTGACCAAGGTTGAACTGCAGCGGGGCGGGGAGCGCAACTGGCAGGGGGAAATTCGGGTCGACGGTGACAGCTATCCGGTCAATTTCACCGTCGGCAAGCAAGCGACTTTCGGGTTCATCGGCACGCCGCAAGGCAGTTACTCCGTCGAGACCCTGGGAGGCAAGGGCTGGGTTTACAAGAACCCGCCGCTGGATCTGGGTCATGGCGGCGATGACGCCCTGATCCCGACTCACCAATAACAACAGAAAAGGAAGATCACATGCAGAAAACCACCTTGGGGATCATGATTGCGGGATTGCTCGGGGCGACCCCCGTGCTGGCGGAAACCATCGACCTGATGGTGCTGCACAGCCCGGGGCTGGCGGCCCGCTATCAGGGGGATGCGCAGACCCGGATCCAGCACATGATCAACATCACCAACCAGATCTATGCCGCCAGCGGCCTGGATCTGACGGTGCGGGCCGTGCACGACCAGCAGGTCAATTACCCGGATGGCGGCACCGACAAATCCGCGCTCAACGCGGTGACCTACCAGCAGGATCCGGCTTTCAAGCAGGTACCGACCCTGCGCACCCGCTATGGCGCCGACATGGTGGTGCTGATGCGCCCCCAGACCGGTGACCACGGCAGCTGCGGGCTGGCTTGGGTTGGTGGTTCCGCGACCTATACCGATGGCCGCAAGGCGTATGCCGACGGGGATGTATCCCAGGATGCGGGCAGCATGTTCAGCCATGTCACGGCCACCGGCTGTGGCGACGTGGTGCTGGCGCACGAGCTGGGCCACAACATGGGGCTCAACCACTCCCGCCTGCAGGATGGCACGGGGGGCACTTATCACTATGCGTTGGGGCACGGGGTGCGGGGTTCCTTCGCCACCGTGATGGCTTATCCCTCCAGCTTCGGGGTCTACAGCCACGAGTACAAGTTCTCCAGCCCGGACCTGGTCTGCAAGGGGCAGCCGTGCGGTGTGGATTACCGGGATCAGGCCAACGGTGCCGATGCGGTGCGGGCGCTGAAGGTGACGACGCCGCAGATCGCCGCCTTCTACCCCACCATGGTGACGGAAGCGCTGCCGGATCTGGGCGAGCTGGAGCGCTCCCTCGAGACCCGGCGCCAGGACTTGGCGGCGGCCCAGGAGCACTACAGCCAGCAGGTGGCGGCCAGAACCGCCCTGCAGGATCGCCAGCAGAAGCTCAAGGGCAACTTTGATCGCTACCAGCGGGAGCTGAACCAGCTGAACCAGCGCAACCGCCAGACGGTGCAGGAGATCAACCGGCTGGTGCGCGAGCACAACAGCTACAACGGCAGTTACAGCCCGGAAGAGTATCGCCGGATCCGCGCCATCCAGGCGAGCCTGAGTGCCCGCATCGATCAGCTGCAAGATGAGAACAACGCCATCATTCGCCAATCCAACGAGATCAGCCAACGCTACCAGGCCGAGGTGAACGAGTACAACGGCAGCTGGGATCGCTACAACCAGCTGGTGGCGGCAGTGAAGAGCGCCGACGGCAAGGTGGACGAGGCGCGCCGCGAGCTGGAGCTGGCCGAGCACAGGTATCAGCTGGCGTTGGCCCGCCAGCCGGCCGAGACGCAGCCGGCCTGATGCAACAAGGGCGCCCCGCAACAGGCGGGGCGCCCTTGATGTCTGTCTGTCAGAGGAGCCGACCGGGCAAGCCCGGCCGGCTCCTCTTTTGCTGGTGGGCGTCAGTCAGCCCGTTTGGCTGCGGGTTTCGCATTCGTCGACAGCTGGGCGAGGGCGGCCTGCACTGCGGCTTCCAGCTGGGGATCGCGTCCCGCCAGCATGTCGGCCGGAGTCAGCGCCACCTGCACGTCCGGGATCAGCTCCCGATTCTCGTACAGGGTGCCATCGGGGTTGCGCAGCCCCAGGGTCGGGATGCCGTAGGCAAGGCCCGGGATCAGCCTGGAGGTGTGGGCATACACCATGGTGCCGGTGCCCGGCACCGGCTCGCCGACGATGGGGCCCACCTTGAGGGTGCGGTAGTACTGGGGAAAGGCCGAGCCTTCCGAGTAGCTGCCCGCATTGACCAGCACCACCGAGGGCTTGGTCCACTGGCGGGTGGCGGCGTCCGTCTCCCCCTTGCCAAGGCGTGGCCAGCTGCGGGCCATGCCCTGGGCGCTGCCGCTGCCGGTCAGGAACTCCACCAGGGTGTTGGCCAGATAGCCCCCCTTGTTGAAGCGCACGTCGACGATCAGCGCCTCGCGGTTGCGCTGGCGACCGAGGGCGTCGGCCACCACCTCCTCATAGACGGCGCTGCTCATCTCCGGCAGGTAGACATAGCCGACCCGCCCCTGACTCAACTGCCCCACCTGGCTGCGGCGCTTGGCGATCCAGCCGTCGAGCTGCAACTGATACTCCTGCTGCAGGTCGATGGCGGTGACCTCCAGCTGGCTGGGCTCCTTGGCTCCCTTGGGCAGCACAGTGAGCGCCAGCCGCTGGCCGGCCTGGTGGTTGAGCAGGGCATCCAGCTCGTTGAGGCTGTGCAGCTCGGTGCCGTTGACGGCCAGCAGCCGGGCGCCCAGTGCCAGGTCCGTCTCCTGCTCCAGCGGGCCGCCGACCAGCAGGGCGTCGAGCTCGACCGCCCCCTGTCGCTCGCGCCAGTAACCACCGAGGCTGGCGGTCTCGTCCGGCATGCGCAGGGAGGGGGCCGGGCCGCTGCCCCAGGTGTGGGAGACATTGAGCTCGCCGGCCAGCTCCGCCAGCAGGTTGCCGAAGTCACGATCGTTGCTGATGCCGGGTAGCAGGCGGCGATAGGCGGCCACATAGCTATCCCAGTTCACCCCGTTCATGTCGGCCCGGTAGAACTCGTCCCGGGTGAGGCGAGTGATCTGGTCGAAGGCGGCGCTCATCCGATCCTGCCAGCTGGCGGTGATCAGCAGATTGAAGGGGTGGCTGCTGGCCTCGCCGGAACGGGTATCGATGAGGGCGATTTCCCCCTCCCGCACCAGGGTGGCGAGGCTGGCATCCTGGTTGAGGCTGGCCAGCGCCGGCCCCGGCTGCTCGGCAAACAGCAGCTTGGTTTCCCCCTTGCGCAGATCCTGGGCGTAGCCCTTGATCTCGCTCTCGCCGTTGGCGTCCATCACCTCCACCAGATAGATCAGATGATCGTCGACGATGCGACTGGCGAGGATGGGGCCCTCAGGCTGCAGCTGGAGCGCCTCCCGGTGCGCCAGCCGGTCAGTCTCGAAGCCGTAACCGGCCTTGGGCGGCGCCTGCTCGGCGATGAAGTCGCTCTTGGCGGCGCGGCTGCTGTAGAGGCCGAGCAGGCTGCCGCCGAGGGGCTCGCCATCGGCGCCCAGCACACCGTACTTGGTGGATTGCCAGTAGAGGATGCCGCCGTCCTGACTCCAGGCAGGATCGCCATCCCGATAGCCGTTGAGACTGACATTGACCGGTTTGGCCTTGGCATCCCGGGTATCGATGACGGCGATCTCCTGCTGGGCGGAGTCGGGCTGGATGGTCAGCGCCAGGTGGCGTGAATCGGGGGCAAAGGCCAGCTCCACCGCGTGACGGGAGGGGTTGAACTCGGCGGCGACCAGCTGGCGCTGCTTGCCGCTGGCCAGATCCAGCAGGTGGACGGCCTGGCCGTCCACCACGAAGGCGAGCTGTTTGCCGTCGGGGGAGAGGGTCGGCACGCTGATGGCGGCGCCCGGAATGGCCAGCAGTTTCTCCTCGGTCAGGGTGCCGGGGTCGCTGAACAGCTTGTCCGGCTGCCCCTTCTTGAGGCGATACAGCGCCGCCGGCCCCTCCTGTTCGGAGAGGTAGATGAGCTCCTGCTCTTTATCCAGATAGCGCGGCGCCGACTGCTCGCTGGGGTGGCGGGTGAGCTGGCGTACCCGCTCGCGCCGGGTGTCGACCGCGTAGAGATCCCCCTGGCTGACCAGGATCACCTCTTCCCCGTCCTGGCGGGCGATGGCCTCGTCGACGGGGCCGGGCTGCCAGCTCTGCTCGGCCGGTACCTTGGCGAACAGTGGCTGGATGACGAGCTTGCGCGGGGTGTCGCTGCCGGCATCGAGGCGGTAGAGCTCCCCCTGCCAGGACCAGACCAGATCCCCTTGGCGGGAGGCAGAGAGGCCGCGCACCGGATGGCCCTTGAAGTGGGTGAGCTGGCGATCCTGGCCGCTGGCCAGATCCCGTTGCCAGACGTTGAAATCGCCGCTGCGCTCGCTCAGGTAGTAGAGCTGCTTGCCCTGCTCATCCCAGACCGGATCGCTGGCGGCCACCCTGTCTTCGGTCAGCTGGCGATGCTGTTTGCCGTCGAACAACCACAGACGGGAGACCGCGAACGAGTGCTGGTGCTTGCGAAACGGCTGATCCATGCCCGGCATCTGGTAGGCCAGCTGGTTGCCGTGGGGGCGGGCCAGGGTGGCGGGCAGGGGCTGGGCCGGGGTCAGCGGGCCGCCGGCAACCGGCGTCCAGTAGAGGTTGCCGGCCTGATAGCCTTCTGCCACGAAGTGATCGGCGTCGGGGTCGGTGAGGCGCTGGCTGCTCAGCAGCAGCTGCTTGCCGTCGGCGCTGAAGGCCTGGGGCAGGTCGGGGCGCGAATCCCGGGTCAGCCGCACCATCTCGCCGCCGTGGCTCGGCACCACGAACACATCTTCGTTGCCGTAGAGGTTGGCGGCAAAGGCTATGAGCTTGCCATCCGGCGACCAGAGCGGGCGCTGGCTCAGGTAGTTGCTATCGGTGAGGGGCATGGCGGGGCCGCCATCCCCCGCGCTCAGGTAGACGCGGCCCTGCCAGGTGAAGGCAAGCTGCTTGCCGTCGGGGGAGAGGGCTGGCTCGCGCAGCCAGAGCGGCTCGGCCGCCTGCAGGGAGGAGCAGAGCAGCAGGAGCAGCAGGGAGAGTCGGTATCGCATCGTGAGGTTCCTGAGAGGTGAAAAGCGCCTTATCTTCCCCCAATGTCCCGCCTGGGACTATCCCGAGATAGGGGGGTTATCCCGTTGTTTTGGCAGTTAATTGTAACAATCTATAAAAGATGGCGCGGGATATGTTTCTCTGGATATATTGAGTATTGATGGCGATCCAATATGATGGCGCTCGCCCGCCACACGAGGCGGTGCAGTTCAGATGATTTGGTAACAGAAAAGCCCTTACCAGAGGCTTGCCGAGGGATGGAATGAGAGCCGTATTACTGTGTTTGCTGGGGCTGTGGCCCGCATTGAGTTTTGCCACCCTGTCCGCCGATATGGTGGTGGTGAAGAAATCGAGTTATAGCCTGACCCTGATGAAGGATGGCAAGGAGGTCAAACGCTACTGGATCGCTCTGGGTCCGGCTCCCAAGGGGCACAAGCAGCGGGAAGGGGATCAGCGCACGCCGGAAGGCCGTTACATCCTCGACTACAAGAAGACCAACTCCAACTATTACAAGGCCATCCACATCAACTACCCGAATCTGGACGACATCAAGGCGGCCAACGAGATGGGTGTGCGACCGGGCGGCATGATCATGATCCACGGTCAGCGCAACAGCATAGGCAACACCCGCCTGCAGCCGTCCAACTGGACCAATGGCTGCATCGCCATGCTCAACAAGGATCTGGACGAAGTGTGGAACGCCATTGAACCCGGCACCCCCATCGTCATTCAGCCCTGACTCTCAGCAGTGCGCCACCTCCGGGTGGCGTTCTGTTTTTTGGGCCCTCTGTTCTGCTTCATCCTCTCTTTACCCGCAGCCTCTTGGTATCCGTCCCCGTGCTGTGCTAGCTTTTCCGGCTCGCCGTGGACGCAACAAGGATGATCCCATGCCATCAGCAACCTGCTCCCGGCCCGTCGGGGCCGAGAGTACCCGCGCGCTCTGGTGGCGCGCCTCCATCGATATTTTGCCGCTCTCCGTCTCGGTGATCCCCTGGGGGATCCTGTGCGGCGCCCTGGCGCTGCAGGTGGGGCTGAGCCCGTTGCAGGCCCAGCTGATGTCGCTGCTGGTCTATGCCGGCGCCGCCCAGCTCTCGGCCACCACCCTGTTCGGGGCGGGGACGCCGCTGCTGCCCATCATGGGCTCCACCTTCGTCATCACCTCCCAGCACCTGCTCTACGGCTTCACCTTTCGCCGCGACGTGCTGCCGCTCTCCCTGCGCTGGCGTGCCAGTCTGGCCTTCTTCCTGACCGACGAGATGTTCGCGGTGGCGCTCAAAGACCGGGAGCGCAGCGGCCGTTTCGATCCGGCCTACGCGCTCATTGCCGGCTTCGTCTTCTATCTGTTCTGGAATGCGGCGACCCTGCTTGGCATCGCCGCCGGCCAGTACATCGACGGACTGGATCAGATGGGGCTGGATTTTGCCATCGCCGCCACCTTCATCGCCATGACCATTCCCGCCATGAAGAACCTGCCCATGGTGGCGGCCACCCTGGTGAGCGGCGCCATGGCGCTGCTCACCAAGCCGCTGCTGGCGGAGGTCTACATCATCATCTCGGCGCTCTCCGGCATGCTGGTGGGTTATGTGCTGCACCGGATGAGGAGGTAATCATGAGCTGGCTGATGATAGGCCTGCTGGCCCTGATCACCTTCTTCAACCGCTTCGCCTTCTTCTCGCGGCTGACCCGCTATCAGCCGGGTGCCGAGATGGGGGCCTTCCTCAGCTTCTCGGCCCAGTCGGTGCTGACCGCCATCTGGCTGCCCATCGTCTTCAGCTACCAGCCTGGCATTGGGCTGAGCTGGGATCCGGACTACCTGGTCGCCACCCTGCTGGTGACGGTACTGACCTTGCTGCGGCTGCCGACCCTGCTGGTGGTGGTGGTCGGCATGGGGGGCTTCTTCCTGCTGCGCTGGCAGGGGGGCGTGGCCCAGTTGCTGCCCTGGTTGGGCTAGGCCCGTGATCTTGCATGGCGGATGTCTTCATTGGATATCCGCCATGTTGTGAATGTCACTTCAAAAAACACCTCCCAAGTGTGAGGATTTAGCTCCCATCCGTCGAGGAGCGAGCCATGTCCTTCACCGAAACCTGCCAGCGCATCGTGCGCGATCCCCTGCTGTCACCGGCCCAGAAGAGCCATGCCCTGGCGCTGGCCGCCGAAAATGCGCTGCCCTATCCCGAGCTGCCCGCCGAGGTGAGCGAGGCGATGGCCAAGGGCTTTGTCTGCGACATGTTCGAGGGGCACGCCCCCTACAAGCCGCGCTATGTGCTGCCGGATTACGAGAAGTTTCTGCGCCAGGGCTCGGCCTGGCTGGAGCTGGCACCGCCGCAGGATTTCGACGAGGCGCTCGATGCCTTGCGCATCCTCTACCACCATGTGCCCTCCGTCACCGGCATGCCGGTCTGGCTGGGCCGGCTCGATCACCTGCTGCTGCCCTTCGTCGGTGAGCTGGATGACGAGGCCCTCTATCGCAAGCTGAAGGGGTTCTGGATCTACCTGGACCGGGTGCTGCCGGATGCCTTCATGCACGTCAACATAGGCCCGGATGACAACCGTCTCTGCCGCCTGATCCTGAGCATCGACGGCGAGCTCAAACAGGTGGCCCCCAACCTCACCCTGTTCCACGATCCGGCGCAGACCCCGGACAGCCTGCTGCTGCAGGGGGTGAAGAACATCGCGGCCTGCAGCAAGCCCCACATCGCCAACTACCCGCTGCATCGCAACACCTTCGATGAGCGCGGTTTCGGCATCGTCAGCTGCTACAACGCCCTGCCTCAGGCGGGCGGCGCCAACACCCTGGTCAGGGTCTCCCTCAAGCGGGTGGCCGAGCAGGCCCACGGCATCGACGACTTCCTGGGCTGCCTGTTGCCCCACTACTGCCGCCTCGCCTCCCGCCTGATCGAGGCGCGTGCCGCCTTCCTGCACCAGGAGTCCGGCTTCTTCGACAGCTTCCTGGTGCAGGAGGGGCTGCTGGAAGAGGATCGCTTCGTGCCCATGTTCGGCATCTACGGCATGGCCGAGGCGGTCAATTTGCTGATGGACAAGGAGAATCTGCCGGAGCGCTACGGCCGTGACGAAGAGGCGAACCAGTTGGGTTATCGCATCTCGGCCCAGCTCGCCCGCCACGTGAGTGAAACGCCGCAGCGTCACGCCTGGGGCGGCCGCGCCCTGCTCCACTCCCAGGGTGGGCTCAGCGTGGATCGCGGGGTGACCCCCGGGGTGCGCATCCCCTATGGCGAGGAGCCGGATCCCGCCAGCCACGTGCTGGCGCTGGCCCCCCACCACGGTTTCTATCACTCCGGGATCAGCGAGATCCTCACCCTGGATCCCACCATCCGCCAGAACCCGCAGGCGCTGCTGCAGCTCTGCAAGGGGGCGCTCGCCATCGGCATGCGCGAGTTCACCGCCAACGTGGCGGACAGCGATCTGGTGCGGGTGACCGGCTACATGATCCGCAAGAGCGACGTGGCCCGCTTCACGACCGAGGGCTCGCGGCTGCAGACCACCTGCCTCGGCGCCGAGGCGAGCGAGCTGACCGGGATCCGCCAGCGGGCGCCGCGGGTGGTGGGGCGCGAGGCGACCCTGTGTGACTACTGAGTGCGGCAGGCGGGCAGGGGCGGCGCGCACCGCGACGGTGAGCCGCTGGCTGCCCTTCTCCTGCGTGGACGGCCCCGGCAACCGGCTGGTGCTGTTTCTGCAGGGCTGCAACTTCGCCTGCCCCGGCTGTCATAACCCGCACACCATCGGCCTCTGCGATCACTGCGGTGACTGTGTGCCCGGCTGCCCGGGCGGGGCGCTGACCCTGCACGAGGGGCAGGTGAGCTGGCAGGCGGCAAGCTGCACCGACTGCGATGCCTGTCTCGATCTCTGCCCCCGCAGCGCCAGCCCCAAGACCGCCACCATGACGGTGGCCGAGGTGCTGGCCCTGCTGCGCCGCTACGGCCCGCTGCTGACCGGCATTACCGTCTCCGGCGGTGAGGCCACCACCCAGTTGCCGTTCGTGATCGCGCTGTTCACGGCCATCAAGGGGGCGCCGGATCTGGCCCATCTCGGCTGCCTGCTCGACAGCAACGGTTCACTCGCCGAGGCTGGCTGGCAGCGGCTGCTGCCGGTGCTGGACGGCGCCATGATCGATCTCAAGGGGTGGGGCGACGCTGTACATCACACGCTGACCGGCTATGGCCGCGAGCGGGTGCTGGCGTCGCTGCAATTGCTGGCGCAGGCGGGCAAGCTGGCGGAGGTGCGCCTGCTGCAGGTACCGGGGCAGAGCGATTATCTCGCCGCCGATGGCACGCTGGAGGCAGGGCTTGCCGCCTTCTTGCACGCCCTCGGGCCCGTGCCCATCCGCCTCAATGGCTTTCGCCATCACGGCGTGCGCGGGGAGGCGCAGGGTTGGCCAGAGGCGGCGCGAGAGGAGCTGGAGCAGTTGGCCGCTGCGCTGGCGGTGGCCGGGCTCGGCCCGGTCAGCCTGCCGCCACTGCTCTGAGTAGTCGGATTCTAATCAACTGATCGCAAAGGGATTTACTACTACAAGGCAAGATTGGACGGCGAACCGAGCGGCTCGGCGTGGCTTTTTTGCTGCCTGAGTCTTGAGATGACGTAACTGTGATTGCTGTCTATTTGAGCTCTGCGAGGTGGCGGCTAGAATGGGTCAATCGCCCACCATCAACAGACGAACATGAGTGAATCCAACGCCTTATATCGAGTGCAGTTCATTTGTCACAACGAGCGTTACGAAGTCTATGTCAGGGAAGTGAGCCAGGGTCAGCTGTTCGGCTTCATCGAGATCGCCAACTTCGTGTGGGACAACCACACGGCGCTCATCGTCGACCCCAGCCACGAGAAGTTGAAGAGTGAATTTGCCGACGTCAATCGCACCATGATCCCCATGCACCACGTGCTGCGGGTCGATCAGGTGCGCAAGCAGGGGGCCGCCCGCATCACCGAACTGGGCAACAACGTCTCTCCCTTCCCCAGCCCCATCTACACCAAGAAACCCTGACACCCATCATGCCCGGCCAGCATGTGCCGGGCATGGTCGCCCTCATCCCAGCTCGCGGGCCAGTTGCAGGATACGCTGGCGAAACCAGCGCCGGGCCGGTTCTTCTCCGGCGGGGCCGTACCACACCAAGCTGTGGGTGACGGCGCCGTAGTCGAAGGGAACCGGCCTGCTCACCAGCGCGTGGGGGGCCGCCTGCTCGGCCCAGCCACCGATGGCGGTGAGGATCAGATCGCTCTGGCGCAGCAGGGCTGCCGCACTGCCAAAATCCGGCAGGATGGCGGCGATCTGCCGGCGCACCTGCAACTGGGCCAGGCTCTGTTCGAAGAAGGGGTTGGCCAGCTCCTGATCGCGAATGGCGATATGGCGCCAGCTCAGGTAGGCATCGAGATCCCAGGATCGCGCCAGCGCCGGGTGATCCGCGCGCAGCAGGCAGACCAGCTTGTCCTCGCGCAGGGTCTCCCACACCAGCCCTTGCTGGCGGGGCAGGGGCTGGCTCTGATCGTGGGGCAGGATCACGAAGTCCAGCTTGCCCGCCGCCAGCGCCGCCAGCCCCTGCTCATCCTTGTTGCGAATGTCGGGCACCAGGCCCGGCACCTCGCGCATCAGCTGCGCCAGGATGGGCCCCATGGGCCAGACCATGCCGCTTTCACGCAGGGCGAATTTCAGCTGCCCCTGCCAGCTGGCGGGATCGAACCCGCCCTGGCCGGTGAGGCCGTTGAGCTCGCTCAGCAGCCGGTGCAGGGTGGGGCCGAGCCGCTCGGCGAACGGGGTCAGCAGCAGCTGGTTGCCCTGGCGGTAGAGCAGCTGATCGCCGAGCAGATCCCGCAGCTGGTTGAGGGTCTTGCTGACGGTGGAGGGGGTGGTGCAGAGCCGCTCGGCGGTGCGGGTGACGCTCTGGCTGTCGAGCAGCAGGTGCAGGGTAACCAGATGGCGACCGCCGAGGCGGGAGAGGGCAATGAGATCCATAACGGTTCCACAAGCAAACGGGACAAACAAAAAGCCCCGCCTGAGCGGGGCTTGCGGGGATCAGCCCTTGAGCACGGCGGCCATGGCGTCGGCCACGTAGTCGACGTTGCGGCTGTTGAGGCCCGCCACGCACATGCGGCCGGAGCGTACCAGGTAGACGGCGAACTCCTCGCGCAGGCGATCCACCTGCTCCGGCGTGAAGCCGGTGTAGCTGAACATGCCGCGCTGGTTGATGAAGTAGCTGAAGTCGCGGCCCGGCACCTTGGCGCTCAGCACCTCGAACAGCTTCTCGCGCATCGCCTTGATGCGGGTGCGCATCTCGGTCACCTCACCGACCCACATGGCGTGCAGGCTGGCATCGTTCATCACGGCCGCGGTGATCTGGCCGCCGTGGGTGGGGGGGCTGGAGTAGTTGCGGCGCACGGTGGCCTTCATCTGGCCCAGCACGCGGCTCGCCTCTTCGGCATCCTGGCAGATGACCGACAGGCCGCCACACCGCTCGCCGTAGAAGGAGAGGTTCTTGGAGAAGGAGTTGCTGACAAAGAAGCTTACGCCGGCGGCCACCATGGCGCGAATGGCGTAGGCATCCTCTTCCAGCCCGTCGCCGAAGCCCTGATAGGCGATGTCCATAAAGGGGATCAGGTTCTTCTCGACTACCAGCGCGATCACCTGGTCCCACTGGGCGCGAGAGAGATCCACCCCGGTCGGGTTGTGGCAGCAGGGGTGCAGCAGCACGATGCTCTTGGCCGGCAGGCTGCTCAGGCAGTCTATCATGGCGTCAAACTGCACGCCGCCGGTGGCCGCATCGTAGTAGGGGTAGTCGTGCACCTTGATGCCGGCGCCCTCGAACATCGCCTTGTGGTTGTCCCAGGTGGGATTGCTGACCCACACCTCGGAGGTCGGGAAGTAGCGCTTGAGCAGATCGGCGCCGATCTTCAGCGCGCCCGAGCCGCCGATGGTCTGGATGGTGGCGATGCGACCCGCCTTGACCGCTTCGTGGTCGGCACCGAACAGCAGGTGCTGCACCGCGGTACGGTAGTTGGCGGCGCCTTCCATCGGCTGGTAGGGGCGGGGGGCCGGGGCGGCGGCGCGCTGGGCTTCGGCCTGCTGTACCGAGGCCAGCAGCGGAATGCGGCCCTGCTCGTCGTAATAGAGGCCGATCCCCAGGTTCACCTTCTGCTCGCGGGTGTCTTTGTGGAAGGTCTCGACCAGGGTCAGGATGGGGTCGCCAGCATAGGCATCGACGTGTTCAAACATGGGGGGTCCTTGCGAAATGGAATCCAGGGTATGGCGATCAATGATCGGCGGTCATCATGGCGTAAAGCCGGCGAGGGCTCAAGTCTGAAAGGGGCGGGGGCTGGCGGGCCGACGCCAACCAGCCGTCAACGGGATGAGGCGGGGCTACGCATGGCCCCATCCACCGGCCCTACTTCAGATAGGATCGCAATACCCGCACCACCTGATCCAGATCCTCCAGCCGCTCGGCCGGGGTCGCCTCTTCGGCGCCGAGATGCTCGCGCATGTGGCCCTCCAGCACCTCCAGCATCAGGCCGTTGACGGCGCCGCGAATGGCCGCAATCTGCTGCAAGATGGCGGCGCAGTCGCTCTCCTGCTCCAGCGCGCTCTCCAGTGCCCCTGCCTGCCCCTTGATGCGGCGCACCCGCGCCAGCAGCTTCTTCTTGCCGTGAATGGTGTGTGACATGCAGGATCCTCTCGATCAATAAAACTATACTGGGGTATAGTATATTGCATTGTCGTCCTCAGGAGAAATCCATGTCATCCCTCGCCTCATCCCATTGCCACCAACCCGTCGTCCACGAAGGGAATCCGCTGGCCGAACAGAAGACCCGCTGGGCCGTGCTGCTGACCGTCATCATGATGGTGGCGGAGATCGGCGGCGGCTGGTTTTACAACTCCATGGCGCTGCTGGCCGACGGCTGGCACATGAGCTCCCACGCGCTGGCGCTCGGCCTGTCGGTGCTGGCCTACCGCGCCGCCCGCCACTTCGCCCGTGACCACAGATTCAGCTTCGGCACCTGGAAGATCGAGGTGCTGGGGGGCTTTACCAGCGCCCTCTTGCTGGTGGGGGTGGCCGGCATGATGCTGTTCGAGTCGGTGTTCCGGCTGCTGGATCCCAGCCCGATCCACTACCAGCAGGCCATCGTCATCGCCATCGTCGGCCTGCTGGTGAACCTGGCCTGCGCCTGGCTGCTCAAGGATGACCACGGTCACCACCATGGCCACGGTCACGACCACCATCATGATCATCACGACCACGCTCACCCGCACGATCATGGCCAGCATCACGGTCATCAGGATCTCAACCTGCGCGCCGCCTACATCCACGTGCTGGCGGATGCGGCCACCTCGGTGCTGGCGATTCTGGCGCTGGTGGGGGGCATGCTGTGGGGAGCTGACTGGCTGGATCCCCTGATGGGCATAGTGGGGGCCGGGCTGGTGGCGGTGTGGGCCTGGGGCCTGCTGCGCGACTCCGGCCGGGTGCTGCTGGATGCCGAGATGGATGCGCCGCTGGTGGCGGAGATCCGCGAGGTGATCGCCGAGCTGCCGGACGCCGAAGTGCGCGATCTGCACGTCTGGCGGGTAGGGCAGCAGCAGTATGCCTGTGTGCTTTCCCTGTTGATGGCGGCGCCGGTTTCCGCCAGCGAGATCCGCGCGCGGCTTGCCATCCACGAGGAGCTGGTGCACGTCACCATAGAGGTGAGCGCCGCCTGATCCTGGCCGGTTGGCCGCACGCAACAACAGGAAGGGGCCAAGGCCCCTTCCTGTTTCTCTGGCTCAGTGCGGCTGGCCCTGCACATCCTCCGGTTTGTGCTGCCAGATGGCGCCGAGCAGCAGCTTGAGCAGCAGCTCGGGCGGATTGTCCAGCAGCCGGCCCGACTCCAGCAGCAGGTGGCCGTCGGCCCGAAAGCCGAGGCTGGCGTGGATGGTGCCCTCCTCGCCGCACACCTGGATCAGCCCGCTCAAACTGCCGCGCTCCCCCGGCTGGCAGCGCAGCCGCAGCTCCCGTGGCTCCCCCAGCAGGGTGAAGGCCCGGGCGAGGGGCGGGGTATCCTCATAATCCGGCCAGTTGAAGAAGTGGTACTGCTCGGCGAGCGTCCCCGCCTGCTGACAAAATTGGTCAAACAGCTGGGCAATCTCTTGATACTCCTGGTCCAGCCGCCTGGCCTGCTCCTCAATCCGCTTCATCTGTCGTGGCTCCCTCTCTCTTGCCGTATCCACTTATCCATTTGATCGGAAATCAATTTTTCCAGACATCATGGCTCTGCCCGCAGGTATGTGCCGAATCGGGCGGCAGGTCTGTGAGCCCGATCCGATTTTCGTTATGAAAACGTTATCTTGTTGAAAGCGGTTAACTTTTTTGCCCCCCTGCTCACATTTGAAACGATTTCTGCTGATTAATATGGCACCGCTCGGCAATGACCGGGTACTCGGATATCGAGACTAACTACAGCGGGAATTATAAAAAAATGGATATGAAAAAGACCAAAGTGGCGCTGGTAACAGCCTCACTGCTCGCGCTTTTGTCCGGCTGCAATGACAACAGCTCCTCCCCCT
Source organism: Aeromonas sp. S5(2024) (assembly GCF_041403025.1). Lineage (NCBI taxonomy): Bacteria > Pseudomonadati > Pseudomonadota > Gammaproteobacteria > Aeromonadales > Aeromonadaceae > Aeromonas > Aeromonas sp. S5(2024). The sequence goes on along the minus strand of NZ_JBGLRI010000005.1, from coordinate 176,387 downwards.
CCACCCCTGACCCCACGGACGGCCCCGTCGCCCGTCTGCCCAATGTGCAACCCCCTGCCGAGCAACTGGTGGCCGGGCCCGATCAGGCAGTGATCGCCCTGGTGGATACCCAGACCAGTGCGGCTCGCGGGGTCACTGGCCCCTTCGCCAACTACAGCCTGCACCTGTGGAACAACGACGCCTGCAGCGCCACCGCCGAGAGCGGCCTCAACGCAGGCTGGGACGACAAGGTCAACACCCCGGCCGCGGCTGACGGCTTCGGCCCGAGCTGGGTGGTGCCCCTTAGCAAGCTGGAAGGCTGCATCAACTTTATCGCCCGCAACGGCGATCTGGCCAACCTGACCGGCAGCGACATGAAGGTGGTCTTCAGCGATCACCCGGACCGCACCGTGGCCATCGTCGCCGGCAAGAACGAGATCTTCGGCAGCCGCGCCGAGGCCTTCACTGCCGCCTTCGGCGTGGCGGGCGCCAGTGCCCACCTGATCGACGGCAACACCCTGATCTGGCAAGGGGGCAAGGACAAGCCCCATGTGCGCCTCTATTACACCGAGTCCGGCACCATCAAGGCCAACGCCGAAGGGGTGTTCGACTTCCCCTACATCACCCTTGCTCCGACCAGCCTGACCGCCGAGCAGCAGGCCAAGTATCCGCATCTGAAAGATGCTGCCGCCTTCGCCCTGCCGGCTGGCAAGGATCTCAAACCGCTGCTCAAGGGTGAGCTGGTGGCCATCGGCACCGATGCCGACGGCATTCTGCAGGGGGCGACCCTGGTGCAGAGCGCCGGTGCCCTCGATGCCCTCTACAGCGAAGCGGCCACCAAGCTGACTTATGGCGCCGTGGTCGAGGGGGGCAATGTCACCTTCCGGCTGTGGGCGCCGACCGCCAGGTCGGTCAAGCTGGCGCTGTTCGACGGCCAGCACAAGCCGCTCGGCGAGCGCACCATGACCCTGGACGAGGCCAGCGGCAGCTGGAGCGTGCAGGGTGGCAGCGAGCTGGTGGGCAAGTTCTACCGCTACGACATCCAGGTCTATCACCCAGTCAGCCGCAAGCTGGAATCCTATCAGGTGACCGACCCCTACTCCCTGAGCCTGGCGATGAACTCCGAGTTCAGCCAGGTGGTGGATCTCAACGATCCGGCCCTCAAGCCGGAAGGGTGGGACAGCCTCAAGGCGCCCCACAGCCAGCAGAACCCGGCCGACATCACCATCTATGAGGCCCATGTCCGCGATCTGACCGGCAACGACGACTCCACCCCGGCCGAGCACCGCGGCAAGTTCCTCGGCCTGACCGATACCGACACGGCGCCGGTCAAGCACCTGCAGGCGCTGGCCAAGAGCGGCGTCAGCCACCTGCACCTGCTGCCGGTGTTCGACATCGCCACCGTCAACGAGGATCCGGCCAAGGTCGCCAACATCAGCGACGACTTCGGCAAGCTGTGCCAGGTCAACCCCGAGGTGCAGAACTCCAAGTTCGCCGGCTACTGCAGCAGCGGCCAGACCATCGAGGCCGTGCTCGGCGATCTGCAAGGAGGCGACAGCAAGGAGAACCCGCAGGTGCAGGAGCTCTACGGCTATCTGCGTGGCGTCGACTCCTTCAACTGGGGTTATGACCCCTACCACTACACCACCCCGGAAGGCTCCTACGCCACCAACGCCGAGGGCAGCCAGCGCATCCTGGAGTTCCGCGAAATGGTCAAGGCCATCAAGCAGAACATCGGCATGAACGTGGTGATGGACGTGGTCTACAACCACACCAACGAGGCGGGCCTGGGGCCCAAGTCGGTGCTCGACAAGATAGTGCCCTGGTACTATCAGCGCCTCAATCCGGAGACCGGCTCGGTGGAGAACTCCACCTGCTGCTCCAACACGGCGCCGGAACACGCCATGTTCGCCAAGCTGATGGATGACTCCCTGGTCACCTGGGCGCGCGACTACAAGATCGACGCCTTCCGCTTCGACCTGATGGGCCACCACCCGAAAGATCAGATGGTGCAGGCGCTGGCCGCGGTGAAGCAGGTCAACCCCGAGATGTACTTCTACGGCGAGGGCTGGAACTTCGGCGAGGTGCAGGATGACAAGCGCTTCGTGCAGGCGACCCAGAAACACCTGGCCGGCACCGGCATCGGCTCCTTCTCCGACCGGCTGCGGGATGCGGTGCGCGGCGGCAGTCCGTTCGACGGCGGCGACACCATTCGCAAGACCCAGGGCTTTGGCAACGGCGCTCTGGTGGATGCCAACGAGATGGACGGCGTCGATCGCGCTACCGCCCTGCATCAGGCCGATCTGGTGCGCCTCGGCATGGCCGGCAACCTCAAGGACTTCATCCTGACCGACAAGGACGGCATGCCGAAGAAGGGCTCCGACATCGACTACAACGGTCAACCGGCGGGCTACGCCCAGGATCCGACCGAAATCCAGAACTACGTCGACAAGCACGACAACCAGACCCTGTTCGACAACCTGATCTACAAGGCGCCGCAAGGGGCCGATCTGGTGCGGATGCAGGGGGTATCGCTCGCCACCGCCATGCTGGGGCAGGGCATTCCGTTTACCCACGCCGGTGTCGAGCTGCTGCGCTCCAAATCCATGGAGCGGGACAGCTACGACTCGGGTGACTGGTACAACCGGGTCGACTACACCCTGGCCGACAACAATTTCGACAAGGGGCTGCCACGCAAGGACAAGGATGGCGACAACTATCCGCTGATCGAGAAAGTACTCGGCAAGCACGTCAAGCCGAGCGGTGCCGACATGGCGATCATGGTGGGCTTCTATCAGGAGCTGGCCGAGCTGCGTCAATCCTCCCGTCTGCTGCGTCTGGGCAGCGGCGCCGAGGTGATCAAGCGGGTCGACTTCCGCAATACCGGCCCGGATCAGGAGCCCGGCCTCATCGTGATGACGGTGGATGACGGCATCAATGCGGGTGCGGATCTGGATCCGGCCATCGACGGTCTGGTGGTGATGATCAACGCCACCAATGCTCCCCAGAGCATCAGCGACTTCCGTGACGGCAACGATCAGCCCATCGACCTGACCAACCTGCAGCTGAGCCCGGCCCACCACGGCGGCGAGAGCATCGCCCGCGATGCGGCCGTCAATGGCGGTACCCTGACCCTGGGTGCCTGGTCGGCGGCGGTGTTCGTCAAGCCGCAGAGCGGTGCCCAGGGCAGCGGCCTGCCGGTTGGCAAGAAGACTGATCTGAGCACGGTACCGCCGTTCGGTGACACCGCCGTCTATCTGAAGGGGTTCCTCAATGAATGGGGCAACACCAACCAGATGACCTTCAGCAGCAACTTCATGTACGAGTTCACCACCGAGGTGAGCAGCGACAAGCTGGGCACCACCAACGTCAAGATCGCGGATGCCAGCTGGGGTCCCCTCAACTACGGCAGCTGCAATGCGGGTGACAAGCTGGTGGTCGGCACCCCGCTGACCCTTTGCAAGGGTGGCGATACCGGCAACATCGGGCTCGATCTGGCCAAGGCGGGCAGCTACAAGTTCGTGTTTACCGCCATGAACAAGGACAAGCCCACCCTGAGCGTCAGCTTCACCGAGCCGGTGCAGAGCTGCAAGGTGCTGGACACTGTGGCGGGCAATCCGCTCGGCTACAACCTGTTCGTCAAGGGTGAGCTCTCCGGCTGGGCCGCTCAGCCCCAGTACCAGTTGAGCTACAAGGGGATGGACGGCGATCTGGCCATCTATCAGGCGGCCTTCAACTACACCGGCAGCACCGAGTTCAAGGTGGCCAACGAGGACTGGAGCAAGGAGTACCTGCTCAACGGCGGCGGCGCGGTGACGGCGGAGACGGGTTATGCCATCGGCTTCTCCCAGCCGGGTAGCGCCAACAACAGCATCACCTTGCCGCAGGGGCTGTGGAGCGTGCTGGTGAAGGTTGACCCGGCCGGCACCAAGGCCGGTACAGCGGTGATCCAGGAGTGCAGCGCCAAGTAGTCATTCCCATCGAGCCCGGGGCTGGCTCGGCACCCCAGGGTTGAATTCCACCTCGCCAAGGGTGGGATAACTCCGAGAGAGTAAGCAAAGCGCGACTGCCGACCGGCAGCCGCGCTTTTTCTTTGCTGTGGGTAAGGCAATAAAAAAGCCGCCCCAACGGGGCGGCTGTAAGTTGTGCCATTTACGGCCGGCTTAGCGCTTGCGCAGCAGGCGCAGGGCGTTGGCGGTGACCAGTGCGGTGGCGCCGGTGTCGGCCAGCACCGCAATCCACAGGCCGGTGATGCCGAGCAGGCTGGTGATCAGGAAGATGGCCTTGAGCCCCAGTGCCAGCGCTATGTTCTGGTGGATGTTGGCCAGTGCCGCACGGGAGAGCCGGATCATGGCGGCGACCCCGCCGAGCTGGTTGTGGGTCAGCGCCGCATCGGCGGTCTCCAGCGCCACGTCGGTGCCGCCTCCCATGGCGATGCCGATGCTGGCCCGCTTCATGGCCGGCGCGTCGTTGATGCCGTCGCCGATCATCGCGACCTTTTGCGTCAGACCGAGCTTGGCGATTTCATCGACCTTGCCCTCCGGCAGCAGGCCGGCGCGCCAGCCCATGCCGAGCTCGCCGGCGATGGCCTCGGCGGCGCGGGGGTTGTCGCCGGTCAGCATGATGCTCTGCAGGCCGAGCTGGTTGAGCTCTTGCAGCGCCGCAGCCGCTTCCGGCCGGATCTGGTCGCGCAGGGCCAGCAGGGCGGCCGGGACTGCGTCAGGCTGACCGAGCACCACGACTGTCTTGCCTTGCTGCTCCAGGGTGGCGACCCGGGCCTGCATCGCGGCATCCAGGGTGGCGACCCGGCTCGGTGCCAGCAGTTGCCAGAGGGCGCCGTCGATGCGACCTTCCACGCCCATGCCGGGCAGGGCGCGCAGCTCCTGGGCCGCGGCGAGGCTGAGGCCCCGTTCGCTGGCCGCCGTCACCACGGCGCGAGCAAGCGGGTGGTGGGAGCCCTGCTCGATGGCTGCCGCCAGTGCCAGCAGTTCGGCCTCCGGCTGGCCATTGAGGCTCACCAGTTCGGTCAGCTGCGGCTTGCCCAGGGTCAGGGTGCCGGTCTTGTCGAAGGCCACGGTATCGATGTGGGCCAGCCGCTCCAGCGCGGCGCCTCCCTTGATGAGGGCCCCCTGCCGGGTGGCTGCCGCCAGCGCCGAGGTGACCGCCGCCGGGGTGGAGATGACCAGGGCGCAGGGGCAACCGATCAGCAGCAGCGCCAGCCCGCGATAGACCCACTCGTCCCAGCTCTGGCCGAAGGCGAGCGGCGGTACCAGCACCACCAGCAGGGCAACCAGCATCATGGCCGGGGTATACCAGCGGCTGAAGCGGTCGATGAAGCGCTCGATGGGGGCACGCTGGGTCTCGGCCTCCTCGATGAGATGCAGGATGCGGTCGATGGCGTTGTTGCCAGGTTCGGACACCACCTCGAGGCGCAGCACCCGATCCGCCGCCAGGCTGCCGGCGGGGACCTTGTCACCCTGACGGCGCTCCACCGGGATGGATTCGCCGGTCAGGGCGCTCTCGTCAAAGGCGCCGAGGGCGTCGAGCAGTCGGGCATCGGCGGCCAGGCGGGCGCCCGGGGCGATTTCGATGATGTCACCGGGGCGCAGCTGGTCGGCAGCGACTTCTTCCCGCACCTCGCCCTCGGCAGTGGTACGGATGCGCAGCGCCTTGTCGGGCACCAGTGCCATCAGGGCGGTGACCCCGGCGCGGGCGCGGCCGGCGGCGTAGGCCTCCAGATGTTCGCCCAGCATGAACAGCAGCAGCACCATGGCCGCTTCGGCGGTTTCGCCGAGGAACAGGGCCCCCACGGCGGCGACCGTCATCAGGGTCTCGATGGCGAAGGGGGAGCCGCTCTTGGTCAGTGCCCACGCCTTGCGGGAGATGGGCCACAGGCCCCAGAGGGTGGCCAGGGTAAACAGCGGCTGACCGATCTGGCTCGGCAGCAGGGCCGCCACCAGCATCAGACCGGCCAGCGACAGCGGCTGCCAATACTTGGCGAGCAGGGTCTGCAGCGGGCCGCGCTCGCGGCCGGGCTCCTGCTTGCCGCTGCGCTCGCCCTTGAGCTGGAAGCCGGCGGCCAGCACGGCGGCGGTGACGGGATCGGGGGAGAGGCCGGGGGCCAGATCCACCACCAGCTTCTCGGTGGCAAACAGCACGCGGGCCTGTTGCACGCCGCTCACCCGGCTGACGGCTGTCTCTATCTTGCGGGCGCAGCTGGGGCAGTCCATCCCCAGCACCTGCCAGCTGTGGCGGCGGCTGTTCTGCTCGGGGGCGTCCAGCGGGGGGTCTGCCACGACGGCATGCTCATGGTGGTCGTGCTCCCCGTCATGGGCATGATTATGGGCGGGCGGCGGAATGGCGCAACAACCCCCTCTGGGGGGCTCTTCCCCCTCGGGAGCGTCGCTGGCGGCATGATCCTGATGATCATGGGGGGCCTGACTCGCGCAGCAGCTGACCGGTGCGGCCTGGTCGCAGCAGTGGCTGTCGTGCTGGTGCTCGGCCTGGGGCGCAGCGGTCTTGCTGACGGCCTTGATGGGGGCGGCGGCGTGTTGATGGCTGCAGCAGGATTTGCTCATGATGAGTCCCTCTTGGATGGATCCCGCCGGTGCGAGATCTTTGATAACTGAGCCGAGTGTAAACCTTGGTGTTAAGTCCAAGGTCAAGCCCCTTTCTCCCGCTCCTGGCAACAGGCTGCCGGCAGAGGCGATATCCCTGTGGTTGGCGGGTGTTTGTCCCCGCCCGGCAGGCCTATACTGGAGGGCCTGATCCTCCCTCGATAATCAAGGACATAACATGAGCAATTCCGTTACCCTGCAAGGCAATCCCGTCTCCGTCGCCGGTCACTTCCCGGTTGCCGGCGAGCAGGCCAAGCCGTTCTCCCTGGTGGCCAAGGATCTCTCCGATCTGACCCTGGCGAGCTTCGCCGGTCAGCGCAAGATCCTGAACATCTTCCCGAGCGTCGATACCCCGACCTGCGCCACTTCCGTGCGCAAGTTCAACGAGCAGGCCAGCGCGCTGAACAACGCCGTGGTGCTGTGCATCTCCGCCGACCTGCCGTTCGCCCAGTCCCGCTTCTGCGGAGCCGAAGGGGTGGACAAGGTAGTAACCCTCTCCACCCTGCGTGGCGCCGCCTTCCTGCAGGACTACGGCGTGGCCTTCTCCTCCGGCCCGCTGGTGGGTCTGGCTGCCCGCGCCATCGTGGTGCTGGATGAAGAGAACAAGGTGCTGCACAGCGAGCTGGTGGCCGAAGTCGCCGATGAGCCGAACTACGCTGCCGCCCTGGCCGTACTGTAAACAGGCAGACTGACAACAATCCCGCCGGGGCATGGCCCCGGCGGGATTTTTTTATGGGCGGTCGCCTTCAGGGGGTCTTGTTGCCATCAGCGGCCGGCAGGGGTTCGGAGTGGGGTTGCCACTCGACATAGGGGCGGTGCAGCCTTGAGTAGATCTGTGCCAGCTTGCCGGAGGCGGCGAGCCGGTCGATCGCCTCGCCGAGGAAACGATCCGTTTCATCCCCGGCAGGCCCCTTGGCGATGATGAAGACATCCTCGAAATCCCCCAGGTGTTCCCGGTGAATGTTGGTCAGCTTGAGCTGGCGCAGCATCAGGTCGGCCTCCTCCTGGGCCCAGATGAAGGCGTCGATGCGCCCGCGCGAGAGCTTGCGCAGGGACTGCTCTATGCTCATCGACCGTTGCAGCGGAATGGGCAGAAAGCCGGGGGTCGCTTCGATCAGCAGATCCCGCTTGGTGGGCACTATGCCGTAGGCCATGTCGGGAGTGATGAGGTGGTCGGTATTGCTGTAGAGCACGTGGGTGACCTTGCCGAAGCTGCGGGTGCTGAAACGATAGGGTAGTAGGTCGGCATCCTGCAGATTGCGGATGGCGGGCAGGCTGAAGTCGGCGGTGCCGGCGATCACCCCGGCCATGGCCCGGGCGAGGGGATAGATGGTGATCCGGATGCTCACCTCGGGGTAGAGATCATCGATGGCGCGCACCAGCTCGACGAAGGGGCCGGTCTTGTCGGCGTTGATGAGCCCCGGCAGCTCGCCGAGGTGGGCGTTGAGGATGCGTACCGGTTTGGCGGCGGGGGCGGGCGCCGTGTCGGCGCGGGAGAGGCTGAGGCTGGTCAGCCCCGTCAGGCAAAGCAGCAGCAACAGCAGCAGAGAGGGATGTCTGGTCATGGTCTGGTCACGTCCCAGGGGGAGGTTCCCTGAAGTGTAGTCAGGCCCGCTTTGCGCATGGCGGGCCGGGTGCGGGCCGCTGGCCGCGCTGGATGGGATTTTACTTATGGTCTGCCGCTCACTAGACTTCGCCCCCACCTCCCTCTTCTGTCGATAGCTGCGTAGCCCCATGACTTTTGATGAACTTGCCCTCGCCCCCGCCCTGCTGGCGACCCTGCCTGCCGACCTCAAGTGCCCGACCCGGGTGCAGCAACTGGCCATTCCCGCCGCGCTGGCGGGTCGGGATCTGCTGGCGCTGGCCCGCACTGGCAGCGGCAAGACCCTGGCGTTCGGACTGCCGCTGCTGCAGCGCCTCGATCCGGCCTGCGATCGGGTGCAGGGGCTGGTGCTGGTGCCGACCCGCGAGTTGGCGGTGCAGGTGAGCGAGGCGTTGCAGGGGCCGGCCGCCGGGCTGGGTCTGCGACTGGTGACCCTGTGCGGCGGGGTGGCGCAGGCGCTGCAACAGGCCGAACTGGCGTTGGGGCCGCAACTGCTGGTGGCGACCCCGGGGCGACTGCGGGATCTGCTGGCCCAGCAACTGCTGGGTCTGAGCCAGCTGCGCCATCTGGTGCTGGACGAGGCGGATCGGCTGCTGGAGATGGGCTTCTGGCCCGACATCCAGTGGCTGCTGAATGCCATGCCGGTCGAGCGTCAGACCCTGCTGTTCTCGGCCACCCTGCCGGCCGAGCTGGAGGCGCTGGCGACCGGTCTGCTGACCGAGCCGGTGCGGGTGGAGGCGGATCCCCGCAACAGCGTGGCCGACGACATCGAGGAGCGCCTCTATCTGGTCAACAAGAGCAGCAAGGTGCCGGCGCTCATCAGCCTGCTCAAGGCCCACGAGTGGCCGCAGGTGCTGGTCTTCATCAGCGCGCGGGACGACGCCGACGGGGTGGCCCGCAAGCTGGCCAAGGCGGGCATTGCGGTGGCGGCCCTGCACGGCGAGAAGGAACAGGCGGTGCGCGAGCAGGCGCTCGGTGACTTCAAGGCGGGCAAGGTGCGGGTGCTGGTGGCCACCGATCTGATGGCGCGCGGCATTCACGTGGAGGCGCTGCCGCTGGTGATCAACCTGGATCTGCCCGCCAGCGCCCCCGTCTACGTGCACCGCATCGGCCGCACCGCCCGGGCCGGACGCAGCGGGCTCGCCATCTCGCTCACCTGCCATGGCGAGGCCGACACCCTGGCGGCGATCCGCACCCTCACCGGCCGCGAGCTGCCGCTGGCTTCGCTCGCCGGCTTCCCGGTCACCGATCAGCCAGCCAGCGGGGAGGGCAAGCGCGCCCCCCGCGACAAACAGGCCAATCGTCGTACCCAGGCCAAGCGTAGCGTCAAACAGTTCAAGAGCAAGGGCTGAGGTCATTGCTGCCGCCTTGCTCCGTTTCGCGACAAACAAGGTGATCACAACGCCGTACCCAGGCCAAACGGAGCGTTAAACAGTTCAAGAGCAAGGGCTAGAGCAAGCCTGACCCAAGATGGACTGCCCGCTTGGGCAGTACCAAAGGACGCCCGTTTCACTATGCTCCATGGGTTCAACCACGGAGGGATAGGCAATGGCGAGTCTGGTGATGGGGCCCCTGCTGGGGCTCGAAGCGGAGACGCAATACAGCATCTGTTTTTTGGCGGGGCCTGACTGCAAGGGCGCCGGGGTCAGGATCAACGGCAGTCTGCTGACCGCCGGCAAGCAGGCGGATACCCCCAGGGGCGGCTTCTGGCGGGTCAGCTGGACGGCAACTCCGGCCGAGGCGGGGTCGAGCGTGGAGTACCAGATCCTGCTGGACGGGGAGCCCGCCCGGGACTTGGCCGGTGAGGATCGCTGGCAGTTTCATCTGCCAGGGTCGGCGGAGCGGGTGCGCATCGGGTACGCCTCCTGCAACGGTTTTTCCGACTTCAAGCTGCTCACCTCCACCCCGCAGCCCTATGTGATGTGGGACAAGCTGGCCGCCGAGCACACCACGCACCCCTTCTCGCTGCTGCTGATGGGGGGCGATCAGGTCTATGCCGACTCCCTCTGGACCACGGTGCCCAGCCTCAAGGCCTGGAACGAGCTGGACATGGCGGAGAAGGTCAAACGCAAAGCCACTCGCACCATGGAGGAGCAGCTCGATCGCTTCTACTGTGAGCTCTACTGCAAGCAGTGGGGGCGGCCCGAGGTGGCGCGCCTGCTGGCCCGGATCCCGAGCGCCATGATGTGGGATGACCACGACATCTTCGATGGCTGGGGCAGCTATCCCGAGTCGCCAGCCAATCTGCAGGGCTGCGACGTCTACCGGGTCATCTATGCCGCCGCGTCCCGCTATTTCCGGCTGTTCCAGCTGCGCTCCGTTGCCAACGTCTCCCTGCTGGATCCGGTCAAGCTGGGCCACCACTCCTGGCGGCTCAGTTTTCGGGGCTACCAGATCCTGGCGCTGGACAACCGGGCCAATCGGACCCGCGCCCAGGTGATGAGCCCGTCCCAGTGGGATCAGATCAACGACGCGCTGGCCGCCTGCGACGCGGGCCATCTGCTGGTGCTGGCGGGGGTGCCCGTGGTCTATCGCGACTTCTCCTTCACCGAGGCGGCGCTGGATGCCACCCCCTGGGAGGAAGAGCTGACCGACGATCTCAAGGATCATTGGCGGGCCAAGGATCATCAGGGGGAGCGGGCCCGGCTCATCATGCGGCTGCTGGACAACGCCAGGATCCGGCGCCAGCAGGATGCCGGCGGCAAGACCCTGATCCTCTCCGGCGACGTGCACGTGGGCTGCCTCGGGGTGATCCAGGACAAGCGGGACGGGGTGCTCAACGTGCACCAGCTGGTCTCCTCCGGTATCGTCCACCCCTGTCCCACCCAGTTCCAGTGGATGGGGATCCTCGCCATGACCAACGACGATGCCGAATACCTCGACGAGAACCGGCTGATCCGCGCCGAGCTTATCAAGCCGTTCGGCGCTCCCGTCTACCTGCGTACCCGCAACTTCGCCACCCTGCTGATGGGCACCGACAACAAGCTGTGGGCCAACTGGCACTGCGAGAACGGACTGGCGGCCAGTTACCCGCTTGCCTGATGGCGGGAAAATGCGAAGGGCCCTGACGGGCCCTTTTTCTTGTCGGGGTCAGATCCCCCGAGCCGTAGTCTGTTCAGGGCTGCTCCGGCGTCTGGGCAAAGAAATCGCGCCGAAACTGGCCGAGTGCCGCTTCCCTGTGCTGCTGCCAGCTTGCCTCGTCCATGTTGCCCCGGCTGGCCGCCAGCTGCTGTTCCAGCTCGGTCAGTTGCTGCTGGTAGTGGCTGCGCTGCGCCAGCTGCTGTTGTCGGCTGGCGGCAAACTGCACGGTCGCTTCGGCCTGCCCGGTTGGCAGGAAGTGGCGAGCCAGGGTCGCCAGCTCCTCGTCCCCCCACAGCTGTCGCGCCTGCTGCAAGCGGGCAGCCGGGTTGAACAGCTCCGCCGCCAGATCCGGATGATCCGCCGCCCACTCATCCTGCAAGCGGGTGAGGGCGGCCAGTCGCTCGGCCAGCGGCAGCTGCTCGTGCTCCTGCGCCAGCTGCTCGAGTGCCAGGGCGTAGCGCCCCTGCAGTCGAAACAGGCTCTCCCCCTCGCTCAGCCATTGGGCCTCTATCGCCTCCAGATTGGCCAGCCGCTCGGCCAGCGGCTGCTCGCTGTCGCTTACCTCGCTGGCGAGCTGCCGGTTCATCTCGTCCGGCAAGTCGCGCCAGCTGGCAGGCGAAGGTGCTGGGCCAGCTGGCACGGTGGTGGCGGCAACCGGGCCGGTAGCTGGGGCCAGTGGCGGCTGTGTCTGTGGCGCCTCTGCGGCGGCTGGCTGAGCGCTCTGGCCGGTGTGTGCTGGCCGCGTTGGCGCCTCCTGCCAGCTTAGGTTGAGCAGCAACAAGGCCAGCATCGCCAGTGCCAGCAAGCCGTAGCGGCGCTTCATCGGCTGATCTCTCCCTTGACCGGGAAGTGATCGGAGAGGTTGCTGGCGGGCCAGAGGCTGCCATCGCTGCTGCGCGGGATCCAGACGCTGTTGAGGTTGTGGCGCACGGCGCCGTATTCCCGGCTCACCACCAGATAGTCGAGGTACTCCACGTTGGCACCGCCGGAGAGCGGACCGCCGGCATAGGGGTTGATCCTGGGATCGAAGGTGGCCTCGGTGTAGCCGCCATAACCCGGCTCGTCGGCGTTGAGGTTGGCCAGCATGCCGGCGTAGTCGTCGGCAAACTTGCGCTTGTTGACGTTGAAGTCGCCGCCGTAGATGACGGTGTCGCTGGCGGGGATCTTCAGGCTGGCGGCCAGGGTGCGGATCTGGCCGAACTGGATCTGGCGCAGCCGTCTCGCCTCGTCGGTGTCGAAGCTGGCGGTGTGGGTGGCGAACAGGTGCCAGGCCTTGCCCCCCTTGATCACCTCCGCATACATCACCCCCTTGTCGGCGAAGCAGTCGGTGCCGGTGCACTGGGGATAGACCAGCTGGGCCTCGCGCACGATTGGGTAGCGGCTGACGATCACCACGCCGCCGTCGTGGATGTTGACCCCCGGCTTGTCGAGCACCCTGGTCTGGTACGGGTACTCCTTGGCCAGTGCCTGCAGGAAGCCCTCGCGGCGGCCATCGAACACCTCCTGCAACAGCAGGGCGTCATAACCCTTGAGGTACTCGGGCAGCAGCGCCAGTCGCTCGCCGATGCTGGAGGCGATCACCGGCAGCGCCCAGACGTTGTAGCTGGCCACCTTCAACCTGGCTTCGTCAGCTTCGGGCTGCTCCCGCTTTTGTGGCGGAGTCAGCATATAGTGCAGATCGTCGTAGCGGCCGGTGAACTTGGCGGCAAAGGCCAGCTCCTGCGGCCCGCTCAGGCGGTGGATGGTGCGATCGCTCTGCCAGCCTGAGTTGTCTGCCGGCGTCTCGCCGCCGTGTTGCAGGGTGCTGTTCCACCAGGTGCCCTCCATCTTCTGGTTGAGGCGATAGGTGTCACCGCCGGGAGTGGTGACCCGGGTTTCGAACAGATAGCTCTTACCCGCCTTCACCCCCTCGTAGCGATTGAAGCTGAGCACCATGGCGCTCTCCCAGGGGCCCAGCTCGGTTCTGTGCTGAAGCCACTGGCTGCCGGCCTGCAGCTGGCCGGAGCCGCTCTGGCGGATCTCCAGCTGAACCGGATCCGGGCTGTTGTTGGTGAGGTAGACATCGGTGTCGGCCAGCGCCTGCAGCGGAAACTGGCAGGCCAGCAGCAGGGCGGCATAACTGAGGGGTTTGTGCATCATGAAGTCCTTTTGGTCGAGGCACGCTGGAAAGTGACTGTTATGGCGGGCACAGAGGTCATTTCATTTACATTTTTGTTACAAATAAATGAAGGGCCCCATATGGGGAGGTATTAACCCATGGGGTTGGAGTGGCCGACAGGGGCGGGAGGGGGTAGAACGAGGTGAAGCGGGCGTGCCGGGCGGCACGCCCCTGCAAGGCGGTCAGTGCTGGAACTGGTTGATCAGGCGGGAGAGGGCATGCAGCCGCTCCACCAGCAGGGTGATGCCGTCGAGGGCCTGGCGGCTATTGTCGGCGGTGTGGCTGGCCAGCTGGTGGATCTGGTGGATGCCCTTGTCCAGGGTGCTGGTGACATCTGCCTGCTGGCTGACGGCCTGGGCAATCTCGTCGCTGGTATGGGTGACCCGGGCCAGCATGCGGTTGATCTGGTTGAGTACCTCGGCGGTGGTCCCCACGTGCTGCTGGCAGCGGTCCGAGGTCTGGGCGCCCTGGCTCATGCCGTCGGCCAGCTGACGGGTCGTCTGCTGCAGCGCCTGGATCATCTCGTTGATCTCGCCGGTGGAGCTGCGGGTCTTCTGGGCCAGCGCCCGGATCTCGTCGGCCACCACCGCAAAACCGCGCCCCTGCTCGCCGGCCCGCGCCGCCTCGATGGCGGCGTTGAGGGAGAGCAGGTTGGTCTGATCGGCGATCTGGCTGATCACCTCCAGGATCCCGCTGATCTTCTGGCTGTCGCCGGTCAGCCGGGCCAGCACGGCGTGGTTGGCGTCGAGCTCGTGATGGAGCTGATCGACCGAGGACTGGGTGGTGGCGAGCGCCCGCAACCCCTCGGCGGAGACCTGCTGCACCTCTCCCACCAGTTCGCTGGCCTGATGGGCATTGCTCGCCACGTCGCGAATGGAGTGGCTGAGCTCGGTGATGGCGGCGGCCAGCTGCTCGCTCTGGGCCCGCTGCTGCTGCAGGTGGATGTCGATGGTCTGGATATTGCCTCTGTCATCCTCGGCGGCCTGCAGGATCTGCTGGTTGGTATCGGCGCTGCGCCCCACCACCGCCTTGAGCTCGGCCCGCTTCATGCGCAGCGCCAGCTCCAGGGCCGCCAGGGTGTCCCGCCGCCTGGTGTAGAGCACCTGGCAAAGCGGGGTGCCCATCTCCTCGCCGGCGGTATGGGCCAGCCGGTTGAGCCGCTGCTGCAGGCGCCAGCCGTGCAGCATCTGGGCCAGCAGGGCCAGTGCGCCTGGCGCTCCCCACAGCGGATTGCCGCTGATGATGGCTGCCAACAGGGTGAGCAGGGCGCCGCCCGACAGCAGCAAGGTGAGCAGACCGGGTTCGAGGGCGAGCCGGCTCAGCCAGGGTAGCGCCTTGCCGGCCCGGATGCGGGCGTAGAGCTGCTCCGCCCAGGCGATGTCGTGCTCGCTCGGGCGGGTGCGTACCGACTGGTACTCGATGATCTGTCGCTGTTCGTTGAGGATGGGGGTGACATAGGCGTTGACCCAGTAGAACTTGCCGCTCTTGGCGCGGTTCTTCACCAGCCCCATCCAGCTTTTGCCCTGGCGCAGTCGCTGCCACATGTCGGCAAAGGCGGCCTTGGGCATGTCGGGGTGGCGTACCAGATTGTGGGGCACCCCCTCCATTTCGGCGGGGTGATAACCGGCCACGTCACAGAAGTGCTGGTTGGCGTAGGTAATGTGGCTGGCGGGGTCGGTCGTCGAGATCAGTGACAGGTGGTCGGGGAAACGTATCTCCCCCTCCCGTTGGGTTGTGGTCATGAGTGCATCCTGATTGAGCCAAGTAACTGATAGATTTGTTTTTATTTTTTGTGATTGTTACCGGCCCATTCTAGGGGGCGGCAAGCGCGCTATCTTGGCTTGGGTCAATTAATCGCCACTCTCGCTTAGCTAAATAGTGCAAATGAAAGGTGCATCTGCGCAGGCGGATGGCAAAGGAGTGGGCGGCATGCTCCAAGGGGGGCAGAGGTTGCAGGCGCCCCGCAGGGGGCGCCCGGGATCAGCGGCTGGCCAGCGGGTAGGTAAAGAGGGCAAGGTGGGCGAAGTTGAACAGGAAGTGGATCGCGATGGCGACGCTAAGGCGCCCGCTCAGCAGGAACGCCAGGCCATAGCAGGCCCCCGCCAGCGCGGCGAACAGCACCAGCAGCGGGCCGCCGGCCAGATGGGCGGCGCCGAACAGCAGGCTCGCCACCAGCACCCCAAGCCAGCGCCGGCTGTGTGCGGCGATCCCCTGCTGCAGGAAGCCGCGAAACAGCGCCTCTTCCGCCACGCAGGTGAACAGCAGGTTGTTGAGGGCAAACAGCCACCACCAGTTGGGCAGGCCCACCTCGGGCTTGAGGGCCCCCAGCTGCCAGGCGGCGACTAGCAGGGCCGCCAGCGGCAGCAGCAGCAATGCCAGTCTGCGCCACTGAACGGCGCCGCCCGGGCCCAGCAGGGCGGGCCAGGCCAGCAGCAGGCCGAAGAAGACCAGCGGCTTGTCCAGGTTGAGGTACATGTTGAACGGCACGCTGGCGGGGCCGGCCTGCACCTGATCCAGCACCTTCAGGTTGGTGAAGCCGGGGATGAGGTGCAGCATCAGCGCCACCGCCCACAGCAGCACGGCGCCCAGGGCGACGGCGCGCCAGGGCTGGGGCAGGGAGGGGGTGTGCCAGGCTAGCAGCAGGCCCGCCGCGCTGGCCAGCAGGGCGACTGGACTCAGGTGGCCGAGGCCGAGGGCCGCCAGCAGGGCAACGGCCAGCATGATGAAGCCGGGCAGCCGTTGCCGGGCCAGACAGAGCAAGACGGCCAGCGCCAGTGCTCCCCAGATGAGTGAATCAGGTAGAGGTAACATTGAGTCTCCAAGGCCGATGAAAGTCCCGCACCTTAACAATGGGACATCCCATGAGACAAGGCTTAATAAGCTGGTCGGATCCCGTGTTCGGCTGGTTGCCAGGGCGCGCGGCCATAAAAAAACCGGAGCTGGGCTCCGGTTTTGGCAAGGGTGACAAGGCGTCTCAGCGGCCGGATTCGGCGATCACCCGGGCAATGATGTCGGCACGCTTGCTGGCTTCCAGCTCACCCAGGGCGATGAGGCCAGCCTTGAAGATCACGTTCTTCGGCAGGCTGACGTCGTCCAGGGTGGCGATGGCTTCGACGTGCATACCGTTCAGACGGCTGGCATCGCGCGGGCTCAGGTTGACCTGGGTGTTAAGCACCTGCTTGCCTTTCTTCTTGGCAGGGGCGGCTTTTTTCGGTTGTTCCTGCTCGTCTTCCGGCAGCTCGTCATCAAAATCGTAAATAGACATAGTCAATCCTGTTGGTTAGGCAATGGGACATGGTTGCCCGATGTCGTTTTTCAGAGGGGTCGATCAGCCCATATCCTCGTTGCGGATAAAGGCGCGCCAGGAGCCGAGCACCTGGGCAAAATCTTCCAGCCCGCACATGGCCAGCTGTTCATCATCGTAGTAGGCGAGATCGTCGAGATCCTCATCCTGCTCGATATTGAGGACGTTGGCTTTCACCTCGGCTTCCTCGTGGGTCAGCAGCAGGGAGTAGTCGCCGCCCAGCAGCCGGTATTCGACGCGAGTCCGGCTGGAGAGCTGATCGATGATGGCGAACAGCTCGTCGAGTTTCTCCTCGTCCTTGCCCACTTCGTCGATCAGCCACTGGCCGATGGCCTCATGGCCCATGGAGAACCGGGCGCGATAACCGCCGAACGGATCGCGGCGAAATTCATAATCCATAGTTCAGTCCATAGCGGAAGGGTGAGTCGTCATGGGCAGGGCAAATCCTGCTCCATGGCGGAGCGCATATAGCGTAAAGTGGCCTATTCTAGCGAGCCCCCCCTCGCTTGTCTTGAAGATGTGGCATCTTTGCCCCGCTACCGGCGCTTTGTGGCCGGTCCGGCCCCCGCTTTGGAGATGTGATGCAGCTAAACGATATCCTCGCACGACAGAGAGTCAGCCTGGCGATGAAGATCCTGTCGTGCTCGGTCAATTTGATGGATGAAGCACTGCGACTCATCATCGCTTCAGGCTATTCCCGTTTCGTTCAGCGGAGTACCTATGCAGCTCAATGACACCCTCGCACGCCAGATTGTCAGCCGGGCGATGAAGATCCTCTCTTTTTCGGTCAACGTGATGGACGAGCACGGCCTCATCATCGCATCCGGCAACCCGGAGCGGCTCCATCAGCGTCACGAAGGGGCGGTGCTGGCGCTGACCGAAAACCGGGTGGTGGAGATCAGCGACGCCACCGCCCGCGAGCTCAAGGGAGTGCGTCCCGGCATCAACCTGCCCATCGCCTATCAGGGGGAGCTGCTGGGGGTCATCGGCATCTCGGGCGATCCGGACGAAGTTCGTGCTTACGCCGAGCTGGTGCGCATGACCGCCGAGCTCATTCTGGAGCAGGCGGCGCTCACCGAGCAGCTGCAGTGGGACAAGCGCCACAAGGAGGAGCTGGTGTTGCAGCTGATCCGTGGTGAAGGGCGGGACGATCAGTTGCAGCAGGCGGCCCGTTTCCTCGGGCTGGATCTGGCCCAGCCGCGGGTGGTGGCCGTGCTGGCGCTGGAGGAGGCCGACCCGGCCCGGCTGCGAGAGCTGGTGCATCTGCTGGAAAACCCGGAGCGGGACAACCTGGTGGCCATCAACGGTCTGGACGAGATAGTGGTGCTCAAGCCGGCCCAGCTCAGCGACGGCATCTGGCAGTCGGCGCAGGAACGCAGTCGCATCAAGCAGCTGCTGGCGCGCATCCCCCACTTTCGGGTGCGCATCGGGGTGGGTGATTACTTCGCCGGCACCGGCGGGCTGGCGCGTTCCTACCAGACGGCGCGGGACACCTTGCGCCGTGGCATGCGGCAGGCGCCGCGCAAACAGGTCTATTTCTTCGAGGATTATCGGCTGCCGGTGCTGCTCGGCAGTCTGGCGGACTCCTGGCAGGCGGATCAGCTGCGGGCACCGCTGCACAAGCTGGCGCAGGAGGACACAAAGGGAACGCTGCAGAAGACGCTGCGCCAATATTTCTTGCAGGATTGTGATCTGCATCCCTGCGCCGAAGCCCTGTTCATCCACCCCAATACCCTGCGCTATCGGCTGACCCGGATTGAGCAGATAACCGGGTTGAATTTCAACAAGTTAGATGACAAGTTTCTGCTCTATCTCGGGCTCAACCTCGACAGCTGATTTGTTCATTAATACAAAAAGTTGCGTTATACAACGCTGATATTTGGTTTTTTTACCAAAGCATTCCGATCCCGGATCACCATAATGGCCACCACTCACTCATTTGAAAGGTGCCCGTCATGATCCCTGTATCCGCGCTCGGCGCTCTCGCCGCGCTCTCCATCGCCATCTTCCTGATCCTGAAGAAGGTGCCGCCCGCTTACGGCATGATCGTCGGCGCCCTGGCCGGTGGCCTGATCGGCGGCGCCGATCTGACCCAGACCGTCGCCCTGATGATCGGCGGTGCCCAGGGGATCACCACGGCGGTGATGCGGATCCTGGCGGCGGGCGTGCTGGCCGGCGTGCTGATCGAATCGGGCGCCGCCACCACCATCGCCGAGACCATCGTCAAGAAGCTGGGCGAGACCCGCGCCCTGCTGGCACTGGCCCTGGCCACCCTGATCCTGACCGCGGTCGGCGTGTTCGTGGACGTGGCCGTCATCACGGTCGCCCCTATAGCGCTGGCCATCGCCCGCCGTGCCGACCTCTCCAAGGCGGCCATCTTGCTGGCGATGATCGGCGGCGGCAAGGCGGGCAACGTCATGTCTCCCAACCCCAACGCCATCGCTGCAGCCGATGCCTTCCACCTGCCACTCACCTCGGTGATGGCGGCCGGCATCATCCCGGGCCTGTTCGGGCTGGTGATGGCCTACTGGCTGGCCAAGCGCCTCAACAACAAGGGCAGCAAGGTCGCCGCCGACGAGGTGGTGAGCTTCAATGGCAGCAAGCTGCCGGGCTTTGCCGCCGCCATCAGTGCGCCGCTGGTGGCCATCCTGCTGCTGGCCCTGCGCCCCATCGCCGGCATAGTCGTGGACCCGCTCATTGCACTGCCTCTCGGTGGCCTGGTCGGCGCCCTGATGATGGGCAAGTTCAGCAAGGTGAACCAGTTTGCCGTCTCCGGTCTCGCCCGCATGGCGCCGGTGGCCATCATGCTGCTGGGTACCGGTACCCTGGCGGGCATCATCGCCAACTCCGGTCTCAAGGATGTGCTGATCAGCGGCCTGACCGCCTCCGGCCTGCCCTCCTACCTGCTGGCCCCCATCTCGGGTGCTTTGATGTCGCTGGCGACCGCCTCGACCACCGCCGGTACCGTGGTGGCCTCCAACGTGTTCAGCTCCACCCTGCTCGAGCTTGGCATCAGCAGCCTGGCGGGGGCCGCCATGATCCACGCCGGTGCCACCGTGTTCGACCACATGCCCCACGGCTCCTTCTTCCATGCCACCGGCGGCAGCGTCCACATGGGCGTGGGTGAGCGGCTCAAGCTCATCCCCTACGAAACCGCGGTCGGCCTGACCATTGCCGCCGTCTCCACCCTGATGTTCGGCGTGTTTGGCCTCGCCTAAGGAATTGATATGAAAATTGTTATCGCCCCCGATTCATTCAAGGAGAGCCTCAGCGCCATGGCGGTGGCCGATGCCATCGAGGCCGGCTTCAAGCAGGTGTTGCCGGATGCCACCTACGTCAAATTGCCGATGGCCGATGGCGGCGAGGGAACGGTGCAGTCCCTGGTGGACGCCACCGGTGGCCGCATTCTGCCCTTCTACGTGACCGCTCCCCTTGGCAACAAGGTACAGGGCTTCGTCGGTCTGCTGGGGGATGGCGAACGCGCGGTCATCGAGATGGCGGCGGCCTCCGGCCTGCATCTGGTGGCGCCTGAGCTGCGCAATCCGCTGCACACCTCGAGCAGCGGCACCGGCGAGCTGATCCTGGCGGCCCTCGACATGGGGGTGAAGCATCTGATCCTCGGCATCGGCGGCAGCGCCACCAATGACGGCGGTGCCGGCATGATCCAGGCGCTTGGCGGCAAGCTGCTCAAGCGCGACGGCACTCCCATCGCGCCGGGCGGCGCCGGTCTGGCCGAGCTGGCCACCATCGATCTGAGCGGGCTCGATTCGCGCCTCGCCAAGATCACCATCGAAGTGGCCTGCGACGTGGACAACCCGCTGTGCGGGCCGAAAGGGGCCTCCGCCGTGTTTGGTCCGCAGAAGGGGGCGACCCCCGCGATGGTGGCGCAGCTGGATGCCAACCTGGCTCACTACGCGGACTGCATCGAGCAGGCGCTTGGCAAGCAGGTGAAGGAGATTGCGGGGGCGGGCGCCGCCGGTGGCATGGGCGCGGCCCTGGTGGGCCTGCTCGGCGCCGAGCTCAAGCCCGGCATCCAGATCGTCATCGAGGCGCTGAAACTGGCCGAGGCGGTGGCCGATGCGGATCTGGTCATCACCGGCGAGGGGCGCATCGACAGCCAGACCATCCACGGCAAGACGCCAATCGGTGTCGCACGCTGCGCCAAGCAGTTTGGCAAGCCGGTGATCGGCATTGCGGGCTGCCTGACCGACGATTACGGCGTGGTGCACGAGCACGAGCACGGGCTGGATGCGGTGTTCGCCGTGGTCAACCGCGCCATGTCGCTGCCGGAGGCGCTGGCCACCGCCACCACCAACCTGCAGCTCACGGCCCGCAACGTGGCGGCGCTCTATCTGCTGCGACCCTGACTCTCTTCTGGCCGGTGCCTGGCGCCGGCCAACCTAGCCCCGTGTCGCGGTGACGACCTGCCCCGCTGCCGGTCTGCCCGAAACACCTTGCCGATCAGATGATCGGCTTTTTTCATTATCCTGCTGTATAGCCTGTGCTTTTCTGCGGTTTCTGTATTCTGGCCGCCGACTTTGCGGCATAGTGATCCCCCATAGTACAAGGAGCAACCCATGATCTTGCTGACCCTGGGGGTACTGCTGTTTACCCTGATCCACCTCTATCCCTGCTTCGCAGATGCCCATCGGGCCCGCTTGCGCGAGCGGCTGGGGGAGAATCGCTACAAGGGACTCTTCTCGTTGCTGGTGTTCATCGCCATCGCCTGCATCATCGCCGGCTGGCGCACCGCCAGCCCTCTGCCGCTCTATTTTCTGCCCGCCTGGGGACCGACCCTGATGATGGCAGTCATGCCCATCGCCCTGATCCTGTTCTGCTCCGGCCAGGGGCCCAACCACCTGCGGCGCTGGCTGGTGCATCCCCAGCTGCTCGGCACCCTGCTCTGGGCCGGCGCCCACCTGGCGGTCAACAGCGAGGCCCGCTCCCTGGTGCTGTTTGGCGGCATCGGCCTGTGGGCGCTGGTGAGCATCGTCTGGATTTCGGTGCGGGACTGGCAGCGCCATCCCCGTCCGGCGGCCAACTGGTACGGCACCGGGCTCAGCGTGGGGGCCGGGCTGGCGCTTACCGCCCTGCTGATCTTCTGGGGGCACGGCATGCTCACCGGCATCCCCCTCTATTGAGCGGGTGAACCGGCCGGCGTGCCCGCGCGTATGTCACTCATCTGCCTGACAGGAGTCGCTCGATGAAATGGATCATGTTGTTGCTGACACTCGGGGCCGGGGCCGCCGTCGCCGCCTGCCCGGATTACTTCAACGTGGAGATGCGGGAGCTCAACAGCACCCAGCGCCACAACCTCTGCCAGCTGACCGAGGGCAAGGTGGTACTGGTGGTCAATACCGCCTCCTACTGCGGCTATCGCGGCCAGTTCCGGGATCTGGAGACGCTCTACCAGACCTACAAGGAGAAGGGGTTGGTAGTGCTCGGCTTCCCCTCCAACGACTTCTGGCAGGAGGCGGGGGAGGAGGGCAAGACCGCCTCGGTCTGCCGACGCGATTACGGGGTGACCTTCCCCATGTTCAACCGGATCGCCGTGCGCGGGGCCGATGCCAGCCCGCTTTACCGGGGGTTGGCCGCGGCGGCGGGCGAAGCGCCGGGCTGGAACTTTCACAAATACCTGGTCGGCCGTGACGGCAAGCTGGTCGCGAGTTATGGGGCGAACCAGAATCCGGCGGACGATCCCCTGCAAAAAGAGGTCAAACGGGCGCTCGGCCTTTAGCGCTACCCCGCGGCGGGCGGCTCTGGAATAATGGGGGTCCGCTCTTCTCTCTGGTAATCCCGTGCTGCAACGTCTGCCCCAAATGGTGATCTTCGATGCCCTGGTCCGTGAACAGGGCATCTCGGCGGCCGCCCGGCGGCTCGGGGTCTCCAAATCCCACATCAGCAAGCAGCTGGCCCAGCTGGAGACCGAACTCGGTGCCCAGCTGGTGCAGCGCACTACCCGCCGCTTCTCCCTCACCGAGCTCGGCCAGGAGTATGCCCGCCACTGCCGCGCCCTGGTGGCGGTGGCACTGGAAGCGGACTCCATGGTGGCGGAGCGGCGCGGCAAGGTGAGCGGCATCCTGCATCTGGGGGTCGGTCAGTCTTTCGGCCGGCTGCACGTGATCCCGCGCCTCAAGGCGTTTCAGGATCGCTACCCCGAGCTGGAGCTGGAGGTCTCGCTGTTTGATCACCGCACCAACCTGGTGGATGAGGGGCTGGATCTCTGGATCACGACTTATGAGGACAAACCCGAGGCCCTGGTGGGGCAGCGGCTGGCGGACATTCACTTCGTGCTGGTGGCCTCGCCGGACTATCTGCTGAGCCACGGCACCCCGCTGCACCCCAGAGACCTGGCCCAGCACAACTGCATCACCTATCAGAGCCGGGAGCGGCGCTACCACGAGTGGTCGTTTCGCCAGGGCAAGGAGCGTCAGACGGTGCAGGTGGCCGGCAACTACCGGGTGGATCTGGCGGAGGCGGTGCGCGACGCCGCCCTGGCCGGGCTCGGCATCGCCTACGTGGCCAACTACCTGCTGGACAAGGAGCTGCAGTCCGGCCAGCTGATCCCGCTGCTGCCCCAGTGGCGGCCGAACCAGAAGATGGCGGTGCACGCCGTCTATGCCAGGCGCGAGCACCTGGATCCCAAGATCCGGCTGTTCATCGACTTCCTCAAGGAGAGCTTTGGTCCGAACCCCTACTGGGAGCAGCGGCTGGCCCCCTGGCTCGGTGGCAAATTGTCCGGCACCGAGGAATAATCGTTTCCATATAAGAACACTGGCTTTCGCTTGAAACCAAAATCGAGTCAAATCAGCCAGTTGCCGCAACCGGTATCGTGCAAACGTTTTTGCTAACAGGGCTGTAACCAAGTGGACTTGCAGTGGCGAGGCCGGGAGCGCAGAATCCGCGCCCATCTTCCGCCCCACCTGATGGAGTCCCTATGATTGCCCTGCTCGGCATCCTGAGCATTCTGGCCGTGGCCACGCTCTGCTCTGATAATCGTCGTCGTATCCCGTTGCGAACAGTGGGCCTGGCCCTCTGCCTGCAGATCCTCTTCGCCGGCCTGGTGCTCTGGCTGCCCGCCGGTCAGCACGTGCTGAACGGGGTGAGCGAAAGCGTCAGCAGCGTGATCGGTTACGGTCAGGAGGGGATCGCCTTCCTGTTCGGCGATCTGGCCAAGTTCAAGCTGGGCTTCATCTTTGCCTTCAACGTGCTGCCGGTGATCATCTTCTTCTCCGCGGTGATCGCCATCCTCTACCACATCGGCCTGATGCCGAAAGTGATCGCCCTGCTTGGTGGCGGCCTGCAGAAACTGCTGGGCACCGGCCGCGCCGAGAGCCTCTCCGCCACCGCCAACATCTTCGTCGGCATGGTGGAGGCGCCGCTGGTGGTCAAACCCTATCTCTCCAAGATGTCCGACTCCCAGTTCTTCGCGGTGATGAGCTGCGGCCTCGCCTCCGTGGCCGGCGGTACCCTGGTGGGTTACGCCAGCATCGGGGTCGAGCTGAAATACCTGATCGCGGCAGCCTTCATGTCGGCACCGGCCGGTCTGGCCATGGCCAAGATCCTGGTGCCGCCTGCCGCCGAAGAGCAGGACCATCATCAGGACGTGGTGATCCCGCGCGCCACCAACGTGATTGAAGCGGCCGCCGATGGCGCCATGTCCGGCCTTAACATCGCGGTTGCCGTGGGTGCCACCCTGCTGGCGTTCGTCGGGGTGATCGCCATGCTCAACGGCCTGCTGGGCTGGGCCGGCGACCTGGTGGGGCTGGGGCTGAGCTTCCAGATCATTCTGGGTTGGCTGTTTGCACCCGTCTCCTGGCTGATCGGTATCCCCTGGGAGCAGGCTCAGGCTGCCGGCGCCCTGATCGGGACCAAGATAGTGGTGAACGAGTTCGTCGCCTTCATCGCCCTGGTGCAGGACCAGACCCTGAGCGAGTCGAGCAAGGCTATCGTCACCTTCGCCCTGTGTGGTTTCGCCAACATCTCCTCCATGGCGATCCTGATCGGCGGCCTGGGCGCCATGGTGCCGGAGCGCAAGTCCTTCATCGCCCGTTACGGCATGCGTGCCATCCTGGCGGGTGTGCTGGCGAACCTGATGAGTGCCTCGCTGGCAGGTTTGTTCCTCGCCCTCTGATTGACCCTGAAGCTAGCACCTTCCGGTCAGAGCCCGCTTCGGCGGGCTTTTTTGTGGCCGTTTGCCGGCAAAAAAAAAGCGCCTCAGGGAGGCGCGGGGAAAAAGACAGATTGGAAGCGTCACATGGGTGCCACTTGAATGAGGGATGAGCCATGCCATC
The DNA here is from genome assembly GCF_041403025.1 of Aeromonas sp. S5(2024). Lineage (NCBI taxonomy): Bacteria > Pseudomonadati > Pseudomonadota > Gammaproteobacteria > Aeromonadales > Aeromonadaceae > Aeromonas > Aeromonas sp. S5(2024). The sequence continues at coordinate 151,351 of NZ_JBGLRI010000005.1, read as the reverse complement.
CAAGTGTGAAGCCATGATGCCTGATGCTGTCTGAAGCCCTTCTGAGGCGATTCTTCATACTATGTTCATTTTGCTAAACGCAATGCGGGCTGGCTGGTCAGAGGCTCAGGGGGTCAGCGCGAAGTTGTCTGCGGTCTGCTGTTCCAGCGCCGGCAGCCAGCGCTGTGAGCGGGATTCCACTGGCTGGTCAGGGGGTCAGCACGAAGTCGTCTGCGGTCTGTTGCTCCAGCGCCAGCAACCAACGTTTGATGGGAATGCCGCCGGCATAACCGGTCAGCTCGCCGCTGCGGCCGATCACCCGGTGGCAGGGCACTATGATGCTGAGCGGATTGCGCCCGTTGGCGGCACCCACTGCGCGAACTGCCTTGGGATTGCCGATGGCCTGGGCTATCTCGAGGTAGCTGACGGTCTCGCCGTAGGGAATATCGCCCAGGGCGCGCCACACCGATTGCTGAAAAGGGGTGCCCCGGGCGGCCAGCGGCAGATCGAAGCGGCGCAGGCGACCGGCGAAGTAGGCCGCGAACTGTTCGATGAAGGGGGCCAGCGCCTGATCGTCGCGTTGCCATTCGTCGGTCGGGGTGACCGGCTGCTCGCCTAGCACGAACTCCACATAGCGCAGCCCGTCCCGGTCGATGGCGATGAGCAGGGGGCCGTGGGCGCTGTCGCAAAAACTGAATTTCATTCTGTCATCCTCGGGCGTTGGGCAAGGGCCCGGCTAGTCCACTACCGGCTTGCCGCGGGTCGATTTTATCTCCCCCTTGCGCTTCTTGGCATCGACCCGCTTGCGCTGGGAGCTGCGGGTCGGCTTGGTGGCGTGGCGGGCCTTGGGGCGCCAGGCCGCTTTCTTCAGCAGCTCCACCAGACGGTTCATCGCCTCCTTGCGGTTCATATCCTGGCTGCGGTGGGTCTCGACCCGGATCATGATGAAGCCGTCGTGAACCCGACTGTCGCTCAGCTTGTCGAGCCCCTCCTTGTAGAGCGGGGTGAGGTTGGGGGAGTTGCGGTAATCGAAGCGCAGCCAGACGGCGGAGTCGGTCTTGTTGACGTGCTGGCCACCGTTGCCCTGTGCCCGCATGGTCTGGAATTGCAGTTCATGCCAGGGCAGGGTAACGCTGTTGGAGATGACTAACATACTGCGGTGCTCTTGTTTGGTGCATCGGCTGTGGCTGGCTCAGCTTGGTGCCTCATAATGGGGCGAGATGCGCTCCCTTGGTGATGCCGGGAGAGTCCTGCTCCAGACGTAAATGCTATCTTTTTGAAATTAAACAATAAAAAGACTTGGCACAAGAATTGATTCCCCATTCATGACATACCATGGATTGGGAGCAACCAGATGAAGCTGATTACTGCGATTATCAAACCCTTCAAGTTGGACGACGTGCGCGAGGCCATCGCCAACCTGGGGGTCGAGGGTCTGACCGTGTCCGAGGTCAAAGGGTTTGGCCGCCAGAAGGGGCACACCGAATTATACCGGGGAGCCGAGTATCAGGTCGACTTCCTGCCCAAGGTAAAGCTGGAGATAGCGACGGCCGACGACAACGTCGAAGGGGTGATCGAGGCGATCTGCAAGGCCGCCTATACCGGCAAGATCGGTGACGGCAAGATCTTCGTCTATGACCTGCTGCAGGCCGTGCGCATTCGGACCGGTGAGAGCGACGACGAGGCGCTCTGATCGCGCTGGATGGGGCTAATGATCGGTACGTTGTCGCTGATTGACTCCATGGTGGGGCCGGATAGGATTCTATCCGGCCCCTTTGTTTGAACAGGGTTTAAATATGTGATCCCGCCACATCAGGATTTCTTGATCCGGCTGTCGAGCTCAATGCAAAATGCAAACAGCAATGGTTCTCACTCGATATAGCAACTCAAGGAATGGATGATGAAAATGAAGATGTTGGCACTGGCTTTCTCTGCGTTGGCGGCTCAGTCGGCATTGGCGGCAGGGGAGGTGAATGTCTACTCCAACCGGCAGGATGAGCTGATCAAGCCCATCATCCAGCAGTTCGAGAAGGAATCGGGCATCAAGGTGAACGTGGTGTTCGCCAAAGAGGGGCTGAACGAGCGTCTGGAGCGGGAAGGCAAGCTCTCCCCGGCGGATCTGATGCTGACCGTCGACATCAGCCGGCTGACCGATCTGGTGGACAAGGGGCTGGTGCAGCCGGTGGACAGCAAGATCCTGCAGGAGAACATCCCCGCCATCTATCGCGATCCGGACAACCGCTGGTTCGCGCTGACCACTCGGGTGCGCGCCATCTATTCCAGCAAGGATCGTCTCGGCAAGCTCGATACCATCAGCTACGAAGATCTGGCCAAGCCTGAATTCAAAGGAAAAATCTGCACCCGCAGCGGCAAGCATGAGTACAATGTGGCGCTGGTCTCCTCCATGATCGCTCATCACGGCATGGCCGAGACCAAGAGCTGGCTGGAAGGGGTCAAGGCCAACCTGGCGCGCAAGCCGCAGGGCAATGACCGGGATCAGGTCAAGGCGATCAAGGATGGTATCTGTGATCTGTCGCTCGGCAACAGCTACTACCTGGGCGCCATGTTGAAGGATCCGGCGCAGAAAGCCTGGGCCGATGCCGTCTACATCAACTTCCCTAACCAGGCTGACCGCGGCGCCCACGTCAACGTGAGCGGTGTGGCCATGACCAAGTACGCCAAGAACAAGGTTGAGGCCCAGAAGCTGATGGAGTTCCTGGCCGGCGACACCGCCCAGCACATGTATGCGGACGTGAACGCCGAGTATCCGGTCAAGGCCGGGGTGGAGCCTTCCGCCATGGTCAAGTCCTGGGGCAGCTTCAAGTCTGATGCGCTACCGGTCAGCGATTACGCCAAGCACCGCAAGGACGCCTTGCAGCTGCTGGATGAAGTGAAATTCGACTTGTAATTCAGATGGGGCCAAGGGCCCCATCAACCTCTGTGGTCTCATGAAAAATTTTGGATGGATTACCGGCAGCTGGGCCAGCGCCCTGCTGCTGGCTTTGCCGGTGCTTGCTCTGGTCTTCTCCGCCTTGTCGGCCGACGGAGATCTGTTTGGCCACCTCGCCGATACCGTGCTGTTCGACTATCTGGCCAATACCCTGGGGCTGGTGGTCGGCGTGGTGCTGCTCAGCCTGCTGTTCGGTGTGCCGACCGCCTGGCTGGTGGCCATGTGCCAGGTGCCGGGGCGCCGTGCCCTGCAGTGGGCGCTGATGCTGCCGATGGCCATGCCCTCCTATATCGTCGCTTATGTCTACACCGACCTGCTCGACTACTCGGGCCCGCTGCAGGCGGGGCTGCGGCAGCTGTTTGACTGGAGCGGGCCGGCCGACTACTGGTTCCCGGCCATCCGCTCCCTCGGCGGCGCCGCCTGGGTGCTGGCGCTGGTGCTGTTTCCCTACGTCTATCTGCTGACCCGCGCCTCTTTTCTAGAGCAGTCGGTCAGCCTCATTCACTCCAGCCGCCTGCTCGGTTGCTCCCCCTGGCAGAGCTTTCGCCGCCTCAGTCTGCCGCTGGCGCGCCCTGCCATCATGGTGGCGGTATCGCTGGTGGCGATGGAGACGTTGGCCGACTTTGCCACCGTCCACTTCTTTGCCATCAACACCCTGACCACGGCGGTCTACGACACCTGGCTCGGTTATGGCAGCCTGGCCACCGCCGCCAAGCTCTCCTGCCTGATGCTGCTGGCGGTGGTGCTGCTGATCGCGCTGGAGCGCCGCTCGCGCAGCCGGCAGCAGGTGTTCCAGAAGTCGATGGGTCATGAGCAGCCGCTGCGCTACCCGCTCAAGGGGATGAGTCGTTGGCTGGCCGGTCTCTGGTGCTGGGGGTTGGTACTGGCCGGTTTCGGCCTGCCGTTCGTCATCCTGCTGGACTACGGGGTGCGCTACTTCGAATTGTCGTGGACGCCGGAGTTTGTCCGCTTTGCCGGCAACAGCTTGGCTATCTCGGCGCTGACCGCCCTGCTGGCCATGGGTATCGCCCTGCTGCTCGGCTTCTGTCGTCGTCTCGATGGCGGGATCAAGAGCCTGCTGCCGCTGCGCATCGCCGCCATGGGTTATGCCATGCCGGGTACCGTGCTGGCCATCGGGGTGCTGGTGCCGCTCACCGCCCTCGACTTTGCCATCAACGATCTGGCCGAGTGGCTGGGGCGTCAGGGGCCGGGGCTGCTGCTGACCGGCACCATCACCGCCATCGTGTTCGGCTATCTGGTGCGCTTCGTGGCCATCGCCATCGGCTCGGTGGAGAGCAGCATGGGCAAGATCTCCTCCAGCCTCGACATGGCGGCTCGCTCCCTGGGGCTGGGAGATGGCGCCATGCTGCGGCGGGTGCACCTGCCGCTGGTGCGGCGCGGCCTGTTTGCCGGTGCCATGCTGGTGTTCATCGAATCCATGAAGGAGCTGCCCGCCGCCCTGCTGTTGCGGCCGTTCAACTTCGACACCCTGGCGACCCACGTCTACCAGTTCGTGTCGGACGAGATGCTGGAGCGCGGCGCGCTCGGTGCCATCGTCATCGTGCTGGTGGGGCTGTTGCCGCTGATCTGGGTCAACCGCAACCTGGATGGGGCGGGGCACTGAGTCGCCACGTAGGCCAATGAAATTGCATGCAGTGTGCTGAGCCGAAAGGCCGCACACCGCCAGAAATGAGAGGAAGTCAGCCTTGTCCTGTTTGCAGGTTGAAAATGTCAGTTGCCGTTACAACGGCCGCAATGTGCTGGAGCAGCTCTCCCTGACGGTGGCCGACAACGAGATTGTCTGCCTGCTGGGGGCGAGCGGCTGCGGCAAGACCACGCTGCTCAAGGCCATCGCCGGCCTGTTGCCGCTGGCGGAGGGCACGATCCGCCTCGGCGATACCCTGCTCGACGGGCCGGATGTCAGCGTGCCGCCCGAGGCGCGCAACATCGGCATGATCTTTCAGGATTACGCCCTTTTTCCCCACCTGACGGTGGCCGACAACGTCGGCTTTGGCCTGACCAAACTCGATCGCCGTGCCCGCCAGCAGCAGGTGGACGAGGCGCTGGCGCTTGTCAATCTGCAGGGGCTGGGGGATCGCTATCCCCATCAGCTCTCCGGTGGCCAGCAGCAGCGGGTGGCGATTGCCCGGGCGCTGGTATGCAAGCCGCGGCTGATGCTGCTGGACGAACCCTTCTCCAACATCGACACCCAGGTAAGGATGAAGTTAATCCTCGAGATCCGCGCCCTGCTCAAGCAGCAGGGGATCGGCGCCATCTTCGTCAGCCACAGCAAGGAAGAGGCGTTTGCCTTCGCCGATCGGCTGGCGCTGTTTCGCGCGGGTCACATCGAGCAGGTGGGCCAGCCGGAGCAGCTCTATCGCCGCCCCCAGAACCGCTTCGTGGCGGAATTTCTCGGCGGGGTCAACTACCTGGCGGCCGAGGTGGTGGACAGCCACTGTGTGCGCACGGCGCTCGGGGTCATCTGCGGCAGCGAGCCCCATGGCCGGGCCGCGGGTGAGCTGCTGCAACTGATGCTCAGGCCCCAGCAGCTGCTGCTGGAGAGCGTCGCGGATGGCGAGCTCAAGGTGGTGGAGCAGCAGTTCCTCGGTCACCACTGCCGGGTGCTGTTCGAGAGTGGCGAGCTGCGGCTGGAGGCGAGCATCGGCGAGCCGCTGGAGGGCGCGCGGGCGCGGGTCAGGGTGACCCCTCACGCACTGGTGTTGTTTGACCCTTTACCCTGAACGCGTGATATCGTCGTGAAATCAATGAACTGGAACCGCGCTGGTTTATAATCGCGCAACGCTAACCGCCCATATCGCCAATGTCTGTTCAGGGGAGAGATATATGAAAGCCCAAGCCGGGATCTGTGCCGAGCCCAATCTGCACGCCCTCTATCTGATGTTCAACCGCACCGGTGACGCCGCCGAACTGGTGGCCCGTCTAGCCAGGTTGCCGGCCCTGTGGGAGGCGGTGGCCGCCGATTTCCCCGCTGCCGGCTTCAGCGGTCTGGTCGCCGTCGGTGCCGATGCCTGGGATGGCCTCTATCCTGCCGCCCGTCCGCCCCAGTTCCGCGGCTTCATGGCGCAATCCGCCAACGGCCAGGAGGCCCCCAACACCCCGTTTGATCTGTTCGTGCAACTGCGTGCCGATCGGGTGGATGTGCTGCATCACGCCGGTCAGCGCGTCATGGCTCTGCTGGCCGGAGTGGTAGAGCTGGCCGAAGAGGTGCGCGGCTTCCGCAATCTGGATTGCCGCGATCTGACCGGTTTTGTCGATGGCACCGAGAACCCGCAGGATGAGCACCGCGCCGAAGTGGCGCTGCTGGACGGCGGCGAGTTTGCCGGCGGCTCCTACATCCACGTGCAGCGCTGGGTCCACGCCATGAGCGACTGGGAGAAGCTGGCGCAAAAAGAGCAGGAAGACATTATCGGTCGCACCAAGGTCGACAACATCGAGTACGAGTCGGCTGACAAGCCGCTGACCGCCCACATCAAGCGGGTCAACCTCAAGACGCCGAAGGGCGAGTCCATGGAGATACTGCGCCAGAGCATGCCCTGGGGCACCATGACCGAGCAGGGGCTCTACTTCATCTCCTGCTGCCGCACCCCGCAGCACTTCAACGCCATGCTGGCCAGCATGTACAAGGGGGAGGGCAGTCACTTCGATCACCTGCTGCGCTTCACCAAAGCGGTGACCGGCGCAGCCTTCTTCGCCCCTTCAGAAGATTTTCTGGTGGCGCAGGGCAAATAAGGCTCGCCCACCCGTAGATAACAAAAATCCCGGCCTTGGCCGGGATTTTGCGTGTTGGCGGGACCGCGATGACGCGGCGGCAACCATTACGGCGTCTGTTCGAACAGCTCGAGGGCGGAGAGGTAGAGCTCTTCGATGTCGGTGTCGCTGGTCGGGGTGATGAAGATGGTGTCGTCACCGGCGATGGTGCCGAGGATCCCTTCGGCCTTGCCGAGGGAGTCGAGCAGGCGGGCGATCAGCTGGGCCGCACCCGGGCTGGTATGGATCACCACCAGAGCACCGTTGTGGTCGACATCCAGCACCAGATTCTTGAGCGGGCTGGAGGTGGTGGGCACGCCCAGTTCCACCGGCAGGCAGTAGACCATCTCCATCTTGGCATTGCGGGTGCGAACGGCGCCGAAGCGGCTCAGCATGCGCGATACCTTGGACTGGTTGATGTTTTCGAAGCCCATCTCTTGCAGGGCAGTCACTATCTCTGCCTGGGAGCCAAATCGTTCTTCTTTCAGCAAGGCTTTAAAGGCCTTGGCCAGTTTTTCTTGCTTGTCGTTATGCTTCATCTTGGACTCACGAATGAGGAGGTTTGGCTGCCTGTCACGCTCAGGCGGCAGATATGAACAGCGTGCCCATTTTGCATTCATATGCCTATTTTTGCAAGGAAGCGGCGCTTGTTCTGCATATTGATTCAAATATAGCTTGCATCCACCCATGCCAGCGTTAGAATCAGGACGAAATTTTGAAAACTTATTCAATTGGGCTGTATGGGTATTGAATTAATCGGTATCGAAAAATCTTGGCACAAGGTGCCGGTACTGCAACAGGTCAGCTTTCGGACCGCTCCCGGTGAGACCTTGGTGCTGCTGGGCCCGAGCGGTGCCGGCAAGAGTTCTCTGCTGCGCATGATGAACCTGCTGGACACCCCGGATGCCGGTGTTCTGCGCATCGGTGAAAGTGAATTTTCTTTCCCGTCCAGCCTCTCCACCGCCGAGTTCAACCGCCAGACCCAGGCGCTGCGGCGCAAGGTGGGCATGGTGTTCCAGCAGTACAATCTGTGGCCCCATCTCACCGTGATGGAGAACCTCATCGAGGCGCCGGTCAAACTGCTCGGCATGAGCAAGGCAGCAGCCATGGAGAAGGGGGGCTATCTGCTGGCCCAGCTGCAACTGGCCGACAAGCGCGACGCCTGGCCGGCGCGGCTGTCCGGCGGTCAGCAGCAGCGGGTGGCCATCGCCCGTACCCTGATGATGGACCCCCAGGTGCTGCTGTTTGACGAGCCGACGGCGGCCCTCGACCCCGAGATCACCAAGGAAGTGGCGGAGATCATCCGCAACCTGGGCCAGACCGGTATCACCCAGGTGGTGGTGACCCACGAGGTGGAGTTCGCCCGCAAGGTGGCCAGCCAGGTGATCTATCTGGAGAAGGGGCGGATCATCGAAGCCGGTTCCGCCGCCATTTTCCAAGCCCCGCAAACCAGCCGGTTTGCCGAATTCTTGATGCATTGATATTCAAATCGATAAGGAAGCTGTCATGAAAAAGAGTCTGTTGCTGGTCGCCGCCATGGGCCTGCTGAGCACCTCGGTGCTGGCCAAGGAGATCAAGTTCGCCACCGAGGCCACCTATGCGCCGTTCGAATACCTGGACGACAAGAACGAGTTCCAGGGTTTTGACATCGATCTGGCCCGCGCCATCTGTGAACAGGCCAAGCTGGAGTGCAGCTTCCACAACCAGGCTTTCGACAGCCTGATCCCCAGCCTGAAATTCCGTCGCTATGACGCCGCCATCGCCGCCATGGACGTGACCCCGGAGCGTGCCGCCCAGGTCGATTTCTCCGACATCTATTACCAGAACTCCGCGGTGTTCGTGACCAAGAAGGGCGCCTTCAAGGGGCCGGAAGAGCTGGTGGACAAGACCGTCGGCGTGCAGAACGGCACTTCCCACCAGTCCTATCTGGTGGACAACTGGGTGAGCAAGGGTCTGCTGACCGTGCCTTACGCCAGCTATCAGAGCGCCTTCCTCGACATGATGAACGGTCGCACCGACGGTGTGTTTGCCGATACCGCGGTCGCCGCCGACTGGCTCAAGCAGCACAAGGAGTATGCCGTGATCGGCACGCCGGTGACTGACGCCAAGTACTTCGGTACCGGCTTTGGCATCGCGGTGGCCAAGGGCAATCAGGAGCTGCTGACTCAGCTGAACAAGGGGCTGGCCGACATCAAGGCCAACGGCACCTATCAGAAGATCTACGACAAATATTTCGCGCACTAAGCCATGTTGAGCCTGTTGTTGGATGCAGCCTGGATGACCCTCGGGCTGGCCCTGGCATCCCTGGTCGGGGGCATGGTGCTGGCGCTGGCGTTCAGCGCCGCCGAACTGAGCAAGCAGCGCGCGCTGGTGTGGCCGGTGGCCACCCTGACCACGCTGATCCGCGGGTTGCCCGAGCTGCTGGTGGTGCTGTTCATCTACTTCGGCTCGACCCAGGTGCTGTTCCTCATCACCGGCGAGTACGTGGAGTTCAGCCCGTTCGCCTGCGGCGTGCTGGCGCTCTCCCTGCTGTTCGCCAGCTACGCCACCCAGACCCTGCGGGCCGCCCTCAATGCGGTGCCCGCCGGGCAGCGGCTGGCGGCGCTGGCGCTCGGCCTTGGCAAGCGTCACATCTTCTTTCGCATCGTGCTGCCGCAGGCGTGGCGGCACGCCCTGCCGGGGCTCGGCAACCAGTGGCTGGTGCTGCTCAAGGACACCGCACTGGTCTCCCTCATCGGGGTGAACGAGATGATGCGCCAGGCCCAGATGGCCTCGGCCAGTACCTATCAACCCTTCACCTGGTATGCCGCGGCGGCCCTCATCTACCTGGCCATCAGCCTGGTGAGTGAGTTTGGCTTGAAGCAGGCGTCCCGTTACACCCGCCGTTACGGAGGCTGATCATGCAGGATTACCTGATGACCCTGCTGGGTGGCCTGGCGATTACCCTGCAACTCACGGCATTCAGCCTGCTGCTCGGCGTGCTGATGGCGGCTGCCATGACCTGGGTGCTGGAGCGTCGCATTCCGGTGGCGACCCAGCTGGTGCAGCTGTGGGTGCTGATCTTCACCGGCACGCCGCTGCTGATCCAGATCTTCCTCATCTACTACGGGCCGGGCCAGTTTGCCTGGCTCAAAGAAGGGCCGCTCTGGCCGCTGCTCAAGCAGCCCTGGTTCTGCGCCGTGCTGGCGCTCGGCTTCAATACCGCCGCCTACTCCACCCGGCTGTTCAAGGGGGCGCTCGATGCCATCCCGGCCGGTGAGGTAGAGGCCTGCCGCGCGCTCGGCTTCTCCGCCGGCCAGACCTTGTGGATGAAGGTGCGTCACGCCGCCCGGCGACTGGTGCCCGCCTACTCCAACGAGGTGATCCTGGTGCTCAAGGGGAGTTCGCTCGCCAGTACCATCACCATCATGGATGTGATGGGGCTGGCCCAGCGCCTCAATGCCCAGACCTATGACACCCTGGCGGTGTTCACCGTGGCCGGTGCCCTCTACCTGACCATGAACGGATTGTTAACAATTGGTTTTCGTTGGTGTGAACGCCGGGCGTTGGCCTTCCAGGGCTGAAGTCGGTAAATCTACCTATTAATGGTGAGGGGAAGTGCAGGAAATCTGTGCTTCTCCTCCAATTTTTTGCATTTCCCCCCATTTTTATTCGCCGCCTGTTTATTGGCTCACAGAACCTGTGATTACAACTGTTATCAGATTGTTTTTTAGGGGGGGATCCTTTAAGGTTGGGCGCACAACAAGAAACAACCTTAAACCTACGCTTAAACATGGAGTTGATCATGAAAGTTGCCGTTCTGGGTGCCGCCGGTGGCATCGGCCAAGCCCTCGCTCTGCTGTTGAAAAACCGTCTGCCTGCTGGTTCCGAATTGAGCCTGTATGACATCGCTCCGGTGACCCCGGGCGTGGCGGTCGATCTGAGCCATATCCCGACTGACGTGAAAGTAAAAGGTTTCTGCGGTGAAGATCCGAGCCCGGCTCTGGTCGGCGCCGATGTCGTGCTGATCTCCGCCGGCGTGGCTCGCAAGCCCGGCATGGATCGTTCCGACCTGTTCAACATCAACGCCGGCATCGTCAAGAATCTGGTGGAAAAGTGCGCCGCCTCCTGCCCGAAAGCGCTGATCGGCATCATCACCAACCCGGTCAACACCACGGTCGCCATCGCCGCCGAAGTGCTGAAGAAAGCGGGTGTCTATGACAAGCGTCGCCTGTTCGGCGTCACCACCCTGGACGTGATCCGTGCCGAGACCTTCGTGGCCGAGGCCAAGGGTCTGAACGTCGACAAGGTGCGTGTCAACGTGATCGGTGGCCACAGTGGCGTGACCATTCTGCCGCTGCTCTCCCAGATCGAAGGTGCCAGCTTCACCGCCGACGAAGTGGCCGCCATGACCAAGCGTATCCAGAACGCCGGTACCGAAGTGGTGGAAGCCAAGGCCGGTGGCGGTTCCGCTACCCTTTCCATGGGCCAGGCTGCCTGCCGTTTCGGCCTGTCGCTCATCAAGGGCCTGCAGGGTGAAGCCAACGTCATCGAGTGCGCCTACGTGGAAGGCGACGGCAAACACGCCACCTTCTTCGCGCAGCCCATCCTGCTTGGCAAGAACGGTGTCGAAACCGTGCTGGACTACGGCAAGCTGAGCGCCTTTGAACAAGAGGCGATGGATGGCATGCTGGCCACTCTGAAAGCCGATATCCAGCTGGGTGTCGAGTTCGTTAAGTAAGGCGTCCGGATGGACAGCAAGGGGAGCTTCGGCTCCCCTTTGTTGTTATGGTGACGGATGCAGGCGGCGCCGGCCTAAGGGGATGCCACCGGCTGCCGATAACAGGGTGCTGCAGGAGATCCTTATGATGAAACCCATTACCCTTGTCGGCCTTCTCTGTTTGCTGACGCCCCCATTGCTGACGAGCCAAGCGCAGGGGGCCGAGCCTTCCGCCTCTGCCGCCGCGGCGACGAGCGGGGCCGCGGCCGCTTCCGCACCGGCCAGCACGCCGGTGCAACCGGAGGCGGCGGTCCCATCTGCTGCGACCGCTGTACCGGCGGCTGCGGATACCACGGCTGCGCCATCGGCCAGCCCGGCGACGGCCGATGCGCCGGCAGCTGCCCCCATTCCCGCACCTGTCGCTACGGATAGCGGGCGCTCGCCCAATAGCCGCCCCATGACCAGCACCCCGAGCAGCAGCAGCGGGCTGAATGTGGACAGCGGCACGTTGCAGGCGGTGCCGCTCTATCGTCAGGACGAGCTGCTCAACTGGATTGAGCAGGGGCGTCACCTGCAGCAGGTAAAGCAGGACAGGTGCCAGCTTACCCAGGATATCGAGGTGCGGGCCGAGGTGATGAAGGTGCCTGCCTATCAGTTTTTGTGGGGGGATATGCTGGCCTGGGGGGTCTGCATCAAGCCCAACGCGGAGCTGGGGGTCAAATTCATGTGGGAGGCGGCCAATCAGGGGTTGGCGCCGGCGCTGGAACAACTGGGCCGTTACTACTGGAAAGGCACGCTGGTGCAAAAGGATCTGCTCAAGGCCGAGACCCTGATGCGAGAGGCGGCCAGCCTGGGCTTCCAGCGGGCACAGATAGAGTGGGTGGAGATGCTGCTGCAGGGGATGGGCAGCCCGCTCGACTATGAAGAGGCCTACCACTGGTTGCACAGTACGGTGATCGGCGACAAGGCGCTGCACCAGAAGGCGACCAGCCTGCTGAGCCGGCTCGGCAACCGGATGCCGGCCAACGCCATCGCTCGTGCCAAGGCGATGCACTGAGCCAAAAAATGACCCACGGATCTGCATCCGTGGGCCGGGAGGAGCCGGCCGCCGTGCCGTGACAGGCTGGCCCCTCAGCTGGTTATAGTGATTAGCCCGCCTTACAGATCTTGGTGGGGACCAAAAACTTCGTAATGAAGCTGGCCGGCCGGAATGCCCGCCGCGATCAGCTGCTGCTTGACTGCCTGCATGAAACCGACGGGACCACAGAAGTAGTAGTGGGCCTGCGGCGTGATGCGCTCCTTCACTGCACTCAGCTCCATGGTACCGGCAAAGTCGTACTCTTTGCCCTGGACGTCACTGGCCTGGGGCTCCCGATACCAGACCCGGCTCAGCAGGTTGGCGTTCTGGTGGGATTTTTGCTGAATATCCTCCCTGAAGGCATGCACGGCACCCTGTTCACAGGCGTGCAGCCAGGTGATGTCGGCCTGATGGCCGTTCGCCAGCAGCTGGTTGAGCATGCTCATCATCGGCGTGACACCCACACCGGCCGAGAGCAGCACCACCGGGGTATGGCCATCGGCTTTCAGGTAGAAATCGCCGGTGGGGGGCATCACCTCAATCTTGTCACCCGCTTGCAGATGATCGTGCAGCAGGTTGGAAACCTGGCCCTGCGGCTCGCGCTTGACGCTGATGCGGTAGTGCTGGCCATTGGGCGCATCGGAGAGGGAGTACTGGCGGATCTCCTGATATTCCAGCTCGGGGTGGACCAGCTTGATGCTGAGGTACTGGCCCGGCTTGAAGTTCAGTACCGGCTTGCCATCCACCGGCGCCAGCAGGAAGGAGGCGATGAGTTCGCTCTCGACCCGCTTCTCCTTGATCAGGAAGGGGCGGGAACCCTGCCAGCCACCTGCCTGGCTCGCCTTCTCCTGATAAATCTCGCTCTCGCGGCCGATGAAGATGCTGGCGAGCACGCCATATGCCTTGCCCCAGGCATCCAGCACCTCGTCGGTGACCGCACTTCCACCCAATTCTTTGAGCGTGGCCAAGAGATGACTACCTACAATGTGATATTGTTCTGGCTGGATCAGGAAACCCGTGTGCTTGTGGGCGATACGCTCCACAGCCCCGGCCAGTGCCCCCAGGTTGTCGATGTTCTTGGCATAGGCCGCCACCGCATTGAACAGCGCCAGCGGCTGACCGCCGCTGCGCTGGTGCGCCAGGTTGAAAATGTCCTTCAGTTCCGGGTTATGGCTGAACATGCGCTGGTAGAAGTGCTGGGTGAGCGCGGGGCCCGCCGATTCGAGCAAAGGGATGGTGCTTTTGATGACGGCGATGGTGGCTTGGTCTAACATAGGGGGTCCTTGCTAATTGAACATCTAAAATGTCACTTAATAAGCTGCATCCTAGATGTTTATTTGATCTGAATCAATAATCAATTTCCGCGCGATGCGCCACAGGCACTATGAGACTAACTAGCTATACCGATTTTGGATTGAGAGCCCTGCTCTATCTGGCGACCCTGCCGGAGGGCGAATTGTCGAGCGTGGCCAAGGTCTCCGCCTTGTATGACGTCTCCCGCAATCACATGGTGAAGGTGGTGAACCAGCTGGTGAAACTGGGCTATCTGCAGTCCCAGCGTGGCAAGAATGGCGGGATCCGCATGGCTTGTGCGCCGGAGACCGTCAACATCGGTCAGGTGATCCGGGCGCTGGAAGGGAATCTGGACGGGATAGATTGCGGCTCGCCGGCCTGCCACATCGTCTCGGTCTGTCTGCTGAAGAATGCCCTGAAGGAGGCGATGAACGCCTTTCTGGCGGTGATGGACAGCTATACCCTGCAAGATCTGCTGGCCAATCGCGACGAGCTGCAGAAGGTATTTGGCGAATTGATTCCGACTCTGGTGCTGGAGCCGGATGAAGAGAGCGAGTGAGCAAGCAAAAAGGCTGCCAGTGGCAGCCTTTTTTCAATCTTCAAAGCCAGACTCGTTACGGTATAAATCAGGCATGATCCGCGCCATCTTCACCATGTTGTTCTCCACTTCCAGGATCTCGATGGGGTAACCGGCCAGCCGCAGGCTGATGTTGGGCTGGGGGATCTCCTCCAGGTATTCCAGGATGGCGCCATTGAGCGTTCTGGGCCCGTCGATGGGCAGTTGCCAGCTCATCTCCTTGTTCAGCTCGCGGATGCTGGCGGAGCCCTCCACCAGGAAGGAGCCGTCCGGCTGGGGGTGGATCTCGTCGCTGGGAGCGGGGGTCATGGAGGTGGTGAAGTCGCCCACTATCTCTTCCAGAATGTCGTCCAGGGTGATCAACCCCTGAATGTCGCCGTACTCGTCAACGATGAGGCCGATCCGCTCCTTGTTGCGCTGGAACTTGGCCAGCTGCACGTTGAGCGGCGTTCCCTCCGGGATGAAGTAGATCTCGTCCACTTCTCGCAGCAGGCTCGACTTGTTGAACTGATCCCTGGCCATCAGCCTCAGTGCGTCGCGGGCGTGCAGAAAGCCCACCACGTCGTCGATGTTGTCGCGATAGAGCAGGATCTTGGTGTGGGCGCAGTGGGCCAGCTGGCGCAGTATGGTTTTCCAGTCATCGTTGATGTCGATGGCGTAGATCTCGCTGCGCGGCACCATGATGTGCTCCACCGTCATCTTGTCCAGATCCAGAATGCTGAGCAGCATCTCCTGATGGCGCTGGGGGATGAGGCTGCCAGCCTCGTTGACGATGGTGCGCAGCTCCTCGGTATTGAGGGCGTCATCCTTGCTGGGGTTGAGCCGCAGCAGCTTGAGCAGGCCGCTGGTGATGCCGTTGATCAGCCAGACCAGGGGTGAGAGTGGCACCATCAGCCCCTTGAGCACCCAGGAGGCCGGGTAGGCAATCTTCTCCGGGAACATGGCCGCCAGGGTCTTGGGGGTCACTTCACCAAACACCAGCACGATTAGGGTCAGGCCGAAGGTGGCGATGGCCACCCCCAGATCGCCGAAGACGCGGATACAGACGATGGTGGCGATGGCCGAGGCGAGGATGTTGACCAGGTTGTTGCCGATCAGGATCAGCCCCAGCAGGCGATCCGGGCGAGAGAGCAGCTTTTCTACCCGGCGGGCGGCCTTGTGTTTGGTCTGGGCGAGATGCCGCAACTTGTAGCGGTTGAGGGACATCATACCGGTTTCGGAACTGGAGAAAAAAGCAGACAAGAGGATCAAGATAACGAGAACAATCAGCAATGTACTCGTTGAGATACTGTCCAAGAAGGGCTCCTGTGGGAGTGGGTGATAAAAAGGGTGGCGGTCAGCTCAACAAGACTTCTTTGACGAAGCGGCTGCCAAAATAGGCCAGAGTCAGGATGAAGCTGCCGATCAGGCTCAGGGTGATCACCTTGCGACCGCGCCAGCCACGGGTATGGTGGCCCCACAGCAGCAGCACGTAGACGCACCAGGCCAGGATCGAGAGGATGGCCTTGTGGGATTTGCCCTGGGCGAACATGTCTTCGAGGAAGAACAGGCCGGAGGCAATGGAGAGAGTCAGCAGGAACAGACCCGCCGAGATGAGCTGGAACAGCCGCTTCTCCACCGTCATCAGGGGCGGCATGGCGGGCAGCTGGCTGATCTTGCGCGACTTCAGCTGCCGGTCCAGACAGGCGAGCTGCAGCGCGAACAGGCAGGCGATCATCAATACCGAGTAGGCCATCAGCGCGAGACCAATGTGCAGCAGCAGCTGGGGATGGGCCTCCAGATGGGTGATGTAGCGACCGGGAATGAGGGCGCTAGCGGCCAGCAGCAGGGCCGAGAAGCTGTAGACCACCGGCAGCAGGATCCAGCCGTTGAAGCGGCGGGTGACGCAGGTCATGAAGCAGCTGATGATGAGACTGACCAGCGAGGCGACGTTGAGCATGCTCAGATTCTGACCGGAGTGAGTCACCAGCACTTCGCCGGCCACGGCGGTGCCATGGGCGATCAGGGCCAGTCCGATGCAGGCAAACAGGGGGGCTTGTCCCACTGGTTTGGCACTGAGCAGCAGGTGCAGAGAGGCGATGATGGCCAGCAGATAGAACGCCAGGGCCAGAACAGAGATCACGATCATAACCGGGTCGTTGTCGAGCAAGCGATTGGGAATAGGAAGGGCAGTATACCTTGCACAAGATGTGCTCGCCAGTTGTGCTGCCGCCGATCCGCCCATATATAGGCAGCAGTCTGCCGCAGCGGCGCGCACCAGAAGGTGCGCCGGCACCGACCGAAATACCAGCCGCCAGCCCTTTTTGAGGGCAGGCCACCGTCGTGTGCGGCGAATAATCGTCCTCATTGCGCCGGCTGAGGTATAATGCCCCCATTTGTTACGCCAAGAACCGGAATGCGTCATGTTTGAGAATTTGACTGAACGACTCTCGCGCACCCTGCGCAATGTCAGCGGCCGTGGTCGTCTGACCGAAGAGAACATCAAAGAGACCCTGCGCGAAGTTCGCATGGCGCTGCTCGAGGCGGACGTCGCCCTGCCGGTGGTGCGTGACTTCGTGGCTCGCGTCAAGGAGCGGGCGGTTGGCCAGGAAGTGGCCAAGTCCCTGAGCCCGGGCCAGGCCTTCATCAAGATTGTGCATGGCGAACTGGTCTCCGTAATGGGGGAGGCCAACGAGCAGCTCAACCTGGCAGCCCAGCCACCGGCCATCATCCTGATGGCGGGTCTGCAGGGTGCCGGTAAAACCACCACGGTCGGCAAGCTGGCCAAGCTGCTCAAAGAGCGCAGCAAGAAAAAGGTGCTGGTAGTCAGTGCCGACGTCTATCGTCCGGCGGCGATCAAACAGCTGGAAACCCTGGCGGGCGACATCGGTGTGGACTTCTTCCCGAGCGATGCCAGCCAGAAGCCGGTCGACATCGCCAATGCGGCCATCGATCAGGCACGCAAGAAGTTCTATGACGTGGTGATCGTCGATACCGCCGGTCGCCTGCACGTCGACAGCGACATGATGGACGAGATCAAGCATCTCCACGCCACCATCAAGCCGGTCGAGACCCTGTTCGTGGTGGATGCCATGACCGGTCAGGATGCCGCCAATACCGCCAAGGCCTTCAACGAGGCGCTGCCGCTCACCGGCGTGATCCTCACCAAGGCGGACGGCGATGCCCGCGGTGGTGCCGCTCTGTCGGTGCGCCACATCACCGGCAAACCGGTCAAGTTCATCGGTATGGGCGAGAAGACCGATGCGCTGGAGCCGTTCCACCCGGATCGTCTGGCCTCCCGCATCCTCGGCATGGGCGACGTGCTCTCTCTCATCGAAGAGGTGGAGCGCAACGTCGATAAAGAGAAGGCGGCCAAGCTGGCCAGCAAGGTCAAGAGCGGCAAGGGCTTCGATCTGGAAGATTTCCGCGAGCAGCTGGCCCAGATGCGCAACATGGGCGGCATGATGGGCATGCTCGACAAGCTGCCGGGCATGTCCGGCCTGCCAGACAACATCAAGGATCAGATGGATGACAAGCTCACCGTGCGGATGGAGGCCATCATCAGCTCCATGACGCCCAAGGAGCGTGCCCATCCCGACCTCATCAAGGGTTCCCGCAAGCGTCGCATCGCCGCGGGCTCGGGTATGCAGGTGCAGGACGTGAACAAGCTGCTCAAGCAGTTCACCGAGATGCAGCGGATGATGAAGAAGATGTCCGGCAAGGGCGGCATGCGCAAGATGATGGGGCAGATGAAGAACATGCTGCCGCCGGGATTCGGTGGTGGCCGCGGCCCCTTCTGATTACCGGGTCGTCATGCACACGTCAGGGGCTCACCATGGGTGGGCCCTTTTCATGGGGCCGCTTGTGCAAAAAATGGCTGGCTTGGTTGCAATTATTACGAATCCAAGTAGAATTACGCGGCTTATTTTAAGCTAGGGTCCGCGTGTTTGCGGGCCTTGTTCATTAGATGTTAATGAGGACGATATGGTAACCATTCGTTTACAACGTGGTGGCGCGAAAAAGCGTCCGTTCTACCAGGTAGTAGTTGCTGACAGCCGTAACGCCCGTGACGGTCGTTTCATCGAGCGTGTTGGTTTCTTCAACCCGGTTGCTTCTGGTAACGCTGAAAAGCTGAACCTGGACCTGGCTCGCATCGAGCATTGGGTTGGTACTGGTGCCGCTGTTTCTGACCGCGTTGCCAAGCTGATCAAAGACGCTGCCAAAGCTGCTTAATCAGCCAAACGGTAAGGAGTTAAGGTGGAAAAACCTGTAGTTCTGGGCACCCTGGGTACCGTTTACGGCATCAAGGGCTGGCTTAAAGTGAACTCCTTCACCGATGTTGCCGAAGCGATTTTCGATTACAACCCCTGGCTGATCAATCAGAACGGGGTGTGGCGTGAAATTCAGGTTTCATCCTGGAAACGTCACAACAAGGGTCTGATCTGCAAACTCGATGGTATCGACGTGCGCGAGGATGCCCTGGCATTGACCAATGTCGAGATTGGCGTAGCCGCCGATCTGTTGCCTGCGTTGCCTGAGGGCGAGTTCTACTGGCGTGACCTGATTGGTTGCTCGGTAGTGACCACCAAGGGATACGACCTGGGCAAGGTGACCGAATTGATGGAAACCGGCTCCAACGATGTGTTGGTGGTTGAGGCCAATGTAAAAGATGCCTTTGGTGCGAAGGAGCGGTTGATTCCGTTCCTGGAAGAGCAGGTGATCAAGAACATTGATCTGACTGCTCGAACAATCGAAGTTGATTGGGATCCTGGTTTCTAGTTTCCCGCGCTAACACGGGTGCCGGAGGTTTCTTATGTGGATTGGGGTGATTAGCCTCTTCCCTGAAATGTTCCGAGCCATTACCGAGCACGGGGTAACGGGTCGGGCCGTCAAGAGTGGCCTGCTGCAGATTGAGTGCTGGAACCCCCGGGACTTTACCCACGACAAACACCGTACGGTCGATGATCGTCCTTATGGTGGTGGGCCCGGCATGTTAATGATGGTTCAGCCGCTGCGTGACGCGATTCATGCAGCCAAGCAAGCGGCGGGAGACGGGGCGAAAGTCATCTATCTCTCTCCTCAGGGACGCAAGCTGACTCAAGCGGGCGTGACCGAGTTGGCGACGAATCAGAAACTGATTCTGGTCGCCGGTCGATACGAAGGTATCGATGAACGCGTGATACAAACCGAAGTCGACGAAGAGTGGTCTATCGGAGATTACGTGTTAAGTGGTGGCGAGTTGCCTGCCATGACCCTGATCGATGCGGTTTCGCGTCTGGTCCCTGGGGTTTTGGGCGATCAGGCCAGTGCCGAGCAGGACTCCTTCACGGATGGCCTGCTGGATCATCCCCACTACACTCGGCCGGAGTTGTTGGATGGATTGGCGGTGCCAGAGGCGCTGACAAGCGGCAATCACGAAGTGATTCGGCGCTGGCGGCTCAAGCAATCGCTCGGACGAACCTGGCAGAGAAGGCCGGAACTTATTAACAACCTAGCTCTGACTGACGAGCAAGAATCACTTCTTGCCGAGTATGTCCGCGAAGTGCGTGACAGCGTTAAGTAGAGTTTTCAGTTTATCCTAGGTAAGGAAAGACAATGAGCAAGATTATTCAGCAGCTTGAACAAGAGCAACTGCGTACCGACATCCCGGCTTTTGCCCAGGGCGACACCGTACGTGTTCAAGTTCGTGTTAAAGAAGGTGGTAAAGAGCGTCTGCAGGCTTTCGAAGGCATCGTTATTGCCAAGCGTAACCGCGGTCTGCACTCTGCTTTCACCGTTCGCAAGATCTCCAACGGCGAAGGTGTTGAGCGTGTATTCCAGACTCACTCTCCGCTGATCCACAGTGTAGAACTGAAGCGTCGTGGTGATGTTCGCCGCGCCAAACTGTACTACCTGCGCAACCTGTCCGGCAAAGCTGCTCGTATCAAAGAGAAGCTCAACTAATTCGATTCGAATTGGTGTCGGTATGTCGGCGAAAAGCTCGACAGGTAGTGAAAAGGCTCGCCAATGGCGAGCCTTTTTTGTATCCGCTTTCGGGTGTGCCGGCTCAACCTGGCTGGCTGACCCGCACCACCGAGTTGTCCCGTCCGAAGGGACCGGGCACGTAGTCATCCGCCGCCCAGTCATTGTCGTAGTGGGTCTCCCCATTGGGTTGCACCAGCTGGTAGCAATACTCGAAATGAGCGGGACCGTCGGTCGGCAGATTGAGGGTGGTCTTGAACTCACCGCTCTTCATCCGCTTGAGCTCGATGGGTTGCCACTGGCTGAACTCCCCCAGCAACAGCACCTGTTCGGCCTCTCCTGCTGCCTCTTTTTCCACGGCAAAGGTCACCTTGACCTCGGGGCGGGACTTGAGAAATTGCTTGTTGATCGGCATGACGCCTCCTTGTCCTGATTGCGAAGAAATAGCTGCTGGCTATTTTTATATCACTTTATGACAAGGATGTTGATAACCGAGATCAAGCGGGCAGGGCAAAGTGGCGCTGCAGCAGCCCGTGGGTAAAGCCTATCTTGAGGTAAAAGCCGCGCGGCAGGGTCATGATCGGCTGGCCATTGCGGCCGATGGCCCGGGTCAGAGCCTTGTTGTTGGCCGCCTTGGGACGCAGTTGCAACACCTGGCCGTGGCGGGCGCTGATCTGCTCCACCTCTCCCAGCACTATCATGTCCATCAGCTCTTCCCAGTCCTGGCGCAGCAGCCGCTCCTCCTCTTCATTCGGACTCCACAACAGCGGCATACCGATCCGGCGCTCACCGATGGGGATCTCGCGGCTGCCCTCCACCGGGATCCAGAGCACGCGAGAGAGCTTGTTGCGCACATTGGATTGTTCCCACTGCTGGCCGCTGACACCGATCAGCGGTGCCACGCAGACGAAGGTCGTCTCCAGTGGTTTGCCCTGAGGATCGATGGGGATCGTCTTGAGTTCGATGCCGAGATCCGGGAAGTCCTGTTCAGGCTTGCTGCCGGCGCTGGCCCCTAGCTGCCACTCGATCAGCTGACCAACCCAGCCCTTGTCACGACGCAGATCCGCCGGCACGGCGATGCCGGCCGTGGCGGCCAGCTGGGCCAGCGTGAAGCCCGCCATGGCATAGGCGCGGGCCAGCAATTCCTGCTCTGACTGGGGGTTGGTGGGCATGGGTCACTCCTGCAAAGGGGGATTATTCTAGCAACTCTGATCCTCGCTGAGGATCGCTGTTTTTATAACCGATCCTGGCAGGGGTATGCACAGGGGGGGCTGTTTTGTGAGTAAGTGCTTATCATAATGATTTTAAACGAATTTGTCTCTATGTCGTCGGTCATTGACCGGCAGGATCCAGGCTCAAAATAGTTGTCCAAGGGTTTGCTCGCGCTATTGCACACAGTTATCCACAGAAATCTTGGATAACTGCCGGCAAGTGCTAATAGTTGGCTCATTGTTACAAAAAAATGTGAAACAGCACCGATTTCAACGGCGATTCCAGAGCAGATAGTGTGCCACTCCTGTGGATAAAATAGCCGTGGTGGATCTTTGAACAGTCGAACTTGTTCACAATCGAGATCCCGGATCGCCGGCCGTGAAAGACATGGATCTTGATCCAGCGTTGATTGTTTAACACCATGTATTTAAATACATATTCTGTTTTTATCAACATGGGGTATGCTGTCGCCTGGTTTGGATCAGATAAATGAAACTACTGTATATACCTGCTTGCTCACAGGCTTATGCACAGTCTGGGTGGGCAACTTGGCTCAGTTGATCCTTGGATTTGTTTATAAGTCGGCTTGAAATTGAAAGTTATTCATGAGTGGGGGATCGCAGTCCCTGTTTGCTGCCACGAGGTGAATGTGGAACAATCCCCTTATAGATTCAGCCTTTATAAGGTGATCACGTGATAGATGGCGACGGGTTTCGTCCCAATGTCGGAATCGTGATCTGTAACCGTGACGGACAAGTATTGTGGGCTAAGCGCTATGGGCAGCACTCCTGGCAGTTTCCGCAGGGAGGGGTTGATGATGGTGAGACGCCGGAGCAGGCCATGTATCGTGAGCTGTATGAGGAGATAGGCCTCAAGCCCGAAGATGTGACCATCATGGCCACCAGTCGCAACTGGCTGAAGTACCGCTTGCCCAAACGCCTCGTTCGTTGGGACAGTTCACCGGTCTGTATTGGCCAAAAACAAAAATGGTTCTTGCTGCAGCTGGATCCGGGCAGGGAGTCCAGGATCCAGTTCGGCTGTCATGGTCATCCCGAGTTTGATGACTGGCGTTGGGTCAGCTTCTGGTATCCGGTCCGTCAGGTCGTTTCCTTCAAACGGGAAGTCTATCGACGGGTAATGAAGGAGTTTGCCCCGCTGGCGATGCCGGTGCCGGCTATTCAGGTCAACAAGAAGGATGGGCGGCGCAATCGCCCCCGTTAAGGAGCACAGATTAGTTGTTAACGGAACTCAGACGCATCGTCGAAAGCATGGCCGAGGCCAATACCCTCGAGCTGGCCTTGCAGGCACTGGTCAGCCAGACCCGGCTGGCCATGATGGTGGACTGCTGTTCCGTTTATGTCTCAGAACCCGAGATGCGCCGCTACCGGCTGGCCGCGACCGATGGTCTGGCCGAGTCGGCGGTGGGCAAGGCCACCCTGCCGTTCGAGCAGGGCATCGTCGGTCTGGTGGGTCAGCGGGAAGAGCTGATCAACCTGGCCGATGCCCCCTCCCATCCCAGCTTCAAGTTTCTGCCCGATGTGGCCGAAGAGGCGTTTCGCTCCTTCCTCGGCGCTCCCATCATGCATCAGCGTCAGGTGGTGGGCATTCTGGTGGTGCAGCAGAAGGAGAGCCGCCTCTTCGATGAGGGGGAAGAGTCCTTCATGGTGACCCTGGCGGCCCAGCTGGCGGCCCGGATTGCCCAGGCCCAGGCCAAGGGCTGGCTGCAGAAGACCGACTGGAGCAAGCCGCTGCGCGGCATTGCCGGTGCCAGCGGCATCGCCATGGCCAAGGCCTGGGTGTGGCGGCCCCGCAAGGAGCTCAACTCCATCACCCCGCGCAAGGATGAGGATCACGCCAGACAGCTGGAGCGGCTGAATGTGGCGGTGGAGGAGGTGCGCCATGATCTGGAGAGCCTGGCACTGCGGTTTCGCGAGAGCTACAGCCAGGACTCGGTCGCCATCTTCGACATCTACCTGCATCTGCTGAACGATCCGGGCTACATCAAGCCCATTCGCAACAAGGTGAGCAAGGAGCACTGGACGGCCGTCTCGGCGGTCAAGCTCATCAGTGACCGGCTGATCGATCAGTTCAAGGGGATGAAGGACCCCTACCTGCAGGAGCGCTCCACCGATGTGAAGGACATTGCCCAGCGGCTCATCAGCCGGCTGGTGCAAAACGAGCCCGAGCATATCGCCATCGGCGAGCCGGTGGTGCTGGTGGCAGACGAGGTGACCGCCACCATCCTGGCCGAAGTTCCCCGCGAGTTTCTGACCGGGGTGGTGTCGCTCAAGGGGGGCACCAACTCCCACGCCGCCATTCTGGCTCGCGCCATGGGAGTGGCGGCCATCATGGGGGTGGATCTGCCGCTCGGCGACATCGGCGGTCGCATGCTGGTGGTCGATGGTTACAGCGGCGATCTCTTCATCGAGCCCAATCAGGTGATCCTGACCGAGTACCGCCAGCTGCTGAGCGAAGAGCGGGCGCTCGATACCCTGGTGCGCAGCGTCGACAACCAGCCCTCCGAGACGGCCGACGGCGTGCCTGTCTCCCTGCTGCTCAACGCCGGGCTCAGTGCCGACACCGAAATATCCCTCAATCAGCTGGCAGACGGGGTCGGCCTCTATCGCACTGAAATTCCCTTCATGCTGCAGGACAGCTTCCCCTCCGAGTGGGAGCAGACCGCCCGTTATCGCGGCATTCTGGAGACCTACCGCAACCGGCCGGTCTGCATGCGCACCCTGGATGTGGGCGGTGACAAGCAGCTGCCCTATTTCCCCATCGTCGAGGAAAATCCCTTCCTTGGCTGGCGGGGGATCCGGCTCACCCTGGATCACCCCGAACTGTTTCTGGTGCAGCTCAAGGCGATGCTGCGGGCCAGCGAAGGGCTGGACAATCTGGCCATCATGCTGCCGATGATCAGCAGCGTCAGTGAAATCAAGGCTTCCCGCCGCCTGCTGGATCAGGCCTGGCGCGAAGTGTCGGAAGAGGCGGCCAGCCGTGAGGCGGTGATCCGCTACCCGAGCCTGGGGGTGATGATCGAGGTGCCTTCCGCCCTCTACATCCTGCCCGAAATGGCACCGCTCATCGATTTCTGGTCGGTGGGCAGCAACGATCTGACCCAGTACCTGCTGGCGGTAGATCGCAACAACGCCAGGGTCGCCAACATCTACGATGCCTTCCATCCGGCGGTGATCCGCGCCCTGCAACTGCTGGTCGATGCCTCCCATCGTTACCAGAAGCCGGTGTCGGTGTGTGGCGAGCTGGCCGGTGATCCGGTCGGGGTGCTGCTGCTGCTGGCCATGGGCTATCGCCGCTTCAGCATGAACACCCACAACATCGCCCGCATCAGGTACGTGCTGCGTCAGTCGACCCTGAGCGAACTGACGGTGCTGCTGACGGATGGCCTCAAGCACGACAACCCGCACGTGCTGCGCGGCCTGTTTGCCCGCTATCTGGAAGAGCACGGCCTGGGCGGTTTGCTGCGCGCCGGTCACAAAACGAAACAGACTGATTGATAATCATGCCTTGTCCCTGCTGACGAATGATCGGAAAATGCGGCTTTTCTTATGACTGGGGCCGCATATGCAGCACGATGGATATTGGGTTTTCTCGCAGATTGATCCCGTAGCATTCAGTTTGGGACCACTATCGGTACGCTGGTATGGTCTCATGTACCTGTTTGGTTTCGCCTTTGCCATGTGGCTGGCGGGACGCCGCGCGGATGCGCCGAACAGTGGCTGGACCCGCAACGAGGTCTCCGACCTGCTGTTTTACGGCTTCCTCGGGGTGATCCTGGGTGGCCGGGTCGGTTACGTGCTGTTCTACAACTTCGACATGTTCCTGGCCGATCCCCTCTACCTGTTCAAGATCTGGACCGGTGGCATGTCGTTCCACGGCGGCCTGATCGGGGTCATCACCGCCATGGTCTGGTTTGCCCACAAGACCAATCGCCACTTCTTCACCGTGGCTGACTTCGTGGCACCGCTCATTCCGTTCGGCCTCGGCGTCGGCCGCATCGGCAACTTCCTCAACGGCGAGCTGTGGGGCCGGGTCACCGATGTGCCCTGGGCCATCATCTTCCCGGAGGCGGGCCCGGAGCCGCGCCATCCGTCCCAGCTCTATCAGTTCGCGCTGGAAGGGGTGGTACTGTTCATCATCCTCAACCTGTTCTGGCGCAAGAACCCGCCCCGTGGCGCCATCTCCGGCATGTTCCTGCTGTTCTACGGCCTGTTCCGCTTCCTGGTGGAGTTCGTGCGCCAGCCGGACAGCCAGCTCGGTCTCTACTTCCAGGAGATCAGCATGGGCCAGATCCTCTCCACCCCGATGATCATCATCGGTGCCCTGATGATCTGGGTTGCCTACAAGCGGCCGCAGCTGTTCGGTAACAGCGTCAAGGAGGCAAAGTAATGCGAGCCTATCTCGACCTGATGCAGAAGATCCTCGATGAAGGGACCGTCAAATCCGACCGTACCGGTACCGGCACCATCTCCCTGTTCGGCCATCAGATGCGCTTCAATCTGGCGGAAGGCTTTCCGCTGGTCACCACCAAGAAGTGCCACCTGCGCTCCATCATTCACGAGCTGCTGTGGTTCCTCAATGGCGATACCAACACCGCCTACCTGAAAGAACACGGGGTCAGCATCTGGGACGAGTGGGCCGACGAGAACGGCGATCTGGGGCCGGTGTATGGCGCCCAGTGGCGCTCCTGGCCGGCGGCTGACGGGTCTGTCATCGATCAGATCCAGAAGGCGGTGGACGACATCAAGCACAATCCGGATTCGCGCCGCATCATCGTCTCCGCCTGGAACGTGGGTGAACTGGACAAGATGGCGCTGGCTCCCTGCCACGCCTTTTTCCAGTTCTACGTGGCCGACGGCAAGCTCTCCTGCCAGCTCTACCAGCGCAGCTGTGACGTGTTCCTCGGCCTGCCGTTCAACATCGCCAGCTACGCCCTGCTGACCCACATGATGGCCCAGCAGTGTGACCTGGAAGTGGGCGACTTCGTCTGGACCGGTGGTGACGTGCACCTCTACTCCAACCACATGGAGCAGACCGCACTGCAGCTCACCCGCGAGCCGCGCCCGCTGCCGACCCTGGTGATCAAGCGCAAGCCGGACTCCATCTTCGAGTACAGGTTCGAGGATTTCGAGATAGAGGGTTACGACCCCCATCCCGGCATCAAGGCGCCCGTCGCCATCTGATGTGAAAGGCGCCCATGAGGCGCCTTTTTTATGCATAAAAGCCACGGAATATTCACTCTGATGACTGGGCTCCGAGTGAAATCCGTGTGAGAGAAAACCTGCTTATAGCAGGCATGTTTGATTTTGCCTTCGGTTTTCTCGTTGTATTTCGCAGTAAGAAACGATTTTCCATTAATTGTTATGGGATATAGACTCAAAACAAAGTAATACTGTGGATAATTTAACCATGAGCGACGTAATCAAAAAGTTCCTCAAGCTGGAGGCCGCCTCCGGAATAATTCTGATCATGGCGGCCATGCTGGCGATGATCCTGGCCAACAGCGGCCTGGCCGGCAGCTATCAGGCCTTCCTCGATACCCAGGTGCAGGTGCGCATCGCCGCCCTCGACATCAACAAGCCGCTGCTGCTCTGGATCAACGATGGCTTCATGGCCGTCTTCTTCCTGCTGGTCGGCCTCGAGGTGAAGCGCGAGATGCTGGAAGGGGCCCTCTCTTCCCGGGTGCAGGCTACCTTCCCGGCCATCGCCGCGGTGGGCGGCATGCTGGCGCCCGCGCTCATCTATGCCTTCTTCAACTACTCGGATGAAGTGGCGCGCGCCGGCTGGGCCATTCCCGCCGCCACCGACATTGCCTTCGCCCTCGGGGTGATGGCGCTGCTGGGCAAGCGGGTGCCGGTCAGCCTCAAGGTTTTCCTGCTGGCGTTGGCCATCATGGATGACCTGGGCGTCATCATCATCATCGCGCTGTTCTACACCCAGCAGCTGTCGCTGACGGCGCTGGCGATCGGCATCCTGGCGACCCTGACCCTGCTGTGGATGAACCGCCGCGGCGAGGATCGGATCAGCCTCTACATGCTGGTGGGGCTGGTGCTCTGGGTTGCGGTGCTGAAGTCAGGCGTCCATGCGACCCTGGCCGGGGTCATCGTGGGCTTCATGATCCCGCTCAACGGCAAACGCTATGCCTCGCCGCTCAAGCAGCTGGAGCATGCCCTGCACCCTTGGAGTGCCTACCTGATCCTGCCGCTGTTCGCCTTTGCCAATGCCGGGGTGTCGCTGGAGGGGATCGGTCTCTCCGCCCTGCTGAGCCCGGTGCCGCTCGGCATCATGCTGGGGCTGTTCATCGGCAAGCCGCTCGGGGTGTTCACCATCAGCTGGCTGGCGGTGAAGCTCGGCATTGCCCAATTGCCCAACGGGGTCAATTTCAAACAGATCTTCGCGGTCAGCATCCTGTGTGGCATCGGCTTTACCATGTCGATGTTCATCGCCTCGCTGGCCTTCGAGCACGGCGGATTAGATTACGGCAGCTATTCGCGCCTCGGGATCCTGGTGGGATCGACCCTGGCGGCGATCGTCGGTTATCTCGCCCTGCGCATGGCGCTCCCGAACCGGGAGGCCGACCAAAGCACGGAGGGGTTATGAAAAGACTAGGATGGCTGGCCTTGCTGGTGCTGAGCCAGACGGCCTGGGCCGGCAGTCTGCAGGATTGCCAGCAAGATGCGGCCTCGGCCGGCTGCTCGGCCTACCTCAACGGGGTGGTCGACAGCGCCCTGATGCTGGGGGACAAGCAGGCCAAGGCCCAGTTTGGCGAGACCTTCGCCGAGCGGGCGCTGAGCAGCCGGGCCGGCGAACGGGTCAAACAGTCCAACAAGCGTTACTGCGGGGAGCGGATGCCGGATCCGGCCCGCCTCAAGGCCCATCTGCAGGCACAGTTCGACGCGAACAAGGTTGACTCGATCAGCGACATGTATGACATTCTGGCGGCTGAACTCAGTTGCTACCGGAGTCCGCGCAGCGCGGGAACCCCATCGGATGTCACACCTTAACTACAACCATCTCGACTATATGTGATTTTAAATATCGTTAATAATCAAATGGTTGTTGGTTTTATTTTATGTCATGGCGATGAAATGGCGGCAGCTTATCTTCTGCCGCCATTTTTATTCCGGTAGCTCGTCGAGTTTCACCTCGAGCTGCAGGCGGTTGGTGTAGCCCTGATTGGTGAGGTCGTGCACCACCTGGGTGAGCAGCCAGTCGGCCTCGTCTATCTGTGGCTTGAACCCCCTGACGGTGGTGGGTTGTTCCGGGTAAAGCTCGGGCCGGCCCCTGGCCAGGGTGATGTCGAACTCTGCCACCCCGCGCTGGATCCGCTCCCACTCTGCCCTGGCCGCCCGCATGGCGTTGGCCTGGTTGGCGTAGACGTGGCGCAACTCCTTGACGTTCTCGCTGCTGCCGACCAGCAGCTCATTCTCTTTCTTGTTGACCACGACGCCCGGCGGCAATGGCCGCTCTGGCTTCGGTTTGGTCTTTCTCTTGCGCTTCACCTCGACTTTCTTTTTCTCTGCGGCTTTGTTGTCTTGCCAGTAGGCCGTCACGCCGGTGTAGGCGTCGCGGTCTGCCACTGAGAAGCGGTGCTGATCGCCATCTTGGCGGGTGATGGTGATGGCTGGCAGCGGCTGGCCCTTTGCGGTGGTGCCCTGGCCTGCCTTGATGAACATCAGGCGGCCAGATTTGACGGTAGAGATGGCATCGCACTGGCCGGCCAAGCGGGTGAGGAAGGCCAGATCGCTTTCGTTAGCTTGGTCGATGTGGTCGACCAGCTGCCCCTTGAGCGAGTCACCCACGCAGGGGGTGAGCTGGTAGGTGGCGGCCACCTGTTCGACGATGCTGCCGACGGTGGATTGGTGCCAGCTGCGCTCGCGCAGCTTGTTCATGCTGCCGCGCAGGTCAGCCGATTTGCCCCGAATGGTGAGCATATCCGGGGCGCCGGTGTGCTCCACTTCGTCAATATTGAAGGTGCCCTTGTCGACCAGGGCGCTGCCTTGCCACCCTATGAGGCAGCGCAGGGTGGCCCCCCGGCGCGGCATGTCGAGCTGACCGTCGCTGTCATCGAGGGTGATCTCGATGGTGTCGGCAGTGAAACCCCGGTTGTCGGTGATGGTCATCAACATCAGGCGTGGGCGGATGGCGGCCGAAATGTCTTTGCCATCGACCAGCACCTGGTAGGCCGGCACCGGATGGCCTTGGCGCAGGGCATCGAGCGAGCTGGTGATGCCAAGATTCTCGGCCAGGCGGCTGCCGAACTGGTCTAGCGCCCCCATCAGAGGATCCCCCCCAGCTTGCCGCCAATGCTACCCATGAGTTTGCCCACCCCCAAGCGGCCGAGCAGGTTACCTGCGGTGCGCCCAAGCAGGGTGTTGCCCAGCGTGCTGTCGTTGTCGTCGACCCGCTTGAGCTTGATGCTGAACTCTATCTTGCGGGCGGCGCCATCGCTTAAAAACTCGGTGCGGGTGGTGCTGATGCCCTCTATGACGAACGAGCCGCGCATCACGCCATCGCCCTGGATCAGGGGGAAGGCTTCACCGCTGTCGCCCATCTGGCGCAGCATGTCGAGCGACACCGGCCCGCCGGTCAACTCTGGGTAGAGCACCCCGCTCAGGGTGCTGGTTTCATCGTCAGGGCCGAGGAATTGGTAAGCCGGGCGGGCACCGACCCGGTTATTGCCCGGGTGGCGCCATGCCCATTCGTCTTGCTGTGATTGTGGGGCAACGGTCGAGCGCATAAACACGAACCAGCCTAGGGTCATCATCATGGTGGTTGCTCCTTAGTTGCGATCACCCAGCGTGGCGCGGCCACGGGCGGCGGCTTGCCGTTCGCGTTGTTCTATCCGTTGGTCAATCTTGCGAACGAGATCATCAGGTGTTTCCCCCGGTTGCTGCACGATGGTCCATTTGTGGGTGGTAGTGGTGTTTCCACCTCTGGCCGCGACGGGTTTTGGCACCGGTGTAGGTACAATGCGGGGGCCGTAGCTGTACCCGCTGGAAAGTGCTGGTGAGCCGAAGTTGCCATTCAGGTAACCCGGTGTGGATGCGGTCGGCGCAGTCATCTGGAAGCTCGGCAACTTCTTGGCTTCCAGAATGCCAAGCGATTCGAGCAGCCATTCGATCCCTTTCAGGAAGGCCTTGAGCGGGGTGAGAGCCAGATTGAAGGCCTCGCCCAGGATTCTGCCGACGAACTGGCCGGCGCTGCCGAACCCTTCCAGCGTTTCCTTGGAGAACTTGAGTGGTTCTAGCAGGTCACCAAACCAGCCAGATAGCGCTTTAACCCCGGAGCCGATGCCATCAATTAACGGGGCGAACGGCTTGAAGGCTTCAAAGACTGGGGCAAGCCCGGTCATGATTCCCTGCCAGAGGCCGCTGAAAAATGCGCTGATGGGCTGCCAAAACTTGATGATGGCAATCCCCAGCGCAGCAAGGGCAGCCAATGGGGCAAGGAGTGCCCCTATCGCACTCAGCATGCCGCCAAAGGTGACCCCCAGCACCCCGAAGATGAGTTTCATGATGGCCAGAGGCCCCAGCAGGGTAGCGACTGCCAGCGATAGCCCGCCCATGGCGATGGCGATGACCGAGGTCACAGCTGCGACACGCACCAAGGTGTTGGCCAGCTCCGGGTTTTCTTCAACCCAGTGGCGAACGCCCACCACGATCTGCTTGATGTACTTGATGATGTCCATCAATGAGCCGCGCAGCTTCTCGCCGAGGTCTGCCTTCACGTTCTTTATCCCGGCCTGCAGGATCAGCCACTGCGATGAGAGCGAGTCTTTGTCGATGTCTGACTCTCGCTGCATCGACCCCCTAGACTTCTCGGCGTTCACCAGTTTCAGCTGGCGATAGAGCTCGTCCAGGTTGTTGGAGAGCTTGGCCGCGTCTTTGCCGTATTCCTTGCCGAATATCTGGGTGGTGACCCTGAGCTGGTCTTCGACGTTCAGCTTCTTAATCTTCTCCAGCACCTTGGTGATGGTGCCCATGGCGTCGGTGGCCATGGCCTTTTCTACTGCGGTTGACTGCATGCCGATCGCTTTCATCCCAGCCTGGAAGCGCTTGCTTTGCATGGTCGCGATGGAAAGCTCGCGCACCATGGCGTTGGAGGCGCTGGCGGCTATTTCCGGCGCAGCCCCCAGGCTGAGGAAGGTAGAACCCAGCGCGGCGGCTTTGCGGAAGTCGAGTTTGTCGGCTACCCCGCCCAGGCGTTGCAGCACGTCGATGATGTCGGCGCCCTTGGATTGGGCGTTGTCGTCGAGGTAGTTGATGGCGTCGCCAAGCTCTTCGATGTTGCCGATGGGGATTTTGTAGAGGTTGGCGATTTTGCCCATGTCTTCGGCGAGCTGGCCGGCCGGCAACTCAAAGGCGGTGGCAGCCTTGGCGGAGGTTCTGGCGAACTTGAGCAGGTTCTCTTGACCTTGCACCCCCATGCGGGCGGCGCCTTCAACCAGTGCTGCGATGTCGATCGCGCCGTTGAGTTGGGGGATCTCTTCTGAAATGGCTTGAATCTGTTTGGCCATGTCGAAGTAGACCTGGGTCAGCTTGCCAGAGTCATCCCTGGCGCCATCGACCTGTTTTGCCACCCCCTTCATGGCGTCTTCAAAGCTGGAGTATTCCTTGATGGCGCTGTAAACCGGCATGCCGATGGCGGTACCGGCTGCGATAGCGGTGGCGCCGTGGCCGGCAATCTGGCCGCGCAGCTCCTGGGTCTGCCGGTAGCTGGCCTTGACCTGGTTGAGGCGCTTTTGCTGGTCAGCCAGCTGGCCCAGCTTGGCGCGTTGCTGGTCGAGTTGTCCGTTGGCGGCGGCCAGATCAGTCTTGAGGCGGCGCTGGTGCTCGCCGAGCTGCCTCGTATTGATGCCGACTTCGTTCATGGCGCGTTTCAGGCTTCCGTGGCGGGCGACCATTTCACGCTCTTGCTGGGAGAGATCGCGCACCTTCTGCTTGGCTTGCTCCATGGCACGGGTCATGGCTTTGGTGGGCTGTTCTACCTGAGCGAGCTGTTGGGCCATCTGCTGGGCATCGCGTTGTGCCTGGGTGAGCTGGGCGCGGGTGGCGCCAATCTGGCGGCCAAGGGTGCGGTAACCTTCAATCTGGCCGCTTTGGGTTTCCAGCTCTTTGATGCGCTTTTTGGTGGCGAGCAGGTCTTGAGCTGTCAGGCGGCTCTGGCCGCTGACGGCTTTGAGGGGGGCGGTGAGCTTGTCGACCGCCCCGAGCAGGATTTGAAGTTTGAGAGGGTTCATTGTTCTGTTGCCCCGTTGATGTGGTTGTGAATCTCAACGAGGCGTTGGTGCCAGCCCATCAGCTCGCTGATTTCCATGGCCGCCATCTCGGACGGCGGCCAGTGGGCGATGATGGCGATCTCGGCCATCAGGTCATCTACGCAGCCAGGTAACCCATTTTCTTCGGCATCAAAAAACCGGCCACCTTGCTGCCCAGCTGCAGCAGGTCAGCCGAGTCCATGTTTCCTACCTCGGCTTCGGTGAGGCTCGGAGTGGTGATGCGGGGCAGCAGTTTGATGAGGGCGTTGACATCCATCTGCAGAACGTCGGCCAGGTTGAGGCCGCGCAGCTCGCCTGCTTGTGGCTTGCGCAGTTGCACGTCGGTAATAGTGGTGTCGCCGCGTTGGATGGCTTGGTCGAGGGTCACGGGTTTGTTTTCCATGGTGCTTGTTCCTGTTGTTGATGTGGTGAGGGCGG
This sequence comes from Aeromonas sp. S5(2024), assembly GCF_041403025.1. Lineage (NCBI taxonomy): Bacteria > Pseudomonadati > Pseudomonadota > Gammaproteobacteria > Aeromonadales > Aeromonadaceae > Aeromonas > Aeromonas sp. S5(2024). The sequence goes on along the minus strand of NZ_JBGLRI010000005.1, from coordinate 118,139 downwards.
CTGTGGGCCGCCCGTTGGGTTGTTGGGTAGGTTAGAGGCCGATGGCTTTGCGGTGTTCGGCCATCAGGTCGACGCCGTCGACAATCCAGATCATGTTGATCAGGTCGATTTCGACCAGGTCGACGCCGTTCATGGTCTCTTTGTAGTAGGTGTTGACCATGCTGACTTTGCTCTGGGAGTTGTCGCCACTCTTGAGGGTGCCCCGGTCGAGCTCTTTGAAGCGGCCGCGCTGGACGATTTCGACAGCGACCACTTCACTGGTGTCGTCGCGCTGAACTGAGCCGGCAAAGCGGAGGGAGACGCCGTCAATCTTCGGTGTGCCCATGCGCTTGACCAGATCGGCTTCAAGGCCGCCGAAGGTGAAGGACGTGTCGAGGGCGCCATCTTCCAGCCCCATGTGGATATTGGCGGCGCCCATCATGCCGCCGCCCCGGTAGGCTTCGAACTTCTGGCTCAGCTTGGCCGGGGTGAAGTCTTCGGCGACGCCGATCCAGTTGCCGCCATCGAGAAACATGTTGAGGTGCTTGAGTTTGCGTGGCAGTGCCATGGTGGCTCCTTATGCTGCGGCCGCGACGCGGGCGCCGAAGTCGATGAGGTAGTGGTCGGTGATGCGCTGGATAAAGCCGAGGTCTTCGAGCGGCGGCACCGGGGTGTAGTTGTAATCGATGCGCAGCTTGCCGGCCTTGAGGGTGTCTTTGTCGTTGAGCTCTTCGTTGTACCAGCAGTCAAAGCCGAGCAGGTAACCGCCCGCCACCAGTTCGCGGCCCTTGGCCTTGATGCCCTCGACGATGTCTTTCACCAGGGTTGGGGTGAGCGGCTTGTCGTTGGCCCACATGTGGGCCTCGGCCATGGTGTCTGCCAGGATCTGGGCGGTGCGGGTGTAGTTCTCGAAGGCGAACAGCGGATCATCGGAACAGGTGCGGTTGCCCCAGTACCGGAAGCCATCGGCCCGGATGAGGGCGGTGATCTCGTTGGCGTTGAGCAGGCCGACCTCGGTATCTGGGTCTTGCAGATCCCAGAACAGGGACTTGGTCATGCCGTCGACCCCGGTCACGCCGACGTTCGACAGGGTCTTGTGCCAGCCGATCTCTTTGTCGATGAGCGCCCGCATGGCGGCAGCCTTGAGGCAGGCATCCAGTTTGACGCTGGCATTGGCTACCACATCCCACGCAGTCCAGTCGCCGTGGATCGGCATCAGTTCGCGGCTGGAGAAGTTTTCGCGGTAGGCCAGTGCAGCCTCGACGGTCTCGGCGATGGTCGGCACGTAGGCAAAGGCGCGCAGCTTTTTGGCCACGCCACCCAGCGCGCTGGCCACCGGCAGGGTGCAGTGATCCGGCACACAGAGGATGCGCGGCTTGACGCCGGTCATCGGGGCAGCCCGTTCCAGTGCCTTGAGTCCGGTGTAGCTGCCATCCGGCTTGATGGTGCCGATGATGTTGCTGGTCAGCTCGGCCTCGTCATTACCTTTGGCGTAGCGCACGACAATGGCAATGGTGTTGACGGTGTCATAGATGGTTTGCAGCGAGCGCTTTAGGTTGCCTTGGGTGCCTGCCTTGGCGATGGCTGCCGGCAGGTTGGCGATCAGCACCGGTTTACCGAGCGGGAAGTAGGTAGCATCCGCATCTTCGCCGTGGCAGGCCATGCCGATCACCGCCGTGGCGACGGTGCGGATGGTGCGGGTGCCCTCGTTGACTTCCACGACGCGTACGCCGTGGTGAAATTGGTCCAGTGCCATAGGTTCTCCTGTTGTCCGGACGGAGCTTTTGCAAGGAAATGCGAGCATGGTCAGGATGCAGGGGCTGGGGATGGCAGGCGAGCTGCTGCCATTGTGTGGCGGCGCTACACAATGGTCAGGCGGTGACAAGGTGGCGTTTGGCGGCAGTTACGAAACACCCCGCGCTGGGCGGGGTGCTGATTGGACTTACTAAGCGATTAGCTGCTTAGTTTTCTTATTTTTTTTACTATATATTCTAGTGGTATATCAATAAATGCAGCCATGAACAGAGATATACCAAAACACATAACAGTAAGAATTATATTCGCGTTATACGAGTTTAAGACTATGTTTACATTTGGTGCATGCCTAATTATCACCCCTAAAACAAGTATGTGAATAAGATATATTCCATATGTTTTTCTTCCCACATAAGAAATACAATTTATCGCTTTTTCACTTATGCAGCAAAGTAAGTCTGATTTTTTTGAGAAAAGCAAAAACAAACCGGATGTAAAAACCACCATGGTTACATTCACATCATACTGCTGGAATGTAATTCCATATTTGTTAGGTGTAATCCAAGTCAATGAAGCAGTCATCAAGAAGCCAAATAAAACCATTAGCCAAGATTCTTTGAATGAAAACATATCCTTGCATTTATATAGCAACCCACCACAAATGAAATACAACATCCAAATATACATATCCGGTATCAGGAAAATATTCGGAACGTTAGTTACATGCTGAATCACTGGATAGTTAGAGCTAATTCCATGCAAAACTAAAATTATAACAAGCGCTCTCTTTGCTCCCTCTGCGGTCATCCCTTGCATCATTGCACTCAGTGCAGGCGCCAATAAATACAGGCCCACCATTACGTATACAAACCAGAAATGAGCCGATATTGATGTCTGACTCGTCAACAACGATTTTGCAAACAACTTTAATGTTAATGCATCAAATATGTTAATGTTCATTGTGAATGCAAAGTGTATATATGCGTACGTAATAAATGGAATCAGGATTGAAGAAAATCTAGTTATATACCACTTGGGAACATCTCTTATGTTTGATGTTAGTAAATATGCCCCAGATATAATAAAGAACACCGGCAGACCAGACCTAACCGCTGCTTGCAGCCACATGTTTATATTATCTGCTATACCACCTTCGCCGGTATACAATGGTATGGTGTGTATACCAACGACCATAAATGCGGCCAGTATCCTCAATATATCTACGCCTACATCCCTATTCATTCATTAATCCCCAATAAAATAACTGGGCGATTATACACTTGTTTCTGATAACTGTTAATGGAAAAAGCCAAGATTCCATGCACTTGCTTGGTATCTTGGCTTTTTGCTACTTTATTGTTCCTGCAATGATGGGTACCCATTTTCGTCGGCAATTAACTTAGCCTGACCTTGTCCTTTAACCATTTCATCCCGCAACTCCCTGCTTATCTCTTTAGCGTCTTTTGGGATGCCATCTACTGTGTGTATATCAGTATCATAAAACCCCATGGTTGATGCTGAAAATAGTATCATATTGCCCCTCTCTAAATTCCAATTGCAATCCAGTTTGTTGACAGTGTGTCACTAGAACGGCAAACAAGCCTTGTTCTTTCCTTTTTACAGGCAACGTATCCAACCCTTCCTGTCTCGGGTGTGTAATCACATGAAACAGTCGCGGCCCAACACGCAGTTGGGAATGCAATAGGGAAGGATATCCCGAAGTCATAGGTTGATGCACCGATGCCAGTTCCCCACTGGATGATGACCCCTCCCATCCAGGATGGCAGGCAGATATACCCGACCGAACCGAGCATGAAAGAAATGCCTGACCTGAGTTTTTTCGGGGTGATGGTCACTGCGTCAGAGGTACCCGCATCGGTTTGCGCCTGGGTCGCCACCTTCATCATGCCGAGTACGGTTTCACTGGCCTGCTTGACCCAGCCCCATAGGGTTTTCACTGTGACAACGGCATCAGCCTTCTGATTGGCGGTGACAGTCTCATTGACTTCGGCCTGGGCAGCATAGCGGGTAAAACCTTTTTCAGTCTCGCTGGCATCCGGGTGGTCACGGCTCTGCTTGTGGGCGGCCAGTGCATCATCGACGTATTTTCTAGTTGCCAGCACCACGGCCGGGTCAATTTTGAGTTCCACTGCACTGGTGCTGCTGACAATCAGCATCATGCGAATAACCTGAGTACGGCCAGACCCTTCAGACAGCAGCGGCTTGTAGGTGTCAGGGCAGTTGGCCACGGCGATGAGGGTGCCGGCGTCATCGAACAGGCCTAGTTCACGGATCCACCACCCGCCAACGGTTTCAGGAATAATCTGTTCTGCTACCAACTGACTGGCGTTGAGCGGGTCTGCAAACAGGGCATTGAGTGGCGCCGTGCGTTTGGCGTTGACGAGCTTGGTTGCTGCCGGATCCGGTGTTACCGGCTGCCCGTTGCCGTCACCAATTGCCATCGATGTCAATTTCAGCGGGATGCCCAGCGCAGTAGCGTTTGCCAATTTTGCCGCGCCGGCGTTGGTCAGGATTGCGAAAAAGTTTGCCATGGTGGCTCCTTATGCCCAGACCCTGAGCGGGGTGGCAGGGTCAGTTTTCAAATGTGCGAGTTGTGCTGCCACCGCGTCAGATGTGGTGCGTACGTTGACGTGGTAACCAGGAATCTTTTCAAACACCGGTACCGACTCCCCATCAATCAGGGTTACTTCACCGGTTGGGCGGTAAATGTCCCCAATCACATCGATGGCCGACGATGCTTCGTAGAACACACCCGTTTCGGCGTCATGGCTAAAACCCGCTTCCAGAAGTGCGCTGGCCATGGTGGATTCGTCAGTGGCTCGCAGGTATAGGTCTGTCATGTGCATTACTTAATCCCCCTCAACTGCGTGTCAGATGCAGGGCGATTCCATTGGCGGAAGTTGCGCAATCGGATACTTGATACATGACCCCAACCACCAAGAGACCCTATCTCCAAGCGTTCATAGGCAGCTTCTGATTGACCCGGTTTGATGGTGCAAGGCGTGGGTGATTTCACGACTGGTCCACCATTCAGGCTTAATGCGGCATAGCCTCCGTCGTAGTTAAATGACGCAGCCATAACATTTCGCTTCTGTAGTGGTGGGGCGAGTAATCTTGCTGGCGTGTAGTCATTTGTTGCGATGAGAGCGCCATCTACCCATACCCCAAGAAAATGACGAGTTGGATGAACACCATCACAGAAAAGTGGGATATAGCCTGTTGTGCTGGCGCTGATGACTTCAAACTCCACCGCGTAAGTCCTGCTCCTTCCATAACCCGGGTTATTTGCTGGCCCAGGCAGCCAAACAAGCTCAGCAGCTCTTGTTGCGGCGGCAGTTGTGGTTGGGATGAGAGAGGTCGGTGGTCCCTTTTCTACCTGAACAGACAACACTTCAAAGTTGACGCTGCCATCACCAAGCCATTGGGTTTGCCCGCTGACCATTGCCCATATGTATCCACGCAGGGTGGTGGCGGTTGCCGTCCCTGTGTAGGTGATGACCATGGGCTTGCCAAGTTGTGACGGTGGAACATCGTAGGTCACCTTGGTCGGTGCACCGAAGTTGTCGCCGCCAATCTGTATCTTGTCGATGCCTGCTTTCAGTGGCACAACTTCAGCTGTGATTGAGACGACATCGCCGACAGTGAATCCGGCGGTGTTTTTCAGCCACATGTAATGAGGCCCGTCAGAGGTATCCTCCCTGAACTTGGTGGTTTGAGCCTCCCCAAGAAGGCCGGATCCTGCTGTCACCTCAACGGTCCCTCTTGTTCCTACGCAGCCGGAACTGGCGTCATGAGGGAAATTCATGTTGGTGGAGCCTCGCTCTTTGACCAGAAAACCACCCTCGTAACGTGGTTCGCCGGCTGGAACGAGGCGCAGCTTTCCATCCTTCTGGCGCTCTGTCGCAGCACTGAGTCTCTCGAATTGCCAATAACGGGCAACGACATCAGCACCAACCAGCACATCCCGCCCCTTGCCGGTGATGAGCCGCAGATTGTCGACCAAGGGAGACCAGACATCCGGCAAAGGCATGCCGGCCAGCGCGATCGCGTCCTCTACTGTGCCAAGTCCGGTTATCTGCGAGGCCAGTTTGGCTGATTCGTCTGCTGCCTTGGCGCCAGCCATCGCTTGGCTTGCGTAACCGGCGGCCGCATCTGTGCTGGGCTTTAGGTTCTGTTTGACGCGCTCGGCCAGGGTTGGTTGCGGGTTTTTACCCGGTACCGGCACGGTTTGCCCTTCCGGTCCGGTCAGGATGTCTTCAAACGCTGTGACGGCTGCATCAAGCCGTGCGACGGCGTCATCGCCCTGGTTAGTGGACGCCATTGGTTACCTCCGAGAATCCGAGGGCACATGCCGATTCAACGGCAACTGCCCATTTGTTGAAGTGGTATTCGCCGGCCTCTGTGCTGATGCTGGTGATGTCGATGGTGTGCACCGCAGCACCGAACACATCCATCCCTGTCACGACGATGGGGCCCGGCTGATATGGGTACACGGTGAGCTCTTCCCCCAGGTGACAGGCAGCCCCCATGTAAACCTGGCCGCGGGTTTCCATGCTGATGGCAAGGCCGGTCAGATGGCGGGTCATTGGCTTGGCGTCGGCGATCAGCCGTTCCAGCTCCTGGTACATGGTTTCGGTGATGCCGGTGTCGAGCACGCCGATGTCGAGCTTGAAGGTGCCCGGGTCTGCGTTCGGGGTTTCTTGCCACCATTCCAGTACCCTGATCAGGTAGCCCAGCGGCTCTACCACCCGGCGGATGGCGCCGATGGTGCCTTTGTGGCTGTGCACAAAGTAGCTGTTGGCGATGACCTGGCGTTTGGTGGCCTCTGGCCATTTGTCATCCCAGCGATCAACGCTCCAGCTGGCGGCCAGATAGGGCAGCAGGCGGGTTGGGCAGGTCCAGGGTGACCAGAGTGAACGAAACGGGAGCGGCAACTGCATGGCCTGCTCCCCGGCGGTGGCCAGGTTGCGTTCGGTACGTCTGGTGCTGGGTGGCAGCAGGGTGGTCATGATGCCCGCTCCACGGTGAAGCCGGTGCAGTAGGCCGCCTGGGTGGGGCTGGGGGTGATGTCAGCCCAGCCGATCAGGTCGACCTTGCTGACCCCTTGCACGTGCAAGGCTGCATCAATGGCAGAGCGCGGCACCTCGATGCCGATGCGCCGGCGCGGGTTGATGAAGGCGGCCAGCTTGTCGCGGGCGGCTTGCAGGATCACGTCGCCCTCTGCCCCCTGGCTGCTGATATGCAGCTTGGCGGTGATGCTGTAGTGGAGGATGCCTGCGCTCTGCACGGTGAGCCGGTCGGCCACCGGGCGCTTGTCTTCGTGACTCAGGGCTTTGTCGACCTTGGCAATCAGCGCCGCGTCGGCGGTGCCGTCCCCTTCGGTGCTGAGGATGGTGACGATGGCCACGGCGCCCGATGGGCTGGAGCCTTTGGCGTCTGCCACCTTGCCATCAGCAGAGAGAGCGAAATACTCATAGGCCCCGGTCGGGCCGGCGACGCTGAGGCCATCCCACGCCATCAGGGCGCGCAGGATCAGGGCTTCGTCATCTTCCTCGATTTCTGGCACCGGCGGGGTGGCGGTGGGGTCACCCGGCTGGATGATGAGCCGCTGCACATTCCAGTTGGCCACCAGGTTGTCGAGGTCGCTCCCTTTGGCCCACGCCAGCATGTTGGCGACGGCGGAATCGTTGATGCGTTGGCGCAAGATCAGCTCTCGATAGGCATTCTCTTGCAGCAGCTTGGTGATGGGCTCTGATTCGAGTGCCAGGGTAGCTTCGACGCTGGGCTGTTGGTCTGCCGGGTAGAGGCTGACGAAGTAGGCTTTGCGCTCGGCCAGGATGGTCTCGAAGTCCAGCAGTTCGATCACATCGGGCTGCGGCAGTTGGGAGAGGGTGATGGTGCTCACTGGGCGGCTCCGGTTTGGATGGTGATGCTGGCAGACTCCTGGGCTCCACCATCTTTGCGTTGCCAGGTGAGCTCGATGGTCAAGGCGCCGGCAGTGGCGCCAATCAGCACGTCAACCCGGGTGATGGTGATGCGCGGTTCCCAGTTGATGAGGGCCTGCACGGTGGCGGCCATCAGGCGCAGGCGGGTGACTTGGTGCAGGGGCTGGTCGATGAGGTAAAACAGCTCGCTGCCGTAGTCGCGGCGCATGACCCGCGAGCCCACCGGGGTGATGAGGATGTCGCGCACCGACTGGATGATGTGGTCGGTGGCGCTGATGGTGCGGCCGGTGGCTGCATTCATGCCGAGCCAGTTCATACCGGGCCCCCTGATGTGTCGCTGCCGCGCTGCACCTCTTTGTGGCCGTGGGTACCGACTTCGACGGTGCCGACCTTGGCGGTTTCACTGATCACGCGCTTGGCCTGTAGCAGGTTGGTGCAGATGACCTTGGGGGCGTCGAACGTCACGCTGACGCTGGCTTTGATTTTTGCCGCCATGATGCCGGTGGCATTGAGCTCGCCGGTTTGCGGGTTGTATTCGATGATTGCGCCGTCGCTGTATTCGGTGCGGTCGAGGTCTGGATTGTCATCGTCAGCCAGTGGCTCGTCTGCGGCGGCGGCGTTGAGGGAGCCCACGATGTACGCATTGCGCAGATCGCCACTGACTGACAACAACATGACCTGTTCGCCGATGGAGAGGCGATGACGGGTGCGGTTATTCCCGGCCCGTTCGGTGATGTAGGGCCGCCAGTTGGTGATGATGTCGCCGGTTTTGACGCGACATTCCCCTGAGCGCACGGCGGTGACGGTGCCGATGCGGATCAGGTTGTCGAGCTGGCGTTGGAGTTCGATCAGGGTCAGTTGCATGGGGCCATTGTTTTGGGCAATGGCCGGTAAGGCGAGGAACGGCCATTGTGTAGCGCGCTTACACAATGGCGGCTGTTATAGCCCTTTAGTGAGTTGGGCCAGCAGTAGTTCTTCCAACCTTTCTACCTCTTCGGTAGTGATGCCCAGCAGCTCCCGCGCTGGATAGCTGATCTCGCGGCCCTTGATGCGGTCTTTGAGGCCATATTGGTGAATGGTGGCGAGTCGATTGGCGGTGCCGACAAACTCCACCACGGCCTGCTGTTCACTGGCGCGGGCTTTGAGCCAGGTGGTGTTGCTGATCTTGAAGAACATCTTGCGGCGAAGGCGTCCCCGGTTTTTCTTCAGCTTGGGTTGTGGCTTGCGCGGGGCCATGGGGTTGCCATCTGGCTGGATGTTGGCGCGGATCCGCTTGGCCTGGCTGGCGCGCAAGGTGCGGGCCATCTCGCCGGCCAACTGACGGCGGGCGGCTGGCTCCATGCTTGCCAGCAGGCCATTGGCCCAATTGGTCAGGCGGCTCAGGTCGTCGGCGGCCATGGCTGATGCGCCCCGTTGATAAAGAGTTCCCAGGTAATGCCGTCATAGGGGTCTTCTGGCGGTTCTGGCAGATGCTCCCAGCCAATCCCCTGTTCGTTTTGCCACACCTTGACCCGCTCGGTCAGCTTGACGGTGATGATGAGGTCCATCAGGTCGTTGGCGAGGTATTCCGCCTCGAAGGTGATGCCTTCCTTTCGCTGCTCGTCGTTGGTCATGAGTTCGGGCTGGTGTTGGCGCAGCCAGGCCAGCAGCGGCACCATGATCTGGTCCGGGTGGCCAGCAAAGTCCTCGATACCAATGGTGAGCGGGTATTGCCACTCGAACGAGAGCGAGCGGGCGCCGGTGCTTTCGACGTTGCCCGGGGCGATGAAGATGTGCAGCTTGTCCGGGTTGGTCTTGAGGTGCGGCACGCAGCTGGTCAGTACCTCACGGATCTGTTTTGGCTTTTCCATTTTCCCTCCCATTCAGGTGCCGTTGCTGGCAGGCGATGAGGCTGTCGACCTGGGCGGCGCAGGTGGCCCAGGCGGCCTCGGTCTGGGTCAGCTGGTCGAGCAGATCGCCGTTATTGGCCGGGCTGGCCGGCGGCAGCTGGCAGGGTGTCAGCCCCTGACAGGTGAGCCTGATAATCTGCGGCGCCGGTGATGGTGGGGCGCTTGAGCAGCCTGACAACAGGATCAGGCAGAGGGCGATCAGCCCACTCCTTGAGTTCTGCATTTTCACGTTTGAGCCTCTTGATGGTGTCGGCCCGGGTGGCGGCCGTGATGGTCAGATCGCCAAGCTGGCGCTGCAGCGTGGCGGCGGCGGCGGCCTGGGCGGTCAGTTCACCGGTGAGGTGGTCGATTGCCCCGTCTTTGAGCTTTTCCCGCTGCTCGGCCTCTTTGGCCTTGTCGTTGGCGGCCTTGAGGTCGCTTTGCAGGGTATCGACCTTGCCCCTGGCGGCCGCTGCCGAGGTGGCAGACCAGCCCCAGCCGGCCAAGGCGATGGCCAGCGCCAGCAGCAACCAGGTGAGGGGGGAGCGCAGCAGGTTAAGCCACATCCGCCACCTCCTTCACCGGATAGACCTTGGCAAAGTGGTCGTATGCCTTTGCCAGCTTGGTGTCGTAGTCGTTGTCCTTGTAGGCCGGCCCGTTGTAGCGGCGGGCGAAGTCGGCCCATTTACGGCCCTGCAGCGCCTTGTACATGGCTTGGTCTTGCTGGATGAAGCGGCACAGGGCGGTGAGGTGGTCGACTTCGCTGCGCTGCATGGCGGTCTGCCAGTCGCCGGCAGAGGTAAAGCCCAGCGCCTGCCAGTGGTAGCCCATGATCTGGAACATGCCCCAGCTGGCCGACTCGATGGCGGCATCCCGGTGCAGGCTGATGGCAAGTTGCAGGCGTTCCCACTCCGCCGAGCCGCCGGCATATCCGCCGCGCTTGGGGTTGACCAGGTTGGGATAACTGGCGGCCATCTGGTCTGCGGTGGCCTTGCCCAGGTGCTTGGTGAGCTGCTTGTAGAACACATGCCGCTCGAACAGCACCACCGGGCGCTGGTCTTGGGTGAAGCCTTCGCCGATGCTCTCGACCTGGGCAACGGTGGCCATGGTGGCAAGCGGCAGGCCCAGCAAGTCTGCGCCAGCCTGCATGTCATCGATGCGCAACTGGTTGCCGCGCTCGCTGCCGAGCAGGGCGGCCATGGTGCGGGGGCCTGCTTGGCCGATGGCGGCGATCATGTAGTCCTGCTGGAAGGCGAGCAGGGCCTGCTCGGTGGCACCACCAAACCAGCCATCCGGCTCGACCGGATAGCCGGCCTTGGTCAGGCGGCGCTGCAGATCGGCGACGGCGGCGCCGGTATCCCCTTTTTTCAGGCTCATGGTTGAAACCTCCCGTTCAGGTGGCTGGCGGTGGTCGGTTGTTGGCGACGGCGTGGCAGCAGGCGCATGACGGATCCGCGAGAGCCGATCAGGGCGGTGAGCAGGACGGCTGCCAGCAGCACCGCGGCCGGGTCTGGCGCTGGCATGACCCCGAGCAGGACGCGCAGCGGCACGGACCCGGCGGCGACGGTGATGACCCATGCCAGCAGTGCCGGCAGGGGGCGATAGTCGCCCCCGTTGCGGTTGAAGGTGGCGATGCGCATGGCGATCGCGGTGCAGATCATGGCGTAGAGGATGGTCAGCATGTCAGCCCCCTTTGCGGAGTTTGAGCAGGTCTTCTGGCGTTTTGCGCAGGATCCACTGCAGCAGGTGGACGGCCAGCGCCGAGGCCAGCATGGCGCCGACGGCCCTGGGGACTTCGACACTGAGCGGCAGCACGCTGGCCAGCATGGCGGCAACCAGCGGGGCCGCCAGCGCGCCCGCCACGAAGGCGGCAACGAACAGGCCCGCCTTGCGCAGGTTGCCAAGCTCGGCGGTGGTGGCGATGAACACCAGCGCCCCGGCGAATGCACCGAGCAGGACGCCGGGGTCTACGCCCGGGAAGAGGGACAGCAGCGCCAGACCGGTGAGGGTGCTGGTTGCTGCACTGGATGAAATCGGTTCTGGCATCGTGCTCTCCTGTTTTTATCGTTTGCCGCCGTAGTGGCGAGCGGTTTGAAATTCGTGGATGGTCTGGCACTCGGCGCAGCGTTCGCAGCCCCGGATCGCTTCACGGCGCGCCTGCGGGATGGGGTTTTCGCAGTCGATGCAGTAGTGCGGGCCGGTGCCACTGATGCGGGCGGCGTGGATGCGGGCAGCGAGTTGCTGCTCGCTGATGTCGGCCAGTCGTTCGAGTTCGTCGTCGAGGCGGCTCATGGTCAGTCCCATAGCTGGATCAGCGGCTGCTCGGCCTGGGTGGGGGCCGCTGGCATTGTGATGAGGGTTCCGGTCGGGAGGATGGGGCCGAGCTCGGCCAAACCGGGGTTGAGTTCGAGCACCTGCTCGGTGATGCCTGCGGTGTAGCCGTAATGCCGGAACAGGATGAGATCGAGGGTGTCACCCTGCTGGCTGCGCAGCTGCATCAGATGAGCTCCACCGTGATGTGGGTGGTGCCGATGATGTCGCGAATGGCAAAGCGGGCGTCGCGGTAAAGGTCATCGGAGCTGACCACTTTGGCGTCTGCTCCTTTGACGCCGTCACCGGTGGCGCTGTAGTCGGTGTAGCGTTCCAGCAGGTTGGCGCGGGTCATGGCGTAGACGGCGCGCCGGTAGCTGTGCAGGTGTGCTGATTCGTTGTTGATGAGTTCGCCCGGCACGGCGGCTAGGGTGGCGTGGCCTTCGGCCTGGCGAGCGGTGCGCCACTGGGCCAGATCGCGGTTGACGCTGGTGACGGCGTCGATCACGGCGTGGGTGAGGCGCTTGGTGGTGACGGTGCCATCGAGCCTGACGGTGTCGCGCAGGTCGGCCAGTGAGATGGCCGGCCAGAACGGATCGCTGGTGACTTGCCCTTCATCCGGTGCGGTCTGTGCGGTGGCGATGAATCCGGTGCTCATGGTGCTCCTGGTTCTGGTGGTAGCCCGTTTGTTGGGCGGTGGTCGGGCCGTCTGGTATGCGAAACGCATTCGTCAGGCCCGAGCCGCCCAGGGTGCGGGGTTCGCTCGGTTAGCTGCCGCCGCCGGTGGCGTCGGGCTGCTGTTCTTTTTTCAGTTCGCGCTCGAGCACTTCGAGCTCTTTTTTGATGCCGACCTTGTCATGCAGCTCGATGGCGCGCCGGTAGTGCTCGGCGGCCTGCTGCTTGAGCCCATCGGCGAGGCAGGCACGGCCCACCGCCTTGTGCAGCTTGGCGCGCACCTGGTCGAAGATGTCGCAGTCGGCCAACAGGGCCAGATAGCGATTGAGCAGGGGCAGGGAGGGGCCCGTGCTGGCTTCTTGCTGCTTGATGGCAGTGTCGGCGACTTCTTCGGCGATCATGGTGGCGGCGGTGCGCTCGTAGCGATCGGGGGTGCTCAGGCCATGGCGGATCACGTAGGAGGCCATGGGTAGGGCCCCTTCGAGATCGCCGGTGTCGAGGTGCCAGAGCATGACGGTGACCAGGACGTCATCTTGTCCGCCCCGGTCGGCGGCCAGCACGCCATCAATCCACGGCTGATAGACGGCCAGCATGGGGCGCTTTGCGTCGATCTTGCGTTCGATGCTCTGGATGCCTTTGAGGGTGCGGCGGTGTTCGGCCAGCTGCATCAGCTGCAGCTCGTAGGCGTTGGCGCGCATCTGGTCGAACTGGGGATTGGCCGCCCCTTGCAGGGCGGCCAATTTGCGTTCGCGGTTGCGACGGGCAGGTGAATTCATGCAGCCCCCTTAACCGCCGGCGGCCGGTTTCGGCCCGATGACGATGTTTTCGATCAGGGCGACGCAGTCGTAGTCCTCTACCACGTAGGCGTCGTTGGAGCTCTCGTAGTTGACGATGCGGTCACGCTGCGGTTCTTCCTGGATGTGACGGCGGCGGGCGCCTTCCTGCCAGTAGATGGAGAGGTTTTCGAGCTTGGTGACCAGCATGGCGTTTTCCGGGAAGAAGGGGACGCGCACGGCTTTGAGGCCGCCGATCTGCTTCTGGCTCACCAGCACCTGGCCGGCCAGCTTGTCCTGGTTGCTGGCTGCGTTGTTGATGATGGGGAAATACTTGTCGGCCAGCAGTTTACGACCGCAGATGACCACCAGGTCGGTATCGTCCTGATACCAGGGAGCGATCATCTCGTTGACGGCATCGAACACCACGGCGTCGAGGTTTTGGTAGTCGCCTTCTTTGGTGTCGGCGTCGTTCTTCTGTTGGTAGACGTAGATCTTGCCTGAGCCCTCGTCACCTTCATCCATCACTTTGGCTGGTGCATCCACACGGATGTGTTCCAGCCAGCCGATGTTGACGTCTTGCAGCAATGGATAGGTTGTGCGGTTGGTTTTTGGCGCAACCTTGGTGCCGTGCCAGCCGATCATGATGCGGTCGAGCCCTTGCCGCGTGAGGATGGCGTCACGGATGCGGGTCTGGAAGTCGGGGAACTTGGCCCAGATATCCAGTTTGTTGTAACCCAGACTGGTGTCGTAGTTGGTTTTGGCACACTCGTAGCCAGTGGGATAGAGGGCGCTCGGGTCATTGGGTACGCGATCTTCGGTGTTGGTATCGGTGCGGCCAGCAATGGTGCTGCCGATACCGATACCGACTTTTTCGCCCTTCATCTCCGGCACCGGGATTACTTGGATCATTTCCAAGAATTTCACCGATTCCTGCATCTTGGTTTCCAAGGTTTGCTGGACGGTCGGCTGCACGTTGAATTGCACCATGGCGCTGGTGATAGCGTTGAGTTTGGCCACCTGGCCGGTGAACTCGTTGAACTTCTGGCGGGTTTCGTTACGCATTGGGCATGGTCCTTAGCAGTCGGTTTGAATGGTGGCGCCATCGCTACCGGTGGCCGGCTGGCGCTTGTGGCTGAAATCTTCCTGGCCTTCCAGGTTGGCGGTGAGGTCTGCCAGCGCCTTGGCGGTGGCGTCCAGCTTGCCGGTCAGCTCGGTGATGGTCTGGGCCTGCTCGGTGAACTTCTCCTGCATGCCGGCATCGAGGCTGGTGACCTCTTTTGCCACCGTTTCGACGGCCTGGTGCACGTCGCTTAAATCGGCGGTGGATTGCTTCTTGTGGGTGGAGAACAGCGCGGTAACCCGCTCCAGCAGGCCGGGGCCTTTGTCGCTGTCGTCTTCAAACTCGATGACGGTTTCCAGCGCTTCGGTGAACAGGCACTCCTTGTACTGCTTGCGCTCGGCCAGCGGATTGACGGATGCCTTGCTGCAGAACTGCAGCATTTCGGTGCCGAGGCTGGCAGGGCTGTCGGTGACGGCCAGCCCCATCAGGTAGGCGCCCTTTTCGTTCAGGTTGGGGTGGATTTCGACGGAGGTGTAAACCTTCTGGCGTTTCTTGTTCAGCTCGACCAGCTCGGGGGTGGGGTCGATCTGCACGTACAGGGCCAGGCGCTTTTCACCTTCCATGTCGACCTCTTCGGTCTTGGCTGCAGTGATGTCGCCGTACATCTTGAACTGACCGTTCGGGTCATAGCCCCGGATGTGTTCCATATTGACCCGCGCGCCGTAGGTGGACTGGTTGTAGCGCTTGGCCATCTGTTCAATCCATTCGCGGGTGATGGTGCGCCCGTCGGTCGTGCCCCCCTCGACGGCGACGCGGAAAAATTTGGACTTAGGCATGAGCTGGGATCCCTTTGGTGATTGGGTGGTGATGTCGCGGTTATGGTCTGGGTGAGCGGCGGGATCGTGCAATCGGCCGCCATTGTGTAGGGGCGCTACACAATGGCGGTGGGGCGTTGGTGGTTGGTCTGGCTGGGTAGACTGGCGCCATGACTACAGCACCCTTACTTTTTCCCCATATCGAACCCAGACGGCAGGCCATGCACCTGTTCTTCCAGGGCTACCCGCTGCGCGCCATCGCTGAATTGCTGGCTGTGCCAGAGGGGACTGTCTCGACCTGGAAGAAGCGTGACGGCTGGGATGACATCAAACCCATTGACCGGGTCGATTTCGCCATTGAATCGCGGATGTGCCAGCTGATCGCCAAAGAGGTAAAGACCGGCGGCGACTTCAAGGAGATTGACTTGCTGGGCCGCCAGCTGGAGCGGATCGCCCGGGTCAACCGGTATAGCAACGGCGGCAACGAGGCCGACCTCAACCCGAAGGTGGCGAACCGCAACAAGGGGCCGAAGAAGGCGCCGGTGCGCAACAATTTTGATGAGGCTCAGCTCGAGAAGCTGGGCGAGCTGTTCCACGGCAATATGTTCGGCTATCAGAAGGTGTGGTATCAGGCCGGCCTGCAGCACACGGAGCGCAACCTGCTCAAGAGCCGCCAGATCGGTGCCACGTTCTACTTTGCGCGGGAGGCGCTGATTGATGCGCTGACCACTGGCCGCAATCAGATTTTCTTGTCAGCCAGCAAGGCGCAGGCCCATCAGTTCAAGCAGTACATTTTGGCTTTCGCGCAGGAGGTCGGTGTTGAGCTCAAGGGGGATCCCATTACGCTCGGCAATGGCGCCATTCTCTACTTCCTCGGGACCAACTCCCGCACCGCCCAGAGTTATCACGGCAATCTCTACATCGATGAGTATTTTTGGATCCCCAAGTTTCAGGAGCTCTACAAGGTCTCCAGCGGGATGGCGATGCAGAAGTTTTGGCGGCTGACCTATTTCTCGACCCCATCAAGCCTGTCACATGATGCCTATCCGTTCTGGTCAGGGGCGATGTTCAACAAGGGGCGCCCGAAGAACGAGCACATCAAGTTCGACGTTGACCATGCGGCCTTGCATGGCGGGCGGTTGTGCGGTGATGGCCAATGGCGGCAGATCGTCACTGTTGAGGATGCCGTGCGTGGTGGCTGTGACTTGTTCGACCTGGACCGGTTGCGGCGCCGTTACTCCCCTGATGACTATAACCAGCTGTTGATGTGTCAGTTTGCTGATGACACTGACAGCGTATTCCCGCTCGCCATGCTGCAGCGCTGCATGGTTGATAGCTGGGAGGTGTGGGAGGACTACAAGCCCCACGCGATGCGCCCGCTCGGTCATCGCTCGGTGTGGATCGGCTATGACCCGGCCAAGGGCGGGCAGGGCGATAGTGCCGGCTGCGTCGTGCTGGCACCGCCGGCAGTACCTGGCGGCAAGTTTCGCGTGCTCGAGCGCCACCGTTGGAGCGGGATGGACTTCGACGCCCAGGCGCGGGCCATCAAGGCCATGTGCGAGCGCTACAACGTCGGTTACATCGGCATCGACACGACCGGGATCGGGGAGGGGGTTTATCAGCTGGTGAAGCAGTTCTACCCGGCAGTTACCCCCATCCAGTACAACCCGAGTGTGAAAATTCAGATGGTGATGAAGGCCCAGGATGTGATGAACAAGGGCCGGTTGGAGTTTGACTGCGGCATGACTGACCTCGCGCAGGCTTTCATGAGCATCCGCCGTTCTGTGACGGCTGGCGGCAAGATGCCGACCTTTGAGGCCAGCCGGTCAGAGGAAACTAGCCACGCCGATATTGCCTGGGCAACGATGCAGGCCCTGTTACACGAACCGCTGGCAGGTGCCACCGGTGCCAATACCAGCATGATGGAGATTTTCGCATGAGAAAGCGCCGCCCACAGCGTCATACCCCGCCGATGACGGCGACCCAGAAACCCGGCGAGGCCATCGAGGCGTTCAGCTTTGGCGAGCCGGTGCCCGTTTTATCGCAACGGGAAGTGTTCGACTACCTGGAGGCCATGCACAACGGCCGCTGGTACGAGCCACCCCTCTCCCTCAATGGGCTGTCCCGGGTCTATCGGGCCGGGGTGCATCACGCCTCGGCCATCCAGGTGAAACGCAACATCCTGCGCTCCTGCTTCATCCCGCACCCCAAACTGAGTCTGGCCGCCTTCACCGGCTTGGTGCTGGACTACCTCATCTTCGGCAACGGCTATCTGCAGGCGGTGCAGAACCGGCTCGGCGGGGTGCTGCGCTATGACCACCTGCGCGCCAAGTACACCCGGCGCGCGCTGGATCTCAACCAGTATTGGTGGATTGCTCAACCCGGCCAGGAGCAGGCCCTGCCCACTGGCCGTGTGGGCCATGTGATGGAGGCGGACATCAACCAGGAGATCTACGGCATCCCCGACTATGTCGGCGGGCTCAACTCCACCCTGCTCAACGAGTCGGCCACCCTGTTCCGCCGCCGCTACTACGAGAACGGCAGCCACGCAGGCTTCATCATGCACATCACCGACGCGGTGCAGAACGAGGGGGACATCGCCAAGCTCAAAGAAGCCCTGCGCCAGAGCAAGGGCCCCGGCAACTTCCGCAACCTTTTGCTCTACACCCCGGGCGGCAGCAAGGACGGGGTCAAGCTGATCCCGGTAGCCGAGGTAGCCGCCAAGGATGACTTCCTCAGCATCAAGAACGTGAGCCGGGATGACCAGCTGGCCAGCCACCGGGTACCGCCCCAGTTGATGGGGGTCATGCCCAACAGCACCGGCGGCTTTGGCGATGTGACCAAGGCCGCCCAGGTGTTCGACATCAACGAGATAGACAGCATCAAGGCCAGCTTGCTGGCGCTCAATGACTGGGCGGGGGAGGAGGTGATCCGGTTCAATCCCTACCGACTGTCAGATCTGACAGGGCAGGCGGCATAGGCGAGGCTACAGTTACATCGAACATCTGGAGTTTGTGTATGTTCAAGGTGTCACGAAAGCCCCCTCACCGAGGGGGCTTTGTTTTGCCTGGCGTTCAGCGCCCTGACGCCCCGGGGCGGCGGCCCCTCAGCACCCGGCGCGCGCAGTCAAGACCCCGCCTCGCCTGCGCGCTTCCTGTGTCGATTTCCATTCGGGTGAAAGGCTGCTGGCGGCCGGCTGGTCCCCGCGCCAGCACTGGCCGCGCGCATCCTGCCAGATCCTTTTCGCGATCCTTCACTTTCCGTCAGATCCTTTCACGTATTCACCTGGCAGAATGGAATGGATGTCAATGGTACAAAAAGAACTGGGGGCTCTATTACGCCCCCAGTTCTTTTGATGGGCTCTAAGCCTTATTGATAGGATTTCCAATTATCAACAAGCCAGCTCCAGACATTCTTATGGCTACGCACATCTCCTGGAAGATGGCTTTTGATAAGCCTTTCCGCTTTCAAAGCAGGAGCCTTGGTAGTCCACTCACTAGCTTTGGCCAAGCGGTTCAGAAACGACAGAACTTCATACCCTTCATTACGATTCAGTAAGGTGTTATCAGGGGTTCCTGTTACTCGTGGATCATCAGGTGATATTGCCGTCCAAGAGTAGCTATATTGCAGGTCACTACGATTCAGAAGCGCCATAATTCTTCCTTAAAATTAATGGGTTAGGTGTTTTTAGCGGGGGGCCGCTGGCAGATAATATAGGTTAAAGCTCATCTGAGCCCTCATGCAAAAGACTACCCTTTGGGGTCGCTCCGGTCACGCACCGAGGTGCGTGACCGGTCACAATTACCAACTCTTTGCTGTTGGCAGGCGGTGCAGGTGGGGGATCAACCTGTTCCAGTCTCGGTCACCGTGGGTGGCGGGCTGAATATGGCGGGTTTTATCGGCCAGGATGCGTTGGGCAGCGGCCAGGGTCATCGGGTATTCGTGAATGATGGAGTAATAGGTGCCGGCTTCGCGGTGCTCGGCCACATCGAGCAGGGGATAGATGCGGCGGGCGGCCCCCATCATGTAATCGGCGGCGCGCCAGAGCCACGCCAGCGAATGCAGTTCGTCGTCGGTCAGCATGGTGAGGGGCTGCGGATGGGCGGCGGTCTCCCGGTCCAGCACATCGAGCACCCAGCGGCGAAACTCTTTGGCGAGCGCGGTGCGGGAGAACATGGCGATCAGATGGGCGCCGCGCAGGGAGAAGATCCGCACCGGGATCGGCATAGGATTTCCCGGGGTCATCAATTCGGTGACCCCGGTCATGCAGGGGGAAAACTCGTCCGCGTTGCGGCGATACAGATTGCTGATCGACTTCTCGCTGGCATAGCCAAGGGCTTGGGCGATCTGGGTTGCGGTCAGCCAGGGTTGGCCATGATGGGGGATAACGGTGAACTGGGTGTCATGGAAGCGGATGCTGTTCATGATGCGTTCCTTTGGGTCAACAAAGTAAACGTCACCAAAAGAGGTGCAAATCTCGGTCTGGTGACGAGCTGAACAGGGTTTGCACTACCGGGACCCAAAGAGACCGGCCAGCCCGAGGGCTGCCCTGCCCAGCCCGCCATAACTGAAATTGCGGGTACAACTGGGCCGCACAAAAAAACACGCAGGCGCGTGTTGTGCGCTTTGGGTTTGGCGGGGTGCAAATCCCGGCAACGGATTTTGCCGTTGCCCGCGCAGTATCGCGCAACAGCGCGACACCAATCAACCCCCAATCAGCCCCAATAAGGCGGGATAAGCCACAACAACCCCGCCCAGCAGCACAACACCGCCGGCAGGGTACCGGTTTTACACAGGGAAGAGGACGTTAGTTTCGGCAGGAAACATACACAGGGTGGTGGCCGAGCTTGCCGGGGCGGTCAAGTTGACCTTCCCGAGATACACGGCCTACCTACTCACAATGACGGTCAATTTGACCGCCGTTGCGATGTGTCGGCTTTTGGGCCCGTCAATCTGACGGTCCCGGTCATGCGATGCACAGACCATAACCCTTGACCGTCAAATTGACCGTCAAGGGTCGGTGGTCAGATTGACCACCCCTGGATAGAAAAATGGGCCCGAGAGGGCCCATTCAGGGTCAGCCGATCAGTTTCAAATCGGCCTTGCGACGCTCTTTGAGGGCGTCATAGAAGTTCTCATGGGGGCCGACGCTCAGCAGGTAAAGCTGCAGCTCTGCGTCTTTCCAGGCGTAGCCCAGCAGCACCAGCTGTCCCTTGAGTTTGAACTTGTGTACTCGCAGGTACGACAGGTCCCCCTTCTTCTGTTCGCCGATCTCGGGGTCATCAATGACCCGTTCGATCTCGTCTTCCACTACTTTCAGGTCTTTTTCAGAGAGCTTTTTGAGTTGCTTGGTGAACAGGTTCGACTCAAAAACCTCAATCTCGTTTTGTTCTTCTGACATAGCGGGTTACTTGCCCTTCTTTGACTTGCTCTGCGGCGAGCATCACGTCTTTGATAAAGCTAAAAGGCAGGTCCGGGTTGTCCTCGACCATACGGCCGATCTTGGACCAGTACTCAATCTGCTTCGGCAAAGAGCGATGTGCGGCAGACGCGTGGATCTTCACGTCGGCGATGAAGTCATCGTCTAAGCGTACTGTTTGTGCCATGTGGTTTGAACTCCTGCTCAATCTCCGGCTGTCTCTGGCGGATTCGTTGATATGCCCCAACATTGGTAGCCTATCTAGGATTGAATTGTAGCAACAAATTGTTGCTTGTAAACTCTATTTGTCTCGCTTTGTCTTAGTACATACGCCCGATGTCTTTGCTTAAGCTGATGAGTTGGGCTCCTACCATCAGAATGCAGAGCCAAGCGACGAAACCAATCGTAGTTTCAGGGAGCATGGCTTGAAGGATGGGCCATTGTGCAAACATACCGGGCGGCGTGGGCAGTGGCGCTCTGCCATCAGCGAGCGCCTGGATTTGGCTAGACACCCTGGCAAGCTGGCGGTCCACTACAAGTGAACGGGCCCCCAGTGCCATCGCAAGCAGAGAGAGCCCCGTCAGTCCGGCACCCAGAAACCGCAATACCGCAGGTTCCATCATCAGCGATAGCAGCAGATCTTTGAGACGTTCCATCTTGAGTACCCCTTTAAAGCTTCGTTTGAAAAAGCTTACATCTGGTTGTCATAATTGGTCATCCGGTTCATTACTGTCTGTATCAGCCTTGTGTGACCGGTCACAATGCCAGCGTTTTGTCCCCGCTGGTACGCCAGCAGTCCGCCTCACCCTTGAAGGTTCCTCCACACCCTTCCGGTAACGTACAGTCGCAGTTCGGGCAGATCTGCTGCTTGAGCTCGGCTTCCTGTTCCTGCCAGCGTTCCCAGTCACGGCGCAGCAGGGTGCTGAAGTACTCGTCGGCGCTGTAGGGTTCACCGGATCCGGCTCTGGCCCGGCGCAGGGTTTCCAGCTGCTCGCGCTCTCGGGTAGAGAGCGCCACCTCCACCCGCTTGATGCCAAGCGCGGCCTGGCGCTTTCTCTGTGCCTCCTTTCTGGTCTTCGCATCTTTCGGCTTTTTCATCGGCATCCCCCTTTGGCATATGCACCCTGTCTCGCCCTGGTGTCCTTCCAGACCTGCTTTGCCGTCTGGCCAGCAGGTATCACCCGCTTTGCCTTCTTCGGTGGGGTGATGGTGTCCAGCTCGCCCTGGTAGAAGGGGAACCAGGTATCCTCGAATTGGATGACCCGCTCCATACGGTCGAGCAGCAGATCGCAGATATGGCGGTCAGCGGCCGGCATGTTGTCGAGTGTGCTGGTGATGGCGGCACGCCCCGCCGATCCCGGCGGGTGCTGTTTGATGGTTGGCCAGAGCTGCTGGCAGAGCGGCAGTAGGCGCTCTACCTCGCCGCGGTTGATGATGTCAGTCATGCAACACCCCCACATCGACCCGGATATTGTTGAGCGCGCCCTCGACCATGTCGCTGAACGATGACCACTCTTCCGGCCCGCAGTCTCTAAGCTCTCGAGCCTGCGCAGTCAGTGCCGCAGCCAGCAGCTCAAGCTCCTCCTTTGAAGGGCGGCCAGCGTTATCTTCGACAGCCTTCATCCCGAATACCACAAACCCTGGCTGCTGGGCGTAGTCGGTGACGAAGGTGATCTGTAATTTTGCTGCGCGGCCGGTATAGCGTTTTCCGTTCCATTCCTTGAGGGTGACGGTGTCACCCTCTTGAAAGTTGCGGTCTGAGTTTTCGCGGATCTCGAACGGCTTGGCGCCGTCCAGTACCGGCTGGAAGTAGGCCGGCAGAATTTTCAGTTCGTGGTGCATGCTTTTCCCCTTCTGCACTATGCGGCAGCCTTTACGGCTTCAATGATGTGGCGAGCGGCCAGCGGAGGCACGGCGTTACCAGCCATGTGAACAGTCAGGCGATGGTTCTTCGGGCGCTTGAGATCGGCAGGGAACGACATGGCCAGCAGGTTTTCATCAGCAGTCAGCATCCGCATATGGTCGCCATTCACGATGGCCCAGCGGTCGCGGGTTGTGATTGTGCCAATGGCCCGATCAAAGCTCCGGCCTGACTTGCTGTTGCCGTAGTAACTCATCAAGAACAGATCTCCATGAGCATCACGGCCATTTCTCACGCGCTCCAGGGTGGCAGCAGCTCGGCCCGGGCGTTCTACCAATGACCACTTCCCGGCATTGAGGTCTATAAAGCTGGAGGCTGGAACATGCGGCATCTTCGGGAGCTCAAGGAACAACGGTGAGACTGACAACGTGCAGACCATAAACAGGCGGATGCGCTCTTGCGGCACCCCGAGATCTGCACAGTTGACTACATGTGGCGCCAGCGAATAACCCAGCGCTTGCAGGGCAGCAGCCCAAGCCGGATAGATCGGCCAGGCCATGAACTCTTCCACATTTTCGACAATGGCGACGGGTGGGCGGTGAAACTCCAGAGCGTCAACGACAGCCCATGCAGTCGCGCGACTATCGTCGTGCTGCGGGTTACCGTTTGCCTTTCCTCTCGCCTTGCTGTGGCCCTGGCAACATGGTGAGGCGAGCAGCAGATCGTGGGATGGCACCAGCGACCAGTCAGCCTGTTTCAAATCCTGACATACGTGGTCTGTTTCCGGGTGATTGGCGCTGTGCCACTTCACCGCCTCTTGCCAGTGGTTGGCAGCCCATAACACTGTGCATCCAGCCTGCACGGCCCCTGTTGACCAACCACCAAGCCCGGCAAATAAATCAATGCAGTTCACGATTCCTTCTCCTCACTCCACGCCCAGGCGCGCCCGCGCCTTGGCAATCTCCGCCTGATGGCGGTCGTTGTCGGCTTGCATGCTCGCGACGCGGGCCTGCTCCTGTTCGGTTGGCTGGTAACTGGCCCGGTCTTCTTCGTCATCCAGCAGGCGGGTGAAGATGGCGATCGCCTCTTCGGCCTTGGTCAGCGGCATGGCGGCCAGCCACTCGGTCACGCTGCCGCCGGAGTGCACCAGCTCGCGGGCCTGCTGTTTCAGCTGGTCGCTGCTGGCGGCCCGCTTGCTGGCCTGTTCTGCCTCGACCTCGGCGGTCAGCTGGTCGGCCACGGCATCGCCAGCACCCGGCCAGGTGCGGGTCACAATCAGCCGATCGCCGACCAGTCGCACATATTGGCCGTCGGCGTTGATGATGCAGCCCTGCAGCAGCAGGTCTTCGTTGCTGATGTCAAGACCCATACGGCTCAACTCCTTAGCCAGAGTGGATCCTTTAACCCCCGATTTGGATCCTTTCGTACAGTTATTGACAGAACTCCGAGGGGGGCGGCTGCCGCCGCCTGACTGCAACTCGCTGCGCTCGCCCACTGCAGGCTCGCGCTGCTCGCCCAAACCCGACCCGGTGACACCCTTGCGCACTATCTGCCAGCCCTCGGTGCGGGTGACCGCGGTGGTCATGCCGATGTCGGTGATCACCCCCATCAGCTTGAGGACGTCCTCGCCGTATTTGTTGGCGGCTTCATCGAGGCGTTTGGAGAGGCGGATCAGATGCTCCTTGCGGGGCAGGTCGATGCCGCCCATGGCGTCGATGAAGTCGCCCCAGCGGTTGTTGTCGGCGGCGGTGCGGGCGGCTTCGAGGATGCAATCCCACTCGATCACCTCGTCCCCCAGGCGGCGCAGCTCGCGCCACACGCTCACGGCGGGGCCGCCGATCTGCTGAAACTGACGGATGCGCCAGCAGCTGGCCCAGGCGGCCACGGCGATGGTGGTGTGGTCGACGGGGGCCTCTGCCTCGTAGTCCATCCCGACCTTGTGGCCGTCGATGTTCTTGGCGATGTATTTGGCGATGTAGCCGGTGGCGCTACCCTTGGTCGGGTCGATCACCTTCCAGTTCACCCTGGGGTTGATGGCTTTCACCACGGCCGGGTCTTCGACGTTCAGCAGCCACTTGATGCGTGGGAACTTGTTGCGGATCGGCAACTCAGCCAGGGCATCGAGCTGCGCACCGTTTGGCATCTTGAGCTCGACCCGATTGGTGGCGGTGAAGTGGTAGGCGAGCAGGGTCAGGAAGTCGCGCTGATGCTCTGGGTTGATGAACAGCAGGCAGTGCCAGTGCGGGGTGCCGTCGTGGTGCGGCTCGACCACCCGAAAGCCGAAGGCCATGATCCCCTCACGGGCCAGCGCCGCCCGAAAGCGCGCCCACTGTTTGCACAGCAAGCGATTGGTGTCGGTCGGGGTGCTGCCGTTGAAATCGTCGTTCTGGTAGGTCTTCGACTTGTCTTTGCTGCCCTGGCGCCAGGCGTGATAGCTGGAGGGGGAGGTCAGGGTCAGGAACAGGCCCAGTTTGCCCTGCTCCTGCGCCATGTCTTCAAACCCCCGCATGCGCACCATCAGCTCATGACGTCGTATCTCCGGGTTGGCCACGGATGCCATGATGGCGTCAGCCAGGTCAATCTCTTGCCCCAGCTCTTCGTTGACGGCGCTCATGCCTGCCATCCACGACTGCTGGGCGGCCTTGCGCTGGGTGAACTCACGCACCGCGTGGGCGCTGGCGTAGGGGCTGACCCCCTTGCGCACCTGGCCGGTAAGGATGGCGATCAGCTCGCAGTAGATGGCCCAGGCGCGGTTAATCTTGCGCAGCCACCAGGACTCATCAAGCAGGCGCACCAGCAGGCTGGCGGCGGCCCCTTCGAACTTGTCCACCTCGTCAGCCAGATCGTCCCGCTCTTGCTGGCTCAGTGGGCGGCGCAGCAGGCGCTCGACCTTGGTGCGCGGGTGGATCGGCAGGGGCGGGCAGAAGTGCCACGCCTTGGCCTGGGCTCCGATATCGGCCAGCAGCTCGGCGGCGGTGCACTCGTTACCGGCCCGCGCCAGCAGCTGCTGGCAGCGGCGCGCCCACTCGGCGGCGACCAGCTCGCGGCGCACGTCGTTGCGCAGGTCTATCACCGGCACTGGGAAGCGGCTTTGAGCGGCGGCGCAGGCATCCACCATCCGGCGCAGCCAGATGTTGGCGGTCTTGTGGTTGGCCGGGTAGCGGTGCAGGTAGTGCTTGGCCAGCGGCTTGGCAACGTGCCACTCGATGCGGGCCAGCTGTTCCGCAGCCCCTGCCATGTTGACGGCGTGGACGCCGACCAAGTAGCGCTGGGGGAGCTGGATGCCGTGCAGGTTGGTGATGGCGTCGATCATGCTGCCACCTCTTTTTCTACATAATGGCGCCCTGGCTTTCCGCATGCCCAAGGTGCCCAGCTGGCGCGCTCGTTGTAGGTTGTTTGACACAGGGCCAAGCTGGCTGTGGTTATTCCAGTCGAATGATCAGTGTGATAACGCACCCAACGTCTGGTACACACTGACTCGCCACGCTGGTTAGTTTCCTGATACTTGCAGTTGGCACAGATCTTTGGTTTGTTCAGCTCTTTCATTTGCACACCCCGCATTTACGGTCTGCATACTCGTTTGGCTGCAGGTAGCGGCCGCAGTCGCTGCAGGTCGGCACCAGCTCCATGTCGGCCAGTCGATCAGACCAGCAGGTGGCCTCGCAGAAAGAGAGGCTGGTGAGGCGATGGCCGGCCAGGATGACCGGGCGCACATGGCCGAACTCGCCGCAGCAGCTGCAGCGCATCGAAATGCGGGCGGCTTCCTGTTTCACCACGGTTTCGCTGGCGGCGCGGGCCAGTGGCCAGCAGGTTTCGACGCAGTAGGGATAGGCGCGGCGACCGTGTCGGCCGGTGACCGGCAGGCAAACAGCCATCTGGCGGCACTTGGTGCAGGGCTCCAGGGTGACTTGGCCGGTGGTGTCTGTGCGGCATGCTGGGTGCAACCTGACGTGCTCCAGCCGGTTTACCCACTCGTCGGCCATCCACTCCAGTTTCTCAAGGCTCTGCTGGTCCAAATTCGCCAAGTCGTAGACATGCTGCGATGGTGCTTGGCTGTTTACAGGGCGCACGACGCCCAAAGCCGGGGCAAGCCCGGCTGGTTTCTGGTGAGTCATTAGATGGCGCCTCCTGATGATTTCAGTTGGCGAATGGCTGCAGCGAGATCCCGTAGATGGTCGGTGCTGACGTAGCGCTTGCCATCAACTTCGATAGTCCCGCTACCTTCACGCTCGAAGGTGGCAACAAGGCTCTCGAGTACGATGGCGCGGGATATATTGGCGTTTTGCCCGCGCTTGATCTCTTCAAGGCGCTTAGACATCAGCTCTCTATCAACCCAGATAATCAGCCCCTTTGGACCGGTGTTTGCGAAAATATCCGCTGGGCTGATCGCATTGGTGCAGAAGGTGACATCTGAACCCTCTTTCTTGGCTTTGATGTCCAGCAGTGAATCTTGCAGAACTTGAAACCTGATGTTGTCACTGCCGATAGCAGCCAGCAGGTCGGTGATGCTGACGATGTTGCTCATGCCTCACCCCCAGCATGCAGCGTTCTGACTTTGGCTGATGCCTGACGGGCGGCCTGACGGGCTTGGCGGCACAAGGTCAGATGGGTTCTGGCCGGGGTGCGCTGGCCATGGGGGCCATCTGCGCGCAGGTCTACTAGGTCAAGCTGCAGGCCGTGCAGGCGCGCTTCGGCGTTCAGCATTTTGTCGACCCACTGGTCGATCAGTTGTTGGTGGCTCATTGGATGCTCTCCTCCTGCATGCTGAATGGGCAGTTCTCCCAGAGCTGACGCATTTCCTCTATGAACCGCTCGTTGCTTTCGATTTGCTCGAACGCAAAATTGGCACCATCCCGTTCTTCGCGGCAGGCAAACAACAAGGAGCGGACGGCGGCAACATTCGTGCTCGGCTTTTGCTCCTTGCGCAGGGCGATCAGCTGGTTCTGAAACTGGCGAAGGGCTTCTTTCTTTACCTGGAAGATGAGTTTCAGGGCGGCGTTATCGGCGCCATACACCATTTCAGTGGTGCACTCTTCTTGTCTTGGCGTGGTCATTTGATGGTCTCCCCCAGTCCGTGGAGTGGTTCGCACTCTGCCCACCACTCGGCAATCTCTTTGGCCAGCGCAACCTCGTTGCTGCCCAGCGCCAGCCAGTACACGGCGCGGATGGCGCCAAGGGCCAGCAGCTCCTGAGCGATATTGCGGTTTCGGCGGGCATCGCTGCCCGAGGTGTTGAACTCTTCCTTGGCGACTTCCCAGTGCTTGGTCAGCTGGCTGACCGGTGCCGGCGGCTGCATATGGGCCGGGCCAGATTCGGCGCCACCCAGCTCGTCGAGCGGCGGCTCCAGTTCGAACAGGTCATCAGTCACAGGTCACCTCCTTCCATGTCGCTGAAATCCGGCTCATCGATGGCGACGTGGCCGGCCTCGACACGGATGGAGATCCCCAGTTCGCCGCAGCAGCAGAGCGGGGCGCTCGGCACCAGGCGCGCTTCGTTCTCGGCTATCCACTGCTTCAAGCAGGCGAGGGTCATGATGGTGTTGCTCATGATTGGCCTCCTTCGCAGCTGCAGACGCCAAACAGCTCATAGGTCAGCGGACCCGGCGCGCCCTGCATGGTGATGCCGGTGCGCGCGACCTGAACCCTTTCACCACCCCGAACCCGAATTGTCACAGTGGCAACACCTTCCTCGACGATGACGCCATCAACCGCTTTGAGCTGGGTGGTTCTGGCGCGCTGGATCACCCGCTTGAAGGTCGCCTTGTCACCGCAGCGAAAGGCGGCCGGATCCGGCAGGCGGTAGCGCCCGCACTGTTCACACTTCATGTTGCTCATGCTGCTACTCCTTCCAGAACACGGACGCGGCCAGACGGCAGCGGCTCGATGCGGGCGGCTTGGCGCTGGCCACGCAGCCAGCAGTTTTTGACGTTGATGTAGCCGTGGCGCACCAGGTAGGCGACGGCGGCGGCCGGTGATGGGGCGGTGTGTTTGGCGGTGATGGCGATCACTGGGCACCCCCTTGCAGCGCGTGGTCGAATGGCGGCTGGAATATCGCGGTACTGTCTGGGCCGCTGGCCATATCCACGCCGATGATGTGTGGCCGCTGGCCCCCACGCAGGATCTCGAGGCGCTTGGTCAGCTCGGCGTAGATGTCGAGCATGCTCAACTCGTCAGCCAGTTCTGCCAGTGCTTCCAGGCTCGCCTCGACGGCGGTGCTATGGCATGCCCCCAGCTGGGGGCGGTGAGTATTTATCAAGGAGTTGGCGACTTTGCGGATCGCCTGTTCTGCTGTACTATTGTTCATGAGGTAACCCTCGCTGATTGATTGAAAGCCCCGCTGGTGTTGGCGCACCGATAGCGGGGTTTTTTATTGGCCGTTTCCGGCCACTCTTCTTGCAACCGCTCTGCGGCTTTCCAATATGCCGGCCTGCTCGTTGAGCTCGGCCCGGCGCTTCTCTTCATGGGCAGCTTGCTCCAGCTCGCTGCGGGTCGGTTCGTTGCAGCGGGTGGCTGTGCGGTGCCATTCGCGGCGGTGCAGCACACCGCCATCAAATTCGTGCAAGGTGGCCAGCAGCTCGCCCAAGGCGAGGCGGATGGCCTCTTGCTGTTCAAAGTCGAACTGGTCCAGCTCTCGCCCGGCTTGGGTGGTCGACACCCCGGCCGCGTAGCAGATGACGGCGCGGGCCTTGGTAGACAGGCGTGACCAGCGGCTGGCCGCCCCATTGCGGCCAAACAGGCCGCGCATCTCTGCCAGCGCTTTGTCTTTGGCGCTGGGCTGTTGAACGAGCTCGAAAACCTTGGCGGTGTTCATGGGGTGGCCCTCCGGTTATGCCTGCAGCAGCCTGACCAGCCAGTGGCGGCGCGGCTGGCAAGCTGGCTTGAAGCGCAGCGCACCACGGCGGCCGCGCTGGTCTTCCAGATAGCTGCCATCAGTGCGGGTGGTGTTGCGCATCACCGGCTCGTCGCTATCGGTGACGACGGTGGCGCGGGTGAACAACAAAAACGGCAGCGGGATCAGGTCCGGCTGCTCGGCGCGCAGTTTCATGCTGGCTCCTTGAGTGGGATGCTCTTCGACATGGTTTTGTGGTTTTTGCCCACGCCCTTGCAGGTCGGCAGCACGATGGCCGGATTGGGCATGGCGGATGGGCTGATGGTGCCGATGATTTCAAACGCGGCCTTGAAGGTGTGGCCGCAGTCGACATTGCTACAGGCATAGAAGGCATGGCCTGTCAGCGGGCTCATCTTGGTCGATGAACGAGTGGTGGAATGGCAACCGCAGTGGGGGCAAATCAATCTCATGGTCTTGGTCTCCTATGCGCCGAGGGCTGCGCGGGCCATGTCGGCAGCACACGCAAGACCAGGGACGGCGTGAAAGCGGTCTTCGACTTCGGTTGCCAGCAGCACAAGGTGCTCGATGCCAGCCCAGATGCCGGTGACGACGGTGTTTCGGTTGTTCTTGGTGACGCGGTCACCGGCAAGAATGGTGGTGGCTTGGGCAGTGACGCCCAGGATCTGGGCGCTGGCATTGAGTGCCTGCTGGGCGCGGGCTTCTGGCGCAACCTTGGCCGCTCCCGGCAGGCGAACGGCAGTCAGGCCGCAGTCAAACAGCAGGCCATCAAACAGGGTGTCGTCGCCGGTGGCACGGTAGATGGCTACCAAGTCACGAGCGGTCAGTTGATGTGGCTGGTCTGGGTTCAGCTTGTTGCGCAGCATCTGCTCACCGATGCCTGACTCTCTGGCGATATCAGCGATGGAGTAGCGAGCTGCGAAAAGTGCGCACGCTGCCTCGTAGTGCTGCTGTTTGGTTGCATCCTGTTTAAACATGGTCGGATCTCCGTGAATAAACGAGACTCAACGAGAGATGAGTGCTGCTTGATGGCATTCCATCCGCAGCGCTTCGAGGTTGATGACCACTTTTTGGCGCAGTCCGGTTTTCGGCAGGATAGGAAGACGCCCTGCTTCGATCATCGATTGGACGTAGTCCTCGGTGAAACCGGTCATCTCGGCGAACTTCTCTTTGGAGCAGACCGGAAAGGTGAATGCTGGTTGCATTTGTGTCATGATGACGCCTCATCGCTTACTATTTACGATTATTTTCCCTAGTAACCCACTAAATGGCTTAACTCACTCGCAATGATGCAGCCATTTACGAATGCATGATGAGCTTGATGTTCGCATATGTCAACGACATTTGCGGTATATAGCCCATCATTGCCCCAAAAGGTGATTGCTTATGAGAGAGCTAGACCCCAACTTGTTTGATGCGAAGGCGTTTGCAGAAAGGCTGATTCAGATAAGAGGTGATGAGTCTCGGCGCTCTTTTGCTATTCGAGCTGGACTCGCTGATTCATCGATCCTCAAATACGAGCGACTGGAAGCCCTGCCTAACGTTGAGCGTTTCATTGCCATGGCAGTTGTCGCCGGAGTAGATCTCCGGTGGTTGGCCTGTGGTGATGACTGGGAGAGAATTCTGGCTGGGGCAACCGCCATCCCCTCATCAGGTCAATCCGTTCAAGAAGCCCGAGAAGTGACAGCCGACTATCAGGCCCAAGCTCCGAAGATCGAGACCGCACCAAGCCCCCTGATGGGCTGCAATGACGACTTCACCTTTATCGACAGCTACCAGGTATTTGCGTCTGCCGGGCATGGCCAGTTTGTCAGCGATGAGCAGAAGTCTGAGCCGATGGCGTTCCGTACCGAGTGGCTTAGAAAGGAAGGGTTAAAGCCGGATCGGTTGGCAGTGATCCGGGCGAAGGGCGACAGCATGGAGCCCACCATCTCTGATAACGACATCATCTTGCTGCACATGGCCAACGGCGATGCGCCGAGGGATGGGCTGCATGTGATTCGGATGGAAGGCGGGCTGTTCGTGAAGCGCCTGCAGTTCTCTCCCCTGGGTGACGTGAAGGTGGTCAGCGATAACCCCACCTATCAGTCATGGGACTTTACCAAGGAGCAACGGGCAGACCTGCATGTGGTTGGCCGGGTTGTTTGGGCTGGCAAGAAATTTTAAGGATGAACCGATGAAACCGATGAAACCGATGAAACCGATGAAAGCAATTTTCACTGCTTGTCTGTTGCTTGCCGCTGTAGGTGCACAAGCAGCACCTGAAAAATTTAAGTCTGTAGATCAGATGATGGAAGAGTTCGGTGATTTTACGAAGGAGAAAAACGGCTATGAGCTGATCTCCAAGTCTCCTCTTCACATCCGGGTTTCAGCACTGACGGTGCCGGATGATTTAGTCGATACAGTCCAGGCCAGCAATCAGCGGGCGCTGGTGTATGGGGTTTACCGGACGTTCATCAACACAAACGCTGACAAGGTGACGGTAACAGCCATCCCTGCCCAAGTTACCCTTGATGGCAAGAACAAGCGCCCCCACTTACTCAGTGATATCAAGCTGACTGTGACCAAAACACGGCAGCAGGCGATGAAAGACATGAGCCGCTTCATAAAGATAAAGAGCATGAATGAACTCGTTGACCAAGATGACTTTTGGACTGACAAGTTTGAGAACGATGTGTACTACAACAAAGCCATTTTGCCCCAGCTTGTTCAGGTCATGATCAGCAGTAAATGACGATTTAGTAATGGCAAAAATGCGTGATGTACCGCATCACAGTTGGAAGCATCACTTACTTGAAGGTGAAGTAGAAAGCCGAATAAGTTGGGCTTTGCTCACACGGCTGGTTAATGTCTGATACATCAATGTTTTTTTCATTACGGTAGATGTATTGGTAACACTGTGTTCTGTGCTAAGTGGACTGGAGACTGGAAGACACTCGCTCATCATCACGACAAAATTGAAAGCTAGCATCGTAGTTAACAGCAAATACTGGCAGTAGGAATAAACAATGGATCCATCAATGCGCAAGCGATACGAGGTGGTTCGAGTACAGGACCTCGTGGATTATTATGCTGAAAAAGGAGTAAATCCTTCATGCTCTCTATGTAAAAGCACGTTTTTTAATATCGAGACTATAGACGCCCCTTTGAGTCCAAGTGAGGATGGCTCTGATCCTGAGTATCGTAAGCAAATGGCGGTATGCGAGATGCATGGACCAGATAATACTTGGGCATGCTATCCACTTTCATGTGAAAACTGTGGAACCTTTTTAAACGTTGACGCTGAAAAAATATTGGTATGGACTGAAGAAAAACGGCTAAAAAAGGTTGACGAAGGAGTTACATCTGGTGATGCATCGGAGTCTAACGCATGAGTTTCGGGGCAGGGCAAAAGGTTTTTAGTATCCAGAAAGTTAGGAGCAATGTATCGCACCAAGAAAGCGTTGATTTTGGTGGGTCAGGTGGTGCTGGAGGAGGTGGAGACATGTTAGAACCACGTGTTGCACGCTTGGAGGCTGATGTTGAGTACATCAAGCGAGACATTGGTGAGTTAAAAGATACGGCTAAGTCGATCGATGCGACTATGCAAGATATCCGCATCTCTCTCGAAGGGCTTAGAACCAATCAGCAAACTGCGCTGGACAAGCTGTCGAAACTGGATGAAAAGTTCGCTACGAAAGTAGACCTCGAGGCGCGGTTTAACAAAATGTATCTCTGGTTGTTTGGCGCTGTCTTTACAGGGTGTGGACTCTTGTTTGGTCTGCTTCGCCTCATCCCTTCAAGTTAGTGATAATTCTTACTGAGCCTCTTGAGCTCATAGTGGCATGACTGTTCGCAAACTCACCGATGGCTCCGCCAACCCCTGGTTGGTTGAGGTCTACCCTCAAGGGCGTTCCGGGCCCCGCAAGAGAAAGCGCTTTGTCACCAAGGGCGAGGCCGTTGCTTGGGAGCGGTTCATCCTTGATGAACATCAGGCAAAACCCTGGTTGGGGCACGAGGCGAAAGAACACCGCACCCTGCAGGAGCTGATCGAGCTCTGGTACAAGCTTCATGGGCAAACCCTCAAGCGCAATCAGGTCAGGCTGGCCAAGCTACAGATCATCTGCAACGGCATGGGCAACCCCAAGGCGATCGACATCACTCCCTCGATGTGGGCGCACTATCGGGCCAAACGGATGGCCGGCGAGATCGACAACGGTTGGAACGTGGGAGCCAAGAAGGCGATCACCGCCCGAACGGTCAATCAGGAGCTGGCCTTTCTCAAGGCGGTATTTGGGGAGCTGATTCGGTTGGGCGAGTGGCAGCATGCCCACCCGTTGCAAACGACGATGAGCATCAAGACGCCCGATCCTGAGATGACCTTCTTGCAACCGGCCCAGATTGCCGAGTTGCTTAATGCTGCTCAGCAATACCACAACCCTGACCTGGTGCTCATCATCAAGATCTGCTTGGCGACAGGGGCCCGCTGGCGAGAGGCCGAGGCGCTGACGACTTCGCAGGTGACGCCGTTCCGCATCACCTATACCAACACCAAGGGCAAGAAAAACCGGACAGTCCCGATCAGCCAGGCGCTTTACGGTGAACTGATGACCGGTGATAGAAGTGGTCGGTTGTTCAAACCCTGTTATCTGGACTTCGGGCGGGCGTTGAAAACGACTGGGATTGAGTTACCGGATGGGCAACTCACCCATGTGCTGCGGCATACCTTCGCCAGCCACTTCATGATGAATGGCGGAAACATCCTCGTACTGCAGAAGATTTTGGGTCATGCCAATATCAAGGACACGATGCGCTACGCCCATTTTGCACCTGATCACCTGGAAGAAGCAGCTAGGTTAAATCCGCTAGAGCAGTGGCGACAAAGTGGCGACGGAGTTTAGGTTTATAGTCCAATGATGGACATTATTGACCTTTCACCTTGTTGATTGACATGGGGTTTTCACTGGATGTCACATCTTAACTACAATCATCTCTACTGTGTGCAGTTAAATAAATGCTTTTAAATCAATCTATTGGGTTATTTGTGGTGAGTGGTGGCGATAAAGTGGCGACGAAATTTGATGGTGCCAGGGCATTTTAAGGATGGAGTGAAAATAGCGTGTCACACCTTAACTACAACCATCTCTACTATTTTTGGATGACTCAGAAGAAGGGCTCCGTCACGCAAGCGGCGGAAGCCCTCTTCTTGACCCCGCAAACCGTCACCGGCCAGATCAAGCTGCTGGAGCAGCGTCTGGGCGGCAAACTGTTGATGCGAAAAGGGCGTTCCCTCGAGGCGACCGAGCTGGGTCAGCTGGTGTTTCGCTATGCCGACAAGATGTTCAGCCTCTCCTACGAGATGCTGGATATCGTCAACTACCGCAAGGAGAGCCAGATCCTGTTCGACGTCGGCATCGCCGATGCGCTCTCCAAGCGCCTTGCCAGCCGGGTACTGCTCTCCGTCATCCCCAACGACGGTTCCATCCACCTGCGTTGCTTCGAATCGACCCACGAGCTGCTGCTGGAACAGCTGAGCGAGCACAAGCTCGACATGATCCTGTCGGACTGCCCGGTGGACTCCAGCCAGCACGCCGGCCTGCTCTCCAAGCGGCTCGGTGGCTGCGGGGTCAGCTTCTTCTGCAAGGCGCCACTGCCATCGCTCCCTTTTCCCGCCTGTCTGGAGGAGCGCAAGCTGCTGATCCCGGGCCGGCGCACCGCCATGGGTCGCCAGCTGACCCAGTGGTTCGAACAGCAGGGGGTATCGCCCAGCATCCTCGGCGAGTTTGACGATGCGGCCCTGATGAAGGCGTTCGGCTTCTTCAACCAGGGTATCTTCATGGCTCCCACCATCTATCGGGAAGAGATCCTGGAAGGGGAGGAGGTGATGCTGCTGGGGGAGACCCAGGATCTGATGGAGGAGTACTACGTCATCTTCGCCGAACGGATGATCCAGCATCCGGCGGTAAAACGGGTATGCGAGAGCGATTTCTCCTTTCTGTTTGCCGGTCAGGAGGATTTCACCACGATTCAACCGGCAACCCTGTCATTTTAAATCGACGGGCCACAGAGTATGATTCTTGCCTCGAACGAGAGGGAATGAGATGCAACTGGAAGAGATGGAGGCAAATGCAAGCCGGGCGGTCGCTCTGCTCAAGGCGCTGGCCAACGAGCGGCGCTTGTTTATCCTGTGTCAGCTGCTGGAGCGGGAGCTGTCGGTGGGCGAGCTAAACGAGCGGCTGGGTTTGAGCCAGTCGGCGTTGTCACAGCATCTGGCTGTGTTGCGGCGGGATGAACTGGTGGAGACGCGCAAGGAGGCCCAGACGGTCTACTATTCGC
This sequence comes from Aeromonas sp. S5(2024), assembly GCF_041403025.1. Taxonomy (NCBI): domain Bacteria; kingdom Pseudomonadati; phylum Pseudomonadota; class Gammaproteobacteria; order Aeromonadales; family Aeromonadaceae; genus Aeromonas; species Aeromonas sp. S5(2024). The sequence goes on along the minus strand of NZ_JBGLRI010000005.1, from coordinate 82,494 downwards.
TGCGCAGCCATGAGGTGCGCGAGATGATAGGATTGCTGCACAAGTTGTATTGCAGCGAACAGAAATAAAAAACCGGCACGAAGGCCGGTTTTTTTAGCTTTGTTCAGCAGATGCTGAATTAAGCCATAGCTTTGATCTGGGCAGACAGGCGGCTCTTGTGACGAGCAGCTTTGTTCTTGTGGATCAGGCCTTTGGTCGCCATACGATCCATGATCGGCTGAGCAACAGCGAAAGCGGCAGTCGCGGCAGCCTTGTCGCCAGAGGCGATGGCAGCGATGACTTTCTTCAGGTAGGTACGGGTCATGGAACGACGGCTGGCGTTGTGCTGACGACGTTTCTCTGACTGAAGAGCGCGCTTCTTAGCAGATTTGATGTTAGCCAAGGTAAAACTCCTAAAACTGTCTTAGCGAGTGTATTGAAAAGGCCCGGAAATATGCCTTCTCAACCACATATTGTCAAATGATTTGTGCAAATAAACACCGCCCCCCGGTGGTGTGTCAGATGGGAGACGGTTAAACTGTCGGCCGATTCTAACAGCATTCTTTTCTTTCCGACAGTTCCAGAGGCCTCGTCTTGAGTAAGAAATTGATCAAATCCGGCATGATAGTGTCCGGAATGACGTTGGCGTCCCGCGTGATGGGCTTGGTGCGCGATGTGGTCATCGCAAATCTGCTCGGTGCCGGGGTGGCCGCAGACGTCTTCTTCTTTGCCAACCGCATTCCCAACTTTCTGCGTCGCCTGTTCGCCGAAGGTGCCTTCAACCAGGCCTTTGTTCCCGTGATGACGGAGTACAAGAAAAAGGGCGACGAGAGCGAGGTGCGCGAGTTGCTGGCCGCGGTGGCGGGTACCCTCGGTGGGATCGTCACCGTGGTCACCCTGCTCGGGGTGCTGGGCTCCGGGGTGCTGACCGCCCTGTTCGGCTGGGGCTGGTTCTGGGACTGGTTGCACGGCGGGCCGGCGGCCGAGAAGTTCGAGATGGCGAGCCTGATGCTCAAGATCACCTTCCCCTATCTCTGGTTCATCACCTTTACCGCCATGGCGGGGGCCATCCTGAATACCTTCGGCCGCTTCGGGGTCTCCTCCTTCACGCCGATCTTTCTCAACATCACCATGATCGCCGCCGCCTGGTGGATCTCGCCCTGGTTGGACGACCCCGAACTGGCGTTGGCCATCGGTGTCTTCCTCGGCGGTCTGGTGCAGTTCCTGTTCCAGTTCCCGTTCCTGCGCCAGATCAACATGCTGGTGTGGCCCAAGTGGGGTTGGCACCATCCGGGGGTGGTGAAAATACGCACCCTGATGATCCCGGCGCTGTTCGGGGTCTCGGTCAGCCAGATCAACCTGCTGGTCAACACCATGCTGGCCTCGTTCCTCGCGACCGGCGCCATCAGCTATCTCTATTACTCGGACCGACTGCTGGAGTTCCCGCTCGGCATGTTCGGTGTCGCCATCAGTACCGTCATCCTGCCGGCGCTGGCCAAGAAGCACGTGGATGCCGATCCGGCCGACTTCTCCCGCACCATGGACTGGGGGGTTCGGATGGTGATGCTGCTCGGCCTGCCGGCCATGGTGGGCATCGCCGTGCTGCGCGAACCCATTCTGCGGGTGCTGTTCATGCGCGGTGAGTTCGGCTTGCACGAGGTGAGCATGTCCAGCGCCAGCCTGCTGGCATCCACCACGGGCCTGCTGTCGCTGATGCTGATCAAGGTGCTGGCACCCGGCTACTACGCCCGCCAGGATACCCGTACTCCGGTACGGATCGGGATGATGTCGATGGCGGCCAACATGGCCTGCAACCTCATCTTCATCTATCCGCTCGGTTACGTGGGGCTGGCGCTGTCGACTGCCTGCTCGGGCACGCTGAACGCGGCCCTGCTGTTCAAGGGGCTCCATCAGCAGAACGTCTACCGGCCCTCCCGCCACACCGGGGTATTCTGCCTCAAGCTGCTGACGGCGAGTCTGCTGATGGGGGGCGTACTCCTCTACCTCTCGCCGGATCTGGCCCAATGGGGAGCCTGGCACATGAGCAAGGCGAGCATGCAGCTGACCATGCTGCTGGTGCTGGGGGGCGCCATCTATGCCGGTGTCCTGCTGGCGCTGGGCATTCGGCCAAAAGATCTGAGAGCGGGGCGGGATGACTGAGTCGGCGCGCCATGGCGATTGAAGTCCCGCCTGAGCCAGCAATCAGGGCGGGATGGCTGAAATCGGGTCAGCAACAGGGCTGACCCAGAGTGCCGCCTGATATATAATCCGGCGATTTTCATAGCAGCGACGCACAAGGCATTGATGGAGCTTATCCGCGGTATTCACAATATCAAGCCCCGTCACCGGGGGTGTGTATTGACCATTGGCAACTTTGATGGGGTTCATCAGGGTCATCATGCCGTGCTGTCTCGCCTGCAGGAAAAAGCAGCCCAGCTGGGCCTGCCGGCCTGCGTCATGCTGTTTGAACCGCAGCCGCTGGAGCTGTTTGCCGGGGCTGCGGCGCCGGCTCGCCTCAGCCGCCTGCGGGAGAAGTATGAAGCGCTCAAGGGGATGCAGATCGATCGCATGCTCTGCGTGCGCTTCAACCATCGCTTCGCCGAGCAGTCTGCCACCACCTTCATCGAGCAACTGCTGGTGGAGAAACTCGGCGTGCACTATCTGGTGGTGGGCGACGATTTTCGTTTCGGCAAGGGGCGGGAAGGGGACTTCCACCTGCTGGAAGAGGCCGGCCGGCGCTTCGGTTTCGAGGTGATCAGCACCCAGAGCTTCCAGTTGTCCCGTCAGCGGGTCAGCAGCACGCTGGTGCGCGAGGCCCTCGCGGCCGGTCGCATGGCGGAGGTGGAGCTGATGCTCGGCCGTCCCTATACCATCAGCGGCCGGGTGGCCCACGGCGACAAGCTGGGCCGCACCATAGGTTTTCCCACCGCCAATCTGGCCCTCAAGCGCCAGGTGATCCCGGTCGGTGGCGTGTTCGCGGTGGAAGTGTTATGTTCCGGCAAGACCTTCCCCGGTGTCGCCAATGTGGGTGTACGGCCGACCTTGAGCGGTACACAAGCCAGATTGGAAGTACATCTATTTGATTTTTCTGGCGACCTATATGGTCAACAGGTCAAGGTGCTGCTTCGCCACAAGCTGCGCGAAGAGCAGAAGTTTGCCTCTTTCACCGCCTTGAAAGAGCAGATCGAACGAGATGCCCTGGCGGCCCGAGCCTGGTTCGGGCTGCCACTACTCCATTTACCCAGCACTCTTTTAGAAAAGAAGGGAACCCAGGACTGATGAGCGACTATAAACACACCCTGAATCTTCCGGAAACCGAGTTTCCGATGCGTGGCGATCTGGCCAAGCGCGAACCCAACATGCTGAAACGTTGGTACGATCAGGATCTTTACGGCGCCATTCGCCGCGCCAAAGCGGGCAAGCCTTCGTTCATTCTGCACGATGGCCCCCCCTATGCGAACGGCAGCATTCACATCGGTCACTCGGTCAACAAGATCCTCAAAGACATCATCATCAAGTCCAAGGGCCTCTCCGGCTTCGACTCCCCCTATGTGCCGGGCTGGGATTGCCACGGTCTGCCCATCGAACTGAAAGTGGAAGGCATGGTCGGCAAGCCGGGCGAGAAGGTCTCCGCTGCCGAGTTCCGCGCCGAGTGCCGCAAATACGCCAAGACCCAGATCGAAGCGCAGAAGACCGACTTCATCCGGCTGGGCGTGCTGGGTGACTGGGAACACCCCTACCTGACCATGGATTTTGGCACCGAAGCCAACATCATCCGCTCCATGGCCAAGATCGTTGAAAACGGTCACCTGCACAAAGGTTCCAAGCCGGTGCACTGGTGTACCGATTGTGGCTCCGCCTTGGCTGAAGCTGAAGTGGAGTACTACGACAAGAACTCCCCCTCCATCGATGTGCGCTTCAAGGCCGTCGACGAGGCGGGCGTTGCCGCCAAGTTTGATTGCGCCGAAGGCCATACCGGCAAAGGCCCGATCTCTGCCGTGATCTGGACCACCACCCCCTGGACCCTGCCCGCCAACCGCGGCATCGCCATGCACGCCGATCTGGACTATGCGCTGGTGCAGGTGGAAGGGGAGCATCCCGAGCGCCTGATCCTGGCCGCCGAGCTGGTCAAGGACGTGATGGACCGCGCCGGTATCGAGCAGTTCCACAACCTGGGTTACGCCAAGGGTGCCGCACTCGAGCTGCTGCGCTTCAACCACCCCTTCTACAGCTTCGACGTGCCGGTGGTGCTGGGTGACCACGTCACCCTGGATGCCGGTACCGGTGCCGTACATACCGCACCTGGCCACGGTCAGGAAGACTTCGTGGTCGGTCAGAAGTACGGTCTGGAAGTGGCCAACCCGGTTGGCAGCAACGGCGTGTACCTGCCGGATACCGAACTGTTTGCCGGCCAGCACGTGTTCAAGGCCAACGCCTCCGTGGTCGAGGTGCTGACCGAGCGTGGCGCCCTGCTGCACCACAAGGTGTTCAACCATTCTTACCCGCACTGCTGGCGTCACAAGACCCCGATCATCTTCCGTGCCACCCCGCAGTGGTTCATCAGCATGGAGCAGAAGGGTCTGCGCAAGCGTGCGCTGGAAGAGATCGAGCGCATCGAGCAAGACGGCATCAAACAGCACGGCCAGAGCGGCTGGGTGCCGGCCTGGGGTAAAAACCGTATCCAGGCGATGGTCGAGAACCGTCCTGACTGGTGTATCTCCCGTCAGCGTACCTGGGGCGTGCCCATCTCCCTGTTCGTCCACAAGGAGACCCAGGAACTGCATCCGGAATCCGTGCGCCTGATGCACGAAGTGGCCAAGCGAGTCGAACAGTCCGGCATCCAGGCCTGGTGGGATCTGGACAAGGCCGAGCTGCTGGGCAGCGATGCCGACCTGTACGACAAGGTGCCTGACACCCTGGATGTCTGGTTTGACTCAGGTTCGACTCACTCCTCCGTGGTCGATGCCCGTCCCGAATTCAACGGCAACCCGGCCGACATGTATCTGGAAGGCTCTGACCAGCATCGCGGCTGGTTCATGTCCTCCCTGATGATCGGCGTGGCGATGAAAGACAAGGCTCCCTACAACCAGGTGCTGACTCACGGCTTCACCGTGGATGGCCAGGGCCGCAAGATGTCCAAGTCCATCGGCAACGTGGTCAGCCCGCAGGACGTGATGAACAAGCTGGGTGCCGACATTCTGCGTCTGTGGGTCGCCAGCACCGACTACACCGGCGAGATGACCGTCTCCGACGAGATCCTCAAGCGCTCTGCCGACGCCTATCGCCGCATCCGCAACACCGCCCGTTTCCTCTTGGCCAACCTGAACGGCTTCAATCCGGCGACCGACATGGTGGCGCCTGCCGACATGGTGGTGGTGGATCGCTGGGCCGTGGGCCGTGCCAAAGCGGTACAGGCCGAGATCATGGCGGCGTTCGACGAGTACAACTTCCACGGCGTGACCCAGAAGCTGATGCAGTTCTGCTCCATCGAGATGGGCTCCTTCTACCTGGACGTCATCAAGGACCGTCAGTACACCGCCAAGGCTGACAGCCTGGCCCGTCGCTCCTGCCAGACTGCCCTGTATCACATCGCCGAGGCCATGGTGCGCTGGATGGCGCCGATCATGAGCTTCACCGCCGACGAGATCTGGGCGCTGCTGCCGGGTGAGCGCGGTGAGTTCGTGTTCACCGAGGAGTGGTACGACGGCCTGTTCGGGCTGGAAGCGGGTGAAACCCTCAACGACGATTTCTGGGCCGAGATCCTCACCGTGCGCGGTGAAGTGAACAAGGCGCTGGAAGTGGCTCGTGGCGAGAAGCGCATCGGTGGCTCCCTGCAGGCCGAGCTGACCCTGTTCGCCAAGCCGGCACTGGCTGCGCGTCTGAACGCCCTGGCCGATGAGCTGCGCTTCGTGCTGCTCACCTCCAAGGCCAAGGTGGTCAGCGTCGATGCCGCCCCGGCAGACGCCGTGGCGACCGAGCGCGATGATCTGTGGCTGAGTGTGGCCCAGTCTGCCGCCGCCAAGTGCGACCGCTGCTGGCACCATGTGGAAGACGTGGGCACCATCGCTGGTCACGAAGAAATCTGTGGCCGCTGCGTCACCAACGTCGAGGGTGACGGCGAAACTCGTCAATTTGCCTGATGAACATGACTCACCATAAAAGCGGCCTGCGTTGGCTGTGGCTGGCAGTGCTGGCCTTTGTACTGGACCAGGCGAGCAAGCTCGCCGTGGTCAAGCTGCTGCCATTTGGCTACCCGGGGGTGGAGATCACACCCTTCTTCAACCTGGTCCATGTCTACAACAAGGGGGCGGCTTTCAGCTTCCTGGCCGATCAGGGCGGCTGGCAGCGCTGGTTCTTCGCGGTGCTGGCGTTTGCCATCTGCGGCTTGCTGATCCACTGGCTGCGCAAGCAGTCCGTCGCTCAGCGCTGGAGCGGCATCGCCTACTCGCTGATCATCGGCGGGGCGCTCGGCAACGTGTTTGACCGGCTGGTGCTGGGCCACGTGGTCGACTTCCTCGATTTCTACTGGCAGCGCGCCCACTGGCCGGCGTTCAACTTGGCCGACAGCTTCATCTTCATCGGCGCAGCCATGATAGTGCTGGACGGTTTTCGCAGTGAGAAGAAGAAGGACGTGACGCCATGAGCCAGCCGATTGCGGCAGACAGCAGCGTGCTGTTTCACTTCGCCATCAAGCTGGAAGATGGCTCGGTGGCCGACAGTACTGCGCTGCAAGGCAAGCCTGCCCGCTTGCGGATGGGTGATGGCAGCCTGACCTCCAGTTTCGAGCAGTGCCTGCTGGGGCTACGCGAAGGGGAGAGCAAGAGCTTCACGCTGGCGCCGGGAGAGGCCTTCGGCCTCTCCAATCCCGACAACATCTATCATCTGGACCGCGCCAAATTCGGTGCCGATGTAGAACCCAAGGTCGGCACCATCATCCTGTTCGACCAGCCCAACGGCAGCGAGCTGCCGGGTATCATCCGGGCGGTGGCAGGTATGTCGGTGACGGTCGATTTCAACCATCCCCTGGCCGGTCACACCGTCACGTTCGAGGTGGAGATCCTGGGGGTTGATGACGAGGAAGCGGTTCACTGATGAATATTCTTCTGGCCAATCCCCGTGGTTTCTGTGCCGGTGTCGACCGGGCGATCAGCATCGTCGAGAGCGCGCTGGAGAAGTTCGGCGCCCCCATCTATGTCCGTCACGAGGTGGTGCACAACCGCTACGTGGTGAACAAGCTCAAGGAGGCGGGCGCCGTCTTCGTCGAAGAGCTGGATGAGGTGCCGGATGACAGCATCGTCATCTTCTCCGCCCACGGCGTCTCCAAAGCGGTGCGCGAGATGGCCAAGTCCCGTGCCCTCAAGGTGTTCGATGCGACTTGCCCGCTGGTGACCAAGGTGCACATGGAGGTCCATCGCGCCAGTCGCAAGGGCTCCGAGGCCGTGCTCATCGGTCATGCCGGTCACCCCGAGGTGATCGGCACCATGGGTCAGTACGAGAATCGCGAGGGGGGCATGTATCTGGTGGAGACGCCGGAGGACGTGGCCGAGCTCAAGGTGAAGAACCCGGATGACCTTTGCTTCGTCACCCAGACCACCCTCAGCGTGGACGAAACCTCGGACGTCATCGATGCCTTACGTGCCCACTTCCCCAAGATCCAGGGGCCGCGCAAGGACGACATCTGCTACGCCACCCAGAACCGCCAGGACGCGGTGCGGGAGATGGCGGGGCTGGTGGACGCCATGCTGGTGGTGGGGTCGCGCAACTCCTCCAACTCCAACCGCTTGCGGGAGCTGGCCGAGAAGGTGGGTGCCAAAGCCTACCTCATCGACGACGCCTCCATGATCGAGGCCGACTGGCTGGCGGGAGTTGAGGCGATCGGTGTCACCGCCGGCGCTTCCGCCCCCGAGGTGCTGGTGCAGTCGGTCATCACGCGCCTGCGCGAGCTGGGCGGCAAGGTGGTGGCCGAGCATCCCGGTCGTGAAGAAAACGTGGTGTTTGAGGTGCCGCCGGAGCTGCGCATCCTTTGAGTCAGCCATCCCGTGCGGGATAGTGCCATGAGTACCTGAGCCACCTCCTGTGAGGTGGCTTTTTCATGGGCGATTCTTATGACTCTTGTTGCCCGGTTTGTGGCGAGATTGCAGCGAAATTTGATGATGTATGTCCAAGATCTGAGTAGATTGAATTGCAAGCGAAGGTCTGCGGTCTAGACTGCTGATGATCTTCTCATCTGGCTTGATGGCACATGGATATGCGAACGAGCCTCCCCGACAAAATCAGAGCGAAACAGGATGTTTTTGCGTTCAGGTTTTAGCCTTATCGAGCTGATGGTCACCGTTGCGCTCATCTCTATCCTGCTGACGTTGGGAGTTCCCTCCTTTAGCGCGATATTGCGCAACATGACGCTGACCAGCCAGGCCAACAACTTCGTGGCCGCCATCAACCTCGCCCGCTCCGAAGCCATTCGCCGCAATACCGCGGTCACGCTCTCCGCTACCGCCAGCAACCTGACCCAGAACCACTGGGAATCTGGCTGGCAGATCTGGGTCGACCGCAACGGCAACGGCACCCTCGACAACGGCGAACTGCTGCGGCTCTTTCCCGACATGGGCGCCGGCACCCTGGTCAGCAATACGTCGCTGGTCCGCTTCAGTGGCAATGGCTTTCTCGACGGGCGTCAGCAGGTGGCGCTGGTGTTTTCTCTACAGCCGCCGGAGTGTGCCCAAGAGGCATCGCGCGACATCACGATCACCCCGGCCGGGCGCCCATCCATCGTGGAGACCAGCTGCATATGAAACGACATCAGGGGGTATCTCTGCTTGAGATCATGATTGCCGTGCTGGTGTTGTCGATCGGCATTCTCGGCATGGCAACCCTGCAGTTGCAGGCGCTCAAGAGCAATCAATCGGCGCTCACCCGCACTGAAGCGACCCAGTTCGGCTACATGATCACCGACATGATGCGAGCCAATCGCAGCGCGGCCCTGCTCGGCCAATACAACGTCGGGCTGGGAGAGGCTGTCTCCGGCAGCTCGATGGCGATACAGGATGTGCAGTACTGGAAGCAGGCGCTGACCGGCCTGCCGGGCGGTGACGGGGCCATTGCCGTCAGCGCCGGGCAGGCGACCATCACCATCCAGTGGGATGCCAGCCGGCTGGCCACCGAGCCTGCGCTGCGCAACATGACCCTGAGGACGGATCTGTGAGCGGCCGGCGAACCTTGTTGCGTCAGGCCGGTGTCGGTCTGGTGGAGGTGATGATCGCCCTGCTGCTGTCATTGCTGACGGTCGGGGTCATCATTCAGGTGCTGCTTGGCAACCACAAAACCTATCTGACCGGCGAGGCCATCGCCCGGGTTCAGGAGGACAGCCGGTTTGCCGTCAACCTGCTGCAGCAGGAGCTGCGGATGGTGGGCTACCAGGGCTGCCTCAGCAAGCAGGGGGTCAACATCACCAACACCCTTAACGGTGGTACGGCGCTGCCCTACAACTTCACCGTCTATCTGCGCGGCTATGACAATGTCACTGCGACGCTGCCCACGGCGTTGTCGGCCCTGTTTACCGCTGCCGAACCCAAACCCAAACCGGGAACCGACGTGTTGCTGGTACAGGGGCCGACCGGCGCCGGGGTGCCGGTCACTCGCAACAACAGCGCCGCCCAGCTGTTCGTGCAGCAGCTCTCCAGCAAGGCCAACTACTGCGGTACCGGCAAGCAGGGCTACAGCGACTTGTGCGAGGGGGACATCGTCATGGTGTCCGACTGTCAGAAGGCGCGGATCTTCCAGATCACCCAGACCCAGGTGGTGGGTGGTGGCAGCGAGGTCAATATCGGCCACTCCAACGACAATAAATACACCCCGGGCAATGCCGTCAGCTCCTGGGGCGGCGCCAGCAGCCCGGTCGAGGAGCGCTTCGGTGCCGGCTCGGTATTGAGCCGGATGGAGACCCGGATCTATTACGTCGCCCGCCCCTCTGCCAACGCACCCTATGCCCTGTATCGCAAGAGCGGTCTGGCTGCGGGCATGCTGCTGGTGGACGGGGTCACCGATATTCAGCTGACCTTCGGCGAGGATCAGAACCGGGATCGGGCGGCGGATCGCTATGTGAGCGCCGCCAGCAACCCGAACTGGGACAACGTGCTGGGGATCGGCGTTCAACTGCTGATGCGCAGCGGTCAGGGCAATGTGGTATCGGACCCGCAGGCCATCAGCTTTGCCGGCGCCACCTTCCAGACTGTCGACAGTCACTGGTACTGGGTGGCCGAAACCACGGTCGCCCTGCGCAACCGGCTGCCATGAGGAGGGAGGCATGATGGCTCGACAAGGGGGAATGGCGTTGGTGATCAGCCTGATTTTTCTTGCGGTGGTGAGCCTGTTGGCGATGGCCAGCATGCAGAGCGCCCTGCTGCAGGAGAAGATGGCGGGCAACCAGAAGGAGTCACAGCAGGCGCTGCAGGCGGCGGAGGCGGCGCTGCGTGCTGCCGAGCGCTATCTGGAGGCGGGCAGTTCAGGTCCCTACGACAACAGTGCCGGCCTCTATGAGTTCGTCAGCGTGGCGGTGGATCCCGCCTCTCCTTCCACGGCCTGGCGCACCTATGCCAATAGCGGCCTAACCGGACGGGCCCCCGAATATTTCATCGAGCGGTTGCCCTATACCCAGGGCAGCAACGAGAGTCTGGCGGTTGACGAGCCCATCAGCGAGCGCCGCCTCTATCGCATCACGGCAAGGGGATTCGGACTCTCGGACGAGAGCCGGGTGCTGTTGCAATCGACCTACAGCCGCTAGGAGAACAACCCATGCGTGCATCTGGCTACGGACTCTCGGCCCTGCTGCTCTGCTCCCAGGTGCAGGCAGCCCTCGACATCGCCCAGGTTCCCCTCTATCTGGGTACCCGGGCCGAACCCAACATCATGTTCAGCCTCGATGACTCAGGTTCGATGCACTTCGAGTTGATGCCGGAGGGGTTGATCGAGAACAGTGCCCGCTACGTCTATCCCAGAGCCGACAACGTCTATGGCAGCGAGGATTATGACAACCGGACCGTAACCTTCACCAGCAACAACGACCGCAACGCTTATACCCGCTCAAGCAACAACAACAAACTCTACTACAACCCGCAGCAGAGCTATCGGCCCTGGGCCAAGGCGGACGGCACCCTGATGGCGAATGCCAGCATCAGCTGCGCACCGCACAACCCCTTCAATACCACGGCCGGCTGTCGTGATCTGACCAAGAACAACCGCTCCAAGTCCCTGCGTTACTACACCGGGTTCTCCTCCACCGATTACAACGACGATGAAACCTTCTGGCCTGCCGTCTACTTTGCCTACAAGGGCAGTGGCGACGTGAAGAAGGTGGGCAGCTATACCCGGGTGGAGATAAAGTCCGGCAGTACCTATGGCGGGCGCCCCAATCGCAGCGATTGCAAGAGCGCCCCCGTTTGTACCTATGACGAGGAGATCCAGAACTTCGCCAACTGGTACACCTACTACCGCTCCCGGATCCTGGCGGCTCGTGCCGGGGTCGGCCGTGCTTTTGCTAGCCAGGGGCAGGCCCTGCGGGTGGGGTTTGCCACCATCAATGCCAGCGGCAGCGTGATCCGTGGGGTCGCGCCTTTTTCCGGCACCGATCGCAGCGCTTTTTTCAGCGACCTCTATAGCCGCGATATTCCGGCCGCCGGCACGCCGCTGCGCACCAGCCTGAAAGATGTGGGGGAGTACTTCTCCCGCACCGACAACAACGGCCCCTGGGCGGCCAGTGCTGGCAGCACCTTGCCCCACCTCACCTGCCGGCAGAGCTACAACATCCTGATGACTGATGGCTACTGGAACGGGGATACCCCCTCGGTAGGGGATCTGGACAAGGATGGCTACAGCAATACACTGGCCGACGTGGCCTACAAATACTGGAAAACCGACCTGCGTGCCGATCTGGCCGACAAGGTGCCGACCAGCACGGCGGATCCGGCCAACTGGCAGCATCTGGTCAACTTTACCGTTGGACTCGGGGTTAACGGGTCGCTCAATCCGGCCAACGGTATCCCAAACAGCTGGCCCAATCCCCATGATCCGGATGACAAGGAGTACAAGAACGCGACCTACATTCCGGAGTACAAGATTGATGATCTCTGGCACGCGGCACTCAACAGCAAGGGCAGCTTTTTCAGCGCGGGCGACCCCGACATCTTTGCCGCAGCCCTGAGCAGCACCCTGGCCCAGATCGCGGCCCGCAACAGCTCCGCCAGCTCGGTGACCGCCAACGCCACCCGGCTGGACAGCAACACCCACATCTACCAGGCCCGCTACAACAGCGGCGACTGGTCGGGGCAACTCATCTCCATTCCCCTCAACAGCGATGGGTCGCTGGGCAACATGGCCTGGGATGCCGCAACCCTGATCCCGTCACACACCTCCCGCAGCATCTTTACTCGACAAAACGGTGTCGGCATTCCCTTCACCTGGACCGATCTCAATGCCACCAACCGTGCCTTGTTCAACCTTGCCGGCGACAGCCAGGGGGAAAACCGGGTTGCCTACTTGCGCGGCGATCGCAGTCGCGAGCAGAGCAATGGCGGTCTGTTTCGCAGCCGCAGCGATCTGCTGGGGGACATCATCAACTCGGATCCCGTTTATGTCGGCAGCCGGGATTACGGCTACGGCAGCGCTACCGGCCTGACCCAGACGGAGCGCGACGGTTATCTGAGTTTCCTCGGTTCGACGGCTATTCGCAGCCGCACCCCCATGCTCTACGTGGGGGCCAATGACGGCATGCTGCATGGTTTCAGGGTCGCCAACGGGGTGGAGACCCTGGCCTACATTCCTGCCAGCCTGTTGGGGGATTTGAATCTGCTCACCAAACCGGACTACAGCCATCGTTACTATGTCGATGGCACGGCCAAGGTAGGCGATGCCTATCTTGGCGGCAGCTGGAAAACCGTGCTGCTGGGATCGACCGGTGCCGGTGGCAAGGCCGTGTTTGCCATCGACGTGACGGCGCCGGACAACTTCACCGCCGACAAGATGCTGTGGGAGTTTACCAATACCGAGATGGGGGTGGCGCTGGCGGCACCGACCCTGGTTCGGGTCAAATCCGGCAACAAATGGGTGGCGCTGGTGGCCAACGGCTACAACAGCACCAGCCAAACGGCGCGCCTGTTCGTGCTGGATCTGGCGACCGGCGCGGTGATCAAGGAGATAGACACCCAGGTGGGCTCGGCCAGCGAGCCCAATGGTCTCTCATCCCCCTTGCCGGTAGACGAGGATGGCGATCGGGTGGCGGACTATGTCTACGCCGGTGACCTGCAAGGCAATCTGTGGAAATTCGATCTGACCGACAACAACAGCGCCCAGTGGGGGAGTGCCTTCAAGACCGGCAACAAGCCAAAACCGCTGTTTCAGGCGTGCAACGGAACCTGCTCCGCCAGCACGCGTCAACCCGTCACCATGCGCCCGCTGGCCATCCGTCATCCCAAGGGGGGCATCATGGTATTGATGGGGACGGGCAGCTATTTCACCAATGACGACAAGTTGCTGCCGGCGACCCCCAGGCTGGAGGCCGTCTACGGCATCTGGGATACGGGGGCTAGCGTGCTCAGCAGCCAGCTGTTGCAGCAGAGCATTACCCACGAGTATTCCGCCAATGGCACCACCATCAAGTTCAACGTCAGGGTGGTGTCCAACACGGCGGTCAACTACACCAGCCAGAAAGGGTGGTATCTGGTGCTCAAATCCCCTGCGTTGAGCAAGGGGGTGGGGGAGCGAGCCGTGTCAGAGATGCTTTATCGCAACAAGCGGCTGATCTTCAACACCCTGATCCCCTCGGCGGACGCTTGTGACTTCGGTGGGCGCTCCTGGTTGATGGAGCTGGATCCCGTTTCGGGAGCGCGTTTGACCTACTCGGTGTTTGACGTCAATGGCGATGGCGCGGTCAACGATGACGACTATGTGGGGATCAAGGACAGTGGCGGCAACGACATCAAGGTGCCGGTCAGCGGCAAGCAGTTTGATGAGCTCACCACGACGCCGAGCGTGGTGGAAGATGCCGACATGGAGCGCAAGTACATCAGTGGCTCCAGCGGCAACATTTCGGTCACGCTGGAAGAGGGGGCGGGTGATCTGGGTGGTCGCCAGTCCTGGTTGCAACTGGAGTAGAGGTGGAGATGGTGCGTGGATTTTCCCTGATGGAACTGATGATTGCGGTAGCCGTGATGGCCATTCTGACCGTGATTGCCTATCCCAGTTACAACAGCTACATGGCCTCTGCCAAGCGGGCAGAGGCCAAGGCCGCCCTGCTGGAGGCGGCGCAATACATGGAGCGACAGTTTACCGCTGACGGCAATTATGATGGTGGCAACCTGGTCTCCGCCGGGCTGGCTACCTTGCCCAGGGATGGCGGGACTGCCTATTACAATCTGGCGCTCAATGCTAGCGGCGCCAGCTATACCCTGACGGCGATCCCGACCGGGGTGATGAACGGCGATCCTTGCGGCCTGCTGACCCTTGATCAGGGCGGACAGCAGGGGGTATCGATGGCCAGCATGACGGCAGCCGAGTGCTGGTAGTCTGTCACCAGCAGGCGGCAGGAGTCTTGGTATCGGCCTTGTTGAGGGTCAGTGTATCGCAGGCGGTGCTGCCGCTCTTGTCGCCTGCTTGTGCCCCCTTGCTGGTGGCGATCAGGGTGTAGCTGGTGGCGGTGGCACCTGAAATGGAGAAGTCATAGTAGCTGCTGGTGGGGTTGCCCACTTGGGAGGGGGTGGCGCTGTAACTGGTATTGGAAACCCGGAACTCTTCCTGTTTCAGCTGCATGCTGAGCAAGCCCTTGAGCGCTTCGGCCCGGCGGGATTTGCGCAAGCCATCGGTGAAGCTGGGATAGGCAACAGACGCTATGATGGCGACGATGGCGACCACGACGATCAGTTCAAGCAAGGTGATTCCGGACTGTTTGATTCTCATGGGGCGGCATGCTTCGTGAAACAGGTTGATACTATAGGATAGTACTGACAGTAGACCCTACTGGCACGTGCAAAAAGAAAGGAGTCTTGAGCTGATGGAAGGCAGAAAGGGCAGATCCGCCGGTTTTACCCTGATAGAGCTGATGGTTGCCCTGTCCTTGGTCGCCCTGTTGCTGACCGTGGCCATTCCCAGTTATCAATCCCTGCGTCAGGATCAGATGGTCAAGGCAGCGACCCAGGCGGTCTACACGGACATGATGCTGCTCAAGTCCGAAGCGCTCAAACGCAACAGTAATTTGCAAATGATCCTGTTCAACAGCGGTACCGACAGCTGGTGCTATCGCATCAGCATCGATGGCAGTTGCGCCAGTTGCAGCGACACCTGTTCCAGCATCGAGGGGCGCAAAGGCGCTGATGCCAGTGAATTTCCCGGGATCATTCTGACGGGCACCTACACGGAGTCCTCAAGCCAGATACGTCCCATCAGCTTCTCCCCCCGGCGCGGTACCCTGCCTAGCGGCAGCATCACGGTGAGCTCCTCGGCCGCCAGTATGAAAGTGGTCACCAACAACCTTGGGCGGGTACGTACCTGTGCCGTCAGCAACCTGGCGGGGGAGGTGGCATGCAACTGAAAGTACGGGGTTTCAACCTGGTCGAGCTGATGGTGGCCATGGTGGCGGGCTTGCTGCTGGTGGCCGCCGTCATTTCGCTGTTTGCCACCATTCTCAAGGCCAATTACACCGCCATGCAGACCAGCCGCCTGAATCAGGAAGTTCAGTTGCTGACGGACATGATGGCTCGAGACATCCAGCGAGCCGGGTATGATGCCAACGCCACCCAGTTTCTTGCCGCCCCTTCTGGCAGCCGATCCAGCTTCTATTTTGATACTACCACGGACCTGATGAGTGAAACCGCGACGGGCTCCGGCCTGTATACCTGTATCAGGGTACGCTATGACAACGATGAAAACGGGGTACTGAGCAGCGATGACACCCTGGTTTACAGCTACAGCAGTGCTGACAAGGGGATCAAGCAGGGGACCGGGACTACTACCTGCGGTAATGGCAGTCTGATCTCCAGCGACGATACCGTAGAAATCACCGCCATGACGTTCAGGCTCCTGCCAAGCAGTCAGGTCAGCGGGGCGAGGGCGCTGCAATTGATGGTGAGCGGGCGGTTCAAGGCCACACCGGCACTGACGCTGAATCTGCAGCGGGATATCAAACTGCGCAATGATGGGTACTGACATGAGCCGACAAGCCGGTTTTACCACCTTCACCATCACTTTGTTGCTGGTGCTGATCCTGCTGGGCATTTCATTGTTGGTTGGCAAGATGCTGGTGGCCGATCGGCGAGTGACCCTCAACGAGGTGCTCTATCGTCAGGCCATGGCAATGGCGGAAGTGGGTCTGGCCGATGGACTGGGGCGGTTGACGCTGGATCCGAGCTGGAGGACCAGCGGGGCAACGACTACCTTGACCACGGGCAGCTATACCCTGTCATCTTCTGACGATACAGCCATCACGGTGGGGTCGGTGGTCGTGACGCCGATAAGGGTTCGTTCCCAGGCGACTCTTAGTAACAGTCAGGCCCAGGCGGCAGTCGAAACCAAGGTTGTACGTTTCAGCGTACTGGCCGGCTCTCCTGCCGCACCTCTGACCGTGGCTGGCGGCATGGCGGTCGGCGGCAACTTCACCATAGTGGCGAATCCCAATGGTGGCGGGCTGGGGGTACCACTGTCGGTCTGGACCAGCGGCAACGTCGATCTGATAACGGGGACCGGACAGACTTGTCATCAGGGGGACTACGACGGCGGCTGTTCGGCCAACATCAGCCAGAAGGGCGACAAGCAGCCGGATATCAAGGACAACGATACTGCCTTCCCGACCGATCTGGTCTGGTATCTGTTCAATGAGAAGGATGATGCCAACGGCTGGGCCAATCTGGAGGCCAGGGCAACCCAGAAGCTGACGGACTGCAGCTCGCTTGGTCCTGCCTCAACCGGCCTCATCATTGTGGATGGGGATTGCAAGCCCTCCTCCAACGTCGGCTCCGCAACGGCGCCTGTGATTCTCATCGTGCGCAATGGCAATCTGGCGGTCAACGGCAATACGGTGCTGTATGGCTTGGTATTTGCCTACTCATCCAACCCTGCTGCTGCCGGGACGGACGTGAAGCTGACCGGTGGGGCCATCGTGTATGGCGCCATGGTTTCCAACTATCAACTGGGCAACGCCAACGGTACCTACGATGCCAAGTATGATGCCAGTGTCCTGAGCAACATCTCGAATGGCGCCGCATTCCAGATCGTCAATCAGGTGCCTGGCAGCTGGCGAGACTGGTAAGGGGATATGGAGATGAAAGGGCAAAAAGGATTTGGCCTGCTGGAGATCCTGATCACGCTGGTGGTGCTGGGAGTAGGCATTGTCGGCCTGGTCGCCATGTCCAAGTCGGCGCTGACGGTTTCGCAGGATGGCCGGCGTTATGAGACGGCGATGCGACTGGCGGAGTCCAAGCTGGATGAGTTTCGCAATTTCAATGGCGTGGTGAGTGCAACCGCGCCGCTGACGGCCTACAACCAGATAGCCTCGGCCAGTGCGGCCGTGACTCTGTCGGGTGAGGCCTACTCGGTGGCATGGGCGGTGACCAATCAGTATCTGAATGGCTCAACCTGGCAGAACGTGGCACCGGCGGGCTATCGCCTGAGTTACCCGGGCCGCAAGGCGATCACGGTCAACGTCGGGTGGACGGACAGCGAAGGGCAGGCTCAGGCGCTGCAACTGGCCGGCAATGTTTCACCCATCGAATCCTTGAGCTCCGATCAGCTGGATGGCGGTTTGAATACGGCGAGGCAAGGCCCCAAGGTCAACTACACCCCCGGCGTAGCGCCTGACGTCATCTCGGTGGAGCTTGGCGATGGCAACAAACAGGAGACCAGCAAGCCACTGCCGACCGTCACATCCAAAGATGGTCTGGTGGGCAAGCTGGTCCAGTTCGAAACGGTGACTTACAAACCCGCAGCGGGTGGCAACACCCAGCAGGTGCTGCAGGACATGGCATCCGTCTCCTGTTCTTGCAGTTATGGCTCCAGCTTGAGTGCCTATCTGCCGGGTCAGGCCTACAGTTCAGCCAGCAACCAGCTTTATTGGAAATCAGGCTCGCTGCAGACCAAGACCACGGGGACGCTCGACAGCAGCGTCAATGGCCAGCCCACGCTCTGTACCAGCTGCTGCAAGGATCACTTCGATGGCAGTGGTTCCAGCTTCACCAACTTCTATGCTCCGCTCAATACCAGCCGGGTACGCTACAGCAGCAGCCTCAGCACGGCGAACAGCGGCAAGTTCGTGGATGCCTGCCGTTTCGTCCGGCTGGATGGCTATTATCGCCCCCTGCCTGACTGGAACCTGGTCAAGGTAGTGGTGACCACGGCCGATTTCCTGGCCAAACCAGCGAACCAGGCCAGTTATCAGAAATACATCAAGTATGTGGTCAAGACCTACATCGACTGGCAGAAGTCGACCCTGAACTGGACCCAGGGGGCCTCCGCCACCTTGCCGACCATCACCGATTTTTCAGCCTGGCTGGCTACCAACGCGGAAGCCGGGGGCGATACCACGACCGGGATCACCGTCAATACGGGTACGGCGCAGCTCATCGCCCGCGGCATCTATGTGGATGTGCTCGACCCTGTCTATCTGGTGGGGATTGATACCAGCGCGGTGGACTATCTGACCAAGGTGCCGTTTCAGGATATCAACCTGACCATGCTGGCAGAGTGGGCCATGGCCCCGCAGAACTTGCTGACGGGCAATGCCACCGACTATGCCGCCGTCACCAACGAGACGGTCAAGACGGTGGTGGATCTCAACAACTACTATTTCGGCAGTTACAGCCGCGGCTACATGACGGCGAAGAAATCGACCAAGGACAGCAACCAGGTGCTGCAGAGCGTCACCGTGCGTGTCACTGCCTATCAGGGGAATTCCGGCATCACGGCTTCGCTCATCTCGCCACGGGACCAGTCGCTGGCGCAGACGGCGGATATGCTGGTCAAGGTGGATACAGGATCGCAGACGGTACCGACCGTCAGTGTCAGTGGCTGGATCCAGTGTCTGACCCGAGGGACGGGTGGCAAGAATCCCCCACCGGTAGCGTGCAGCAAGAATACGTTCAACAGGCTGAGCATCACGACTCCCAACTCCGGGGCGACCTGCCGCATCGACTATCCGCAGGCCAACAACCAGCCTGCAGCTTATCTGTGTACAGCCCCGGCGAACTCGACGTTGGCTATCAACCTTGCCTATTCCAACCAGGGCAGCACCACCTATATGTTGCAGCCACCCTCCTTCAGCGTGCAGATGACGCAACAGTCCAACAATCAGGTGTTGAGCGGCCCCTGTTCACTGCTGGTGGACAACGGAGTGACCAACGCGACCAGCCTGACTTGCACCCCTTGATCCTTGGGCGCTGGCACAGCCAGCGCCTTTTCTTTATCATTCCCCATCATTTTCGAATTCAAGATGCATCGCCATGGCAAAAGCCCTCTCTCTGATGCTTGCCCAGTTGAATCTGACGGTAGGCGCCATCGAAGATAACTGTGACAAGGTGCTGGCGGCAGCCGCCGAGGCCGATCGGCAAGGTGCCGATCTGCTGGTCTGCTCCGAACTGGCCCTGACCGGCTATCCGCCGGAAGATCTGCTGCTGCGCGCCGATCTGATGATCCGGGTGGAGGCCGCCCTGGCCCGCATCGCGGCATGGCAGGGGGCTGGCGCCATTCTGGTGGGTCACCCCTGGCGTGACGGGGAGGCGCTCTACAACGCCGCCTCCCTCTACGAGCAAGGCAGGCTGGTCGCACGCTACTTCAAGCAGGATTTGCCCAACTACGGGGTATTCGACGAGAAGCGCTACTTCACTGCGGCAACCGAGACCTGCGTGGTCCCCTTCCGTGGTCATCAGTTGGGGTTGCTCATCTGTGAAGACCTCTGGCAGCCGGGTCCGGCGCTGGCCGCCAAGGCGGCGGGAGCCGAGCTGCTGCTCACCATCAATGCCTCACCCTATGATCAGGAAAAACCCTGGATCCGCCGCGAGCTGATGGCCGAGCGCTGCGATCAGACCGGTCTGCCGCTGGTCTACCTCAATCAGGTATGTGGTCAGGACGAGCTGATCTTCGACGGCTGCTCCAAGGTGTTCAACAGCCAGGGCGAGCTGACCCACAAGCTGGCACCGTTTGCCGAAGAGCTGGCACTGGTGCGCTTTGCCGATGGCCAGCCAGTGAAAGAGCGGGAACCCGCAGCGCCGCTGGAACCCTTGGCTGAGACCTATCAGGCACTGGTACTGGCGGTGCGCGACTATGTCACCAAGAACGGCTTCCACGGCGCCGTGCTGGGCCTCTCCGGCGGCATCGACTCGGCACTGACCCTGGCCATCGCGGCCGATGCCATCGGCGCCGACAAGGTGCAGGCGGTGATGATGCCGTTCCGTTACACCGCCCAGATGAGCGTGGAAGATGCCAAGGAGCAGGCCGAACGGATGGGGGTGGAGTTCAACATCATCTCCATCGAGCCGATGTTCGAGGGCTTTATGGCTCAGCTGGCGCCGCTGTTTGAAGGGACTGCCCGCGACACTACCGAAGAGAACCTGCAGGCTCGCTGCCGTGGCGTGCTGTTGATGGCGCTCTCCAACAAGCGTCGTCGCATCGTGCTGACCACCGGCAACAAGAGTGAGATGGCGGTCGGCTATGCCACTCTGTACGGCGACATGGCCGGCGGCTTCGACGTGCTGAAAGATGTCCCCAAGACGCTGGTCTTCAAGCTGTGCGAATACCGCAATTCCGTCGATTATGTGATCCCGCAGCGGGTTATCGATCGCCCGCCTTCGGCAGAATTGGCGCCGGACCAGGTGGATCAGGACAGCCTGCCCCCCTACGACATCCTCGATGCCATCCTCAAGCGCTACGTGGAAGAAGATGCCTCCGTGGCCGACATGGTGGCGGAGGGCTTCGAAGAGACGGTGGTGCGCAAGGTGATCCGGCTGGTGGATCTCAACGAATACAAGCGCCGTCAGGCGGCGGTCGGGCCCCGCATCACGGCCCGCAACTTTGGTAAGGATCGCCGTTACCCCATCACGTCCGGGTTTGGCAAACAGAACTGGTAAGGAGTCACCATGAAGAAGATTGAAGCCATCATCAAACCGTTCAAGCTGGACGATGTGCGCGAGGCCTTGGCCGAGATCGGCATCAACGGCATGACAGTGTCCGAGGTCAAGGGCTTCGGCCGTCAGAAGGGCCACACCGAGCTCTATCGCGGAGCCGAGTACATGGTCGATTTCCTGCCCAAGGTGAAGGTGGAGCTGGTGGTGCAGGACGAGGATCTCGATGCCTGCCTGGAAGCGATCCAGAACACCGCCCGCACCGGCAAGATTGGTGACGGCAAGATCTTCGTCTGCGAGGTAGAGCGTGTCATTCGTATCCGTACCGGCGAAGAGAACGAAGACGCCATCTGATGAGATGGCCGTGCCTCGTGATGAGCCAACGAATGGAGACTCGATCCCGCTGATGTCCTGGATGCGCCTCGTTGCGGTGGCCGGCCTGCTGGCCGGTCTGACCGCCTGTAGTACCCGGCCGCCGGCCCAGCCGGAAAACCTGTGCCAGATCTTTCGCGAGAAGCCGGAGTGGCACAAGGCGGCGCTCAAGATGAACGAGAAGTGGGGAACCCCGATCCAGGTGGTGATGGCCATGATGTATCAGGAGTCCTCCTTCGTGCACGATGCCCAGCCGCCGATGCAGTATTTCCTCTTCATCCCGACCGGGCGTGCCAGCTCCGCCTACGGCTATGCCCAGGTCAAGGATGAAACCTGGGCTGACTACCAGCGGGAAACCGGCAACGGCTGGAGTGATCGCGACGACTTTGCCGACGCCATCGACTTCATGGGCTGGTACACTCACAAGGCCCAGCGGCTGAACGGCACCTCCAAGTGGGATGCGTATGGCCAGTATCTCAACTATCACGAAGGGTGGGGTGGCTATCGGCGTGGCAGCTACCGCAGCAAGGGATGGCTGATGAAGACATCCCGCAAGGTAGAGGCTCGCGCCCAGCGCTACGGCGCCCAGTATCGACAATGCAAGGATCAGCTCTCCAGCGGGGGCTGGTTCTGGTAACCAAATCAGGAGTCAGAAATGCCGTTATTGGACAGTTTTACCGTTGACCACACCCGCATGGCTGCGCCGGCGGTGCGTGTGGCCAAGACCATGCAGACCCCGAACAAGGACACCATCACAGTGTTCGACCTGCGTTTCTGCGTGCCGAACCAGGAGATCCTCTCCGAGCGCGGCATCCACACCCTCGAGCACCTGTTTGCCGGCTTCATGCGTGATCACCTGAACGGCAACGGGGTGGAGATCATCGACATCTCCCCCATGGGCTGCCGGACCGGCTTCTACATGAGCCTGATCGGTGCGCCGGACGAAGCCCGGGTCGGTGCCGCCTGGCAGGCCGCCATGAGCGACGTGCTGACCGTGCAGGAGCAGGGCAAGATCCCCGAGCTGAACGAATACCAGTGCGGTACCTACAGCATGCACTCACTGGAAGAGGCCCATGCCATCGCTCGCCACGTGCTGGAGCGCGGCATCGGCGTCAACCGCAATGACGAGCTGGCCCTGCCGGAAGAGAAGCTGAAAAGCCTCTGATCCCGGAATGGCAAACATGAAAAAGGCCGGTCATTGACCGGCCTTTTTGTGTGCTGACGAAATCAGGATGGCAGCGGCATTACCCGGTTGCGACCCAGCTCCTTGGCCTTGTAGAGCAGCTTGTCGGTGCGTTCGACCAAGCTGTCGCCCGTCTCCTGACCGCTGTATTCACCCACCCCAAACGAGGCGGTGATGTGGTCGATGCGTCGGCCCGACTTGCGATCCAGGATCGACATCTTCTCGATGGCCCGGCGCAGGCTCTCCGCCATTTGGCGGCTCAGCGCCAGACTGCGCATGGGGACCAGCAGGGCAAACTCCTCGCCGCCGAGGCGGTAGGCGGTGACGCCCTCCTTGCAGGTTTCCCGCAGCCGCTTGCTGAAGGCGCGCAGCACCTGATCCCCCAGCAGGTGGCCATATTCATCGTTGAAGTTCTTGAAGCGGTCTATGTCCGACAGGATCAGGGAGAAGGGCTGCTTGCTGCGGATCAGGCTTT
Organism: Aeromonas sp. S5(2024); assembly: GCF_041403025.1. Classification (NCBI taxonomy): domain Bacteria; kingdom Pseudomonadati; phylum Pseudomonadota; class Gammaproteobacteria; order Aeromonadales; family Aeromonadaceae; genus Aeromonas; species Aeromonas sp. S5(2024). The sequence goes on along the minus strand of NZ_JBGLRI010000005.1, from coordinate 59,393 downwards.
CTATCTCCAGATCGAAGGCGCGCCGGTTGAGCAGGCTGGTGAGGGCATCCTCGTTGGCCAGTTTGCGAGTCTCGTTGAGCGCCTCGCGCAGCTCCTTGATCTCCTTCTCGGCGCTGCTGAGCTGGTTGCGAAAGTGCATGGTGGACATGCGCACGTCCCGCGACTCGCGCACCAGATCTCGCAGGATCCCCATGGTGTCTTCCAGGCTGAGCCCCTCGTCGTCGATGAGGCTCAGTCGATCGAAGCTCTTGTCGAGCATGTCCTGAAACATGCCGGTGTCGGAGAGGGCATCCTGCATGGTGTGACCAAGCTCGTTGGCCATGGCGGCCAGGTTGAGCTTCATGGTTTCCATCTGCTGCTCATCTTGCGCGGCGAGGTGCTGGTGATAGAGGCGTTCACAGGTGGTGAGAGAGCAGGTTCCCTGCAGCTTGATGGCCTGATCGATGGCCTGATTGAGCTCGGGCATGCTGGCCGCCACGTAGTTATACCAAAGGGTGTAATTATCCGGCGTGGTGGGGATTTGATACTTGATCATCAGGGGAACCGCCTGCTTGAGATAGGCGGCGGATTGGGCGAACGAGTCCTTGCTCATGAGTTCCATGTCTCATCATGCCTGCAAACTGTGCATAGTATGACAGAGAGATTGGCCAAAAGGCAGTCGATGGATGCCATTCGCCCCCCCCTCCGATATAATGGCACCGTTACCACCTACCCTAAGGCCTGCTTATGTCTCAAAAAGATCCTTTCCTCGAACGCGAGGCCGAAAAATACGAGAACCCCATCGCCAGTCGCGAGATGATCCTCGACCTCATCAAGGGCCATGAAAAGCCCATGTCCCGTGAAGAGCTGGCAAAGGTCCTCAAGCTGACCGAAGAAGAGCCGCTGGAAGCCCTGCGCCGTCGTCTGCGCGCCATGGAGCGTGATGGTCAGCTGGTATTCACTCGCAACCAGTGTTACGCCCTGCCAGATCGCCTGAATCTGGTGAAAGGCTACGTGCTCGGCCACAAAGATGGCTTCGGTTTTCTGCGCCCCGAGGGTGGTGGCCCGGATCTGTTCCTGAACAACCGCGAGATGCAGCGCCTGATGCACGGCGACTACGCCCTGGTGCAGCCTACCGAGATCGACCGCAAGGGGCGCCAGGAGGCGCGTCTGGTACGCCTGCTCAAATCCCGTGAAGCGGACATCGTCGGCCGCTACTTCGTCGAGAACGGCGTCGGTTTCGTGGTACCGGATGACAGCCGAATCGGCCAGGACATCATCATCCCGGAAGGGGAGAACAAGGGGGCTCGCCAGAGCCAGGTCGTGGTCGTGCGCATCAATCAGCGCGCCACCGCCCGTTTCAATGCGGTCGGTACCGTGTTGGAAGTGCTGGGTGAAAACATGGCGCCCGGCATGGAGATCGAGATCGCCCTGCGTACCCACGGCATTCCGCACACCTGGCCGGAGGAGGTGACCAAAGAGGTTGCCGGTCTGGGCGAACAGGTGCCGGAGAAGGCCAAAGAGGGCCGCATCGACCTGCGCGCCCTGCCGCTGGTCACCATCGACGGGGAAGATGCCCGTGACTTCGATGACGCCGTCTTCTGTGAAGCCAAGCGCGGCGGCGGCTGGCGCCTGTGGGTCGCCATTGCTGACGTCTCTGCCTACGTGAAGCCGGGCACAGCCCTCGATACCGAAGCCTACCAGCGCGGCAACTCGGTCTATTTCCCCGAATTCGTGGTGCCCATGCTGCCGGAGGTGCTCTCCAACGGCCTCTGCTCGCTCAACCCGCAGGTTGACCGCCTCTGCATGGTGTGCGAGATGACCATCTCCTCCGCCGGCCGCATGTCCGGCTACAAGTTCTACGAAGCGGTGATGAACTCCCATGCCCGCATGACCTACACCAAGGTCGCTGCGATCCTGGAAGGGGATCCCAAGCTGCGTCAGCAGTACGAGCCGCTGGTGGGTCACATCGAAGAGCTCAACAACCTCTACAAGGCGCTCAAGCATGCCCGCCATCAGCGCGGTGCGGTGGAGTTCGAGAGCGAAGAGACTCGCTTCATCTTCAACGCTCAGCGCAAGATCGACCGCATCGTGCCGCTGGTGCGCAACGACGCCCACAAGATCATTGAAGAGTGCATGATCCAGGCGAACGTAGCCGCTGCCCGCTACATCGAGAAGAACGAGGCCGCCGCCCTGTTCCGGGTGCACGACCGTCCGGGCGAAGAGCGTCTGACCGGTTTTCGTGACTTCCTGGCCGAGCTGGGCCTGGAGCTCAAGGGGGGCCTGGAGCCCGAGCCGAAAGATTTTGCCGACCTGGCCGCCAAGTTCGAAGGGCGCCCGGATGCGGAGCTGCTCTCCACCATGCTGCTGCGCTCCATGCGTCAGGCCATCTATCAGGCCGACAACATCGGTCACTTCGGTCTGGCCTTGAAGTCTTACGCTCACTTCACCTCGCCGATCCGTCGCTACCCCGACCTCATCTTGCACCGCGCGATCAAGTATCAGACCGCCAAGGAGCAGCAGGCCAACCTGCGCCACAAGTGGACCCCGAGCGGTGGCTACCACTACCAGTTGGAAGAAGTGGACCCGATGGGCGAGCACTGCTCCATGACCGAGCGCCGTGCCGATGACGCCACTCGCGATGTGGCCGACTGGCTCAAGTGCGAGTACATGCTGGATCACGTGGGTGACGAGTTTGACGGCGTCATCGCCAGCGTCACCGGCTTTGGCTTCTTCGTGCGCCTGGCGGAGATCCACATCGACGGTCTGGTGCACGTCAGCACCCTCACCAACGACTACTACCAGTTCGACCCGCTGCACCAGCAACTGATCGGCGAGAACTTCCGCCGCCGCTACCGTCTGGGTGACAAGGTGCGGGTCAAGGTGATGGGCGTGAATCTGGACGATCGCAAGATCGACTTCGTGATGGTGGAAGAGCCCCTCAAGGCAACCGGCAAGAACGCCAAAGAGATGGCGCGCAAACAGGCCGAGATCAAGAAAGAGAAGGCCAAGAGCGCCGAACGCCACGAAAAACGCAAAGAGAAAGAGGGCAAGGACCACGGCAAATCCGCCAAGGGCGGCCGTGCCAAACCCAGCAACAGACGACCGAGCAAAAAAGCTCGCGACAAGGCCAAGAGCACTAAATGAGTACTGAACTGATCTACGGCATTCACGCTGTATCCGCGCTGCTGGAGCGCACCCCGGAGCGTTTCATCGAAGTGTGGGCTCTCAAGGGGCGCGATGACGACCGGCTGCAACCCCTGCTGGCGGAGCTGGATGCGCTTGGCCTCAAGGTGCAGAGCGTGAACCGCAAGACGCTCGACGACAAGGCGGAGGGCAACAATCACCAGGGCATCATGGCCCGGGTGAAAGAGGCGCCCAAGCTCGCCGAGCACGATCTGGCCAGCCTGCTGGACGAGTTGGCGGTACATGAGAGCCAGCCCTTCCTGCTGGTACTGGACGGGGTGACCGATCCGCACAATCTGGGCGCCTGTCTGCGTAGCGCCGATGCGGCCGGCGTGCATGCGGTGATCGTGCCGCGCGACAAGGCCACCGGCCTGACCCCGATCGTGCGCAAGGTTGCCTGTGGCGCCGCCGAAGTGGTGCCGCTGATCCAGGTCACCAACCTGGCCCGCAGCCTGCGCGAGTTGCAGGAGCGTGGCGTGTGGATCGTCGGCACCGCCGGCGAGGCGGATCACGACGTGTATCAGGCCAAACTGACTGGCCCGATGGCGCTGGTGATGGGAGCAGAGGGCAAGGGGATGCGTCGCCTCACCCGCGAGCACTGCGACGAGCTGGTGAGCATCCCGATGGCAGGGGCGGTATCCAGCCTCAACGTCTCGGTCGCGACCGGCGTCTGTCTGTTCGAAGCCGTGCGCCAGCGTCGTGCCTGAGGCAAGCTGAATGGACAGATCCCCGTTTTGCCGGGATCGGGTCACAGATGAGCAGGAGGCCGCGCGCCTCCTCTCTTTTGCCCGTCCGCTGACCCTGAGCCCCCGTGCCTGCCTCTGGCATGCCGGCGATCGACCCGATCTGCTGGTGATGGTGGAGCAGGGGCTGCTGCGGGCCAAGGTGGTGCTGGCGGATGGCCGCGAGTACATCAAGGAGTTCTACTGGGAGGGTGACGAGTTCCTCGACTTCCACCACCTGCTCAGTGGCGAGCCGGCCCGCTACAGTGTGGAGGCGCTGGAGCCCTGTCGGCTCTTGCTGTTCAATCTGGCCGAGCTGCGCACGCTCTCCTGCTGGCCCGCCTGGTATCAGCATCTGCTGGCGGTGCAGCTGCGCATCAAGGAGGAGAAAGAGCTGCTGCTGCTGACCGAGAGTCCGCAGGCACGCTATCAGCACTTTCTGCGCAGCTTCCCCGCACTGGAAGCCAGGGTGCTCGATCACCAGATCGCCGCCTACCTCGGCATCACCCCCATCAGCCTGAGCCGCATTCGCAAACGGCTGAAGGATCTTAACAAAGGTTAATGCCGGCCCGCGTGCGGCTGGCTATGCTGCCCTTCTCATCATGAGCAAGGAATCCCCATGAACTGGTCTCTCAAATCTTTCGAACAACTCGACGTCAACGAACTCTATGAACTGCTCACCCTGAGATCCCGGGTCTTCGTGGTGGAGCAGACCTGCGTTTTTCTCGATATGGACGGCGTCGACAAGCGCCCCGACGTGCTGCACCTGCTCGGCTGGCAGGATGGGGCACTGGTGGCCTATGCCAGGCTGATGGCGCCCGACGTGGCCAAGGCGCAGCAGGTGGTGATCGGTCGGGTGGTGACGGCACCCGAGGCGAGAGGCGATGGCCTGGGTCATCGGCTGATGCAGCAGGCGCTGCAGGAGTGTGCTCGGCTGTGGCCCGGGGTCAGCATCTATCTCGGGGCGCAGGCACACCTGCAAGGTTTCTATGGTCGTCACGGCTTCACTGCCGTGGGTGAACCCTATCTGGAAGATGACATTCCCCACATCGGCATGAGCTCCTCTTAATACCTTTTAAGCATAACAATGAAATTATTATGTCTTGAGGTAGTAAAGAAAACGGGTGCTCGGCGCCATGTTAGTGGGTACCCTCTGAGTGATTAATCGGCAACAGTTGATGGATAGGTTTTAAAAATGGTCTTTTACCCCATTAATTCAGAACAAGATTCAGCGATTGAGCCGTTGAGCCATTTTATTAGCGTTCGCCACTCGAGCGGCTGTCGCTGATGGAGTTGTTGCGCAAGCGGTTCGCACTGGACCTGCAAACCTTCGCCATCATCACCCTGGTGCTGGGCAATCTGGCCCAGGCCTTCTCCGATGTGCTGGTCAAGCTGATCGGCCCCGGCTTCAGCCCCTTCCAATACATGTTCCTGCGTCAGCTGCTGACCCTGCTGGTGCTGCTGCCCTTCATGCTGCGGGTACCGCGCTCGGCCTGGGGGCTGGGTGCCTGGAAGTGGCACCTGCTGCGCGGGCATCTCTGCCTGCTCGGCGGGGGCGGCATGATGCTGGCCCTGACCCAGTTGCCGCTGGCCACGGCCAACGCCATCTTCTATGTCTCCCCGTTGCTGACGCTGCCGCTGGCGGCCTGGCTGCTCAAGGAGAAGATCAATTCCCGCGTCTGGTTGCTGGGAGGCATGGGGCTGCTCGGGGTTGTGTTCGTGCTGCGGCCGGGGGATTTCCATCTGGCCGGGCTGGGCGCCCTGGTGACCGCCTTCACCCTGGCGCTGTTCAACATCACCGGCCGCAAGTTGCCAGCCGGGATCTCGGTGGTGGCGACCCTGTTCTGGGCCAATCTGCTGGCCCTGCCGTTGACCGCCGGGCTGGCGGTACATCAATGGCAGCCGGTGGACTGGCGACTGCTGGTGCTGATCGGCGGCAGCGGCATCATGCAACTGCTCTATCATGCCAGCTGTTTCTACTCCTATCGCCAGGTTGAGGCCAACCGCATCGCGGCGACCGAGTATTCTGGCCTGATGTTCGTGGTGCTGCTGGGGGTCTGGCTGTTTGGCGAGATCCCTGCGTGGAACCTCTGGGTCGGGGTGAGTTTCATCCTGCTGGCCATTCACTGGCAGCGCCGATTGCGCTGATGACATGCCCATCGGCAGCAGGCCGATGGGTGAGAAATACAGGCATCTTATGAGGCCGCTCTCTGTCATGGCCGGGCAAACCGGCTATGCTGGGCGGCCTGTTGCTATCGGAACCCTGTCGTGACCCCTACCATCTTTGCTGCCATCCTGCTGGCCGCCCTGCTGCACGCGCTCTGGAATGCGCTGGCCAAGCGCCAGGCCGAGGGGCGAGTCAGCGTCTTGCTGGTCTCCCTCTGCTCCGGCCTGTTTGCCGCTCCCTTGCTGCCCTTGGTGGGGTGGCCGGTGGCGGCCGAATATCCCTGGTTGGCGCTCTCCATTCTGCTGCACTGCGGCTACTGTCTTTTTCTCGGTCGAGCCTATCGGCTGGGTGAGTTCGGCCAGATCTATCCGCTGGCCCGGGGCAGCGCCCCTCTGGTGACCCTGCTGTTCGGTGCCCTGCTGCTGGGTGAAGTGCCGGGGATGGTGGCGGTGACGGGGGCCCTGGTGCTGGTGAGCGGCGTGCTGCTGATGGCGTGGCGAGGCGGCCTGCGGCTGGCGCCGGCCGCGCTGCAGGCGGTACTCATCACGGCACTGTTTACCGCCTCCTACACCCTGTCCGATGGGGCAGGAGCCCGCTCGGCCGGTGAGCCGATACGTTACACCCTCTGGCTGTTCGCCCTCACCGCGCTGATGATGCCGCTGCTGATGCGCTGGCAGAGTCGCACCGCCTGGCGCGAGCTGGGGCCTGCGGCGTGGCGCAGCGGCGCCATCGGGGGCGCCCTGTCGCTGTTGGCCTACGGGATCGTCATCTGGGCCATGACCAAGGCGCCCATCGGCTTGGTGGCAGCCCTGCGCGAGAGCAGCGTGCTGTTTGCGGTGCTGCTCTCCTGGGGCTGGCTGGGGGAGGCGCTGGGGCGGGTCCGGTTGCTGGCCGCCCTGGTGATCCTGGGCGGCATCCTGCTGATCCGCCTCGGCTAGGGGGAGGCGGTTTAAGGCATCCGGGCCGGCTGGTCAGGGAGTGACCCGGGTAATGAGGGTGAACCCTTCCTCACAGGAGGCCAGTTGCACCTGTACCAGCCCCAGTTCGGCCAGGCTGCCCACGTGGGTGCCGCCACAGGGGATGGTGACCTCCCGGCCTTCCAGCGAGCAATGCCAGTAACGGGAGTCGATGATTGCCTCGCCGGCCCGGCTGCGGCGGATCTCGCCACCGGCCGCCAGCCAGTCTGCCAACTGCTGGTTGATCCTCTCTTCTATCTGCGGCAGGTCTGCCAGCAGCGCCTCGCTGTTGACTCCCTTCTTGCGCAGGCTCTTGCCGATCCGGTGCTGCTCGCGCGAACCCATGGGCTCGACCCGCGAGGTCTGGATGGCGAGGCGGTCGAAGTCCGGTTGGTCCAGCGCGTCCCGCTCGCTGACCTCCTTGCGCCAGTAAGGCATCAGCGCCCGGTTGAGTGCCAGTGCCGCCAGATGACAGCCGCTGTGGCCCAGGCTCAGGGCGTGGCGGGCCTCGGCATCCACCCGCAGTGTCACCTGGCTGTCAGCAGGCAGCGCACAGTGACCGGCCAGCGGGTGCACCACCACGAAGCGCCACCCTTCTGCGCCCCGCTTGACCGGGATCGCCTGGTCGACGAACAGCTCCCCATCCGGACTGATGGCCCCCATGCGGCAGGGGCCGACGGTCGTGTCACCGCCCTCCCAATGCACGGTACCCACGTCACCCGGCTGATCGGGCCAGAGGTGGCTCTGGGGATGAAAGGGGGTGAGGTCGGTGACCAGCAGGCTGGTGTCGCCGCTCTGGCAGCAGATGACGCAGGCCTGCTCCTGATGGTGGCCCAGCACGAAGCTGGCTCGGGTATGTGGCATGGATGGCTCCCGCAAATCGAAGAGGAAGAGAGCCGCCAGCATACGCCAAAGCGCAGGCCGGCTCATTAACCTCGGTTAACGAGCCGGCCTTGGGAGGGGATGGCGGGTTAGATCATGGCGACCAGCAGGTAGGCGTTGAGCCCGATCACCAGGGCGACGATGAGGCGGCCGACCGCCTGGGTCACCGGGTGGTTGCGATACTCCCCCATCAGGGCGCGATCGCCGGTCAATATCAGCAGCGGGATGAGCGCCAGCGCGATGCCGAAGCTCAGCACCACCTGGCTCAGCACCAGGATTTCGGTGGTGTTGAGGCCCATGGCGATCACCACGAAGGCGGGAGCCATGGTGATGGCGCGGCGCAGCCAGAGCGGGATGGTGAAGCGCACGAAGCCCTGCATCACCACTTGGCCTGCCAGCGTGCCCACCACGGTAGAGCTGATGCCGGAGGCGACCAGCGAGAGGCCGAACAGGGTGGCGGCCGCCTGCCCCAGCAGCGGGGTCAGGGTCTGGTAGGCCGACTCCAGCTCGGCCACCTGCTGGTTGCCGGAGCTGTGGAAGGCGGCCGCCGCCATGGCCATCATGGCCAGGTTGACGAAGCCGGCGATGGTCATGGCGATGGCCACGTCGACCCGGGTGGTGTGCAGTCGCTGGGGGACCGAGCCCTGATCCTGGGTGTGCTGGGTCAGTGCCGAGTGCAGGTAGATGACGTGGGGCATCACGGTGGCACCGAGCACGCCGGCCGCCAGATAGACGGCGTCGCTGTTGGGCAGGCCGGGGAAGAGGGCGCCCTCCAGCAGGCTCGGCAGGTGGGGGCGGGAGAACACCAGCTCGACGATGTAGGCCGCCGCCACGAACAGCAGCAGGCCGCCCACCACGAACTCCAGCGGCTTCTGGCCGCGGGACTGCAGCATCAGGATGCCCCAGGTGACCACGGCGGTGATGCCAGCCCCCTCCAGCAGGGTGACCCCGAGCAGCAGCTTGAAGCCCACGGCAGCACCGATGAATTCGGCCAGATCAGTGGCCATGGCGATGATCTCCGCCTGTACCCAGTAGGCCCAGACTGCCGGCTTGGGCAGCCGGTCGCGAATGTGTTCCGCCAGGTTCTTGCCGGTGACGATGCCGAGCTTGGCCGAGAGGGTCTGCACCAGCATGGCCATCAGGTTGGCCCATACCACTACCCACAGCAGCTGGTAGCCGAAGGTGGAACCGGCCTGAATGTTGGTGGCGAAGTTGCCCGGATCTATGTAGCCGATGGCGGCGATAAAGGCTGGCCCGAGCAGGGTCAGCTTGAATTTGCGGGCCGGGATGGCCGTGGTCAGCGCGGGTTGCATGGTATCAGCCTCCATAAGTGCATGGAGATAGAATAGATCTAAATGATAATTATTATCAATTGAAGTTTTGTATTGTTCCCATAGATAAAAACATCGGTGGCGGCTGGTTGCAGTGGGGGATGGGATTTTGTACAATACGCCGCCCTAGAAAAGCAGCGTCTAAACACCATTATGTTCCTTGCCTCCGAGGTCTGGCTGCACCTGGGCGGAGGCTGAATTAATCCGTAAGGAGCTAAAATGCGTCATTACGAAATCGTCTTCATGGTTCATCCGGACCAGAGCGAGCAAGTACCTGGCATGATCGAGCGTTACACCGGCGCCATCACCACCTCCGGTGGTACCATTCATCGCCTGGAAGATTGGGGCCGTCGTCAGCTGGCTTACCCGATCGACAAACTGCACAAAGCCCACTACGTTCTGATGAACGTAGAAGCAGAGCAAGCCGTTATCGATGAGCTGGAAACCAACTTCCGCTTCAACGATGCCGTTATCCGCAACATGATCATGCGCACCAAGCACGCCGTGACTGAAGTTTCTCCGATGGCCAAGGCCAAGGAAGAGCGCTTCACCCGTCGTGACGACGAGCGCCGCGAAGAAGCTACTGAAGCTGCTTCCGAAGAGTAATTCTGGATCACTGACTAGAGGATAAAGGCCATGGCACGTTATTTCCGTCGTCGTAAGTTCTGCCGCTTCACCGCCGAGAACGTTACCGAGATCGACTACAAAGATATCGTTACTCTGAAAAACTACATCACTGAATCTGGCAAGATCGTACCGAGCCGTATCACCGGTACCCGCGCCAAGTATCAGCGTCAGCTGGCACGCGCCATCAAGCGTGCTCGTTACCTGGCTCTGCTGCCGTACACCGATCTGCACAACAAGTAAGAATCGGTCCGGCACTTAAGCCTAACTCAACGAAATTTATAGAGGAAAGGTAATGCAAGTTATCCTGCTCGACAAAATCGCCAAACTGGGCGGTCTGGGTGACCAAGTTTCCGTGAAAGCTGGTTATGCCCGTAACTACCTGATCCCGCAAGGCAAAGCTGTTATGGCTACCAAGGCCAACATCGAGACTTTCGATGCTCGCCGTGCTGAACTGGAAGCCAAACTGGCTGCCGGTAAAGCTGCCGCTGAAGAGCGCGCTGCCAAGCTGGGTGAACTGGCTGCCGTTGTTATCGCCTCCAAGTCTGGCGACGAAGGCAAGCTGTTCGGTTCCATCGGTACCCGTGACGTGGCTGAAGCCATCACTGCTGCCGGCGTAGCCGTTGCCAAGAGCGAAGTCCGCATGGGCAACGTTCTGCGTAACACCGGTGACTACGAAGTTGTTGTTCAGCTGCACGCTGACGTCAAAGCAACCGTACAGATCCAGGTTGTTGCCCTGTAATAGCTATTCGCTTTTGCAGAAAAAACCCGCGCACTTGCGCGGGTTTTTTATTTTCAGGCCCAGGGTTAGAGTAAGGATCCGTTCTTCTGGAGGAGATCCCTATGGCCTGGGTCGAAGGTCGCGTCCTTGAGCGTATCGAGTGGACGCCCACCCTGTTCTCCCTGCGTGTGGCGGCCGAGCTGGCCCCCTACAAGGCGGGGCAATTCACCAAACTGGCCCTCGAGCAGGGCGAACGCCGCGTCCAGCGGGCCTACTCCTTCGTCAACCCTCCGTCTGCCCCCTATCACGAGTTCTATTTCGTCGAAATCCCCGATGGGGAACTGACTCCGTCCCTCGGCTCCCTGCAAGCGGGTGACAGCCTGCTGGTGCAATCCCTGGCGACCGGTTTTCTGACCCTGGACGAGATACCGGCCGGGCGCGATCTCTGGCTGCTCTCCACCGGCACCGCCATCGGCCCCTTCCTCTCCATGCTGGCCGACGGGGAAGCCTTCGCCCGTTTCGAGAATCTGGTGCTGGTGCACGGGGTGCGCAAGGGGGAAGAGCTGAGCTACCGGGAGCTTATCGCAGGTTTTGCTGCCCGCCACGGCGAGCGTTTTCGCTATGTGCCCTTCGTCAGCCGGGAGGAATGGCCCGAGGCGATGGCAGGACGGGTCCCGGCCGCCATCGCCGACGGTCGGCTGCAGGCGCGGGTCGGGCTGGAATTTGCCCCCGAGCTGAGTCAGGTGCTTATCTGCGGCAACCCGGCCATGGTGAAGGAGACCCAGCAGACCCTGCTGTCATTGGGGCTGGCCAAGAACCTGCGGCGGGCGCCCGGCAACATCAGTGCGGAGAACTACTGGTAGAGAAATGGACACAGGGGCCTCGGCCCCTGTGTCAGGGTAACGGGGATGACGATCAATTCTTCTTGCCGTTGCCGTTGCCGTTGCCGTTGCCGTTGCCGTTGCCTTTCTGCTTGTTGTGGCCCTGGCCCGGGTTGTTGCCGCTGTGGATGCTGCGGTTGTAGTGGTCCCGGTACTTGCCGTCCATCTTGTCACAGTTGAGCTGGATGCGGCTGTCGCCGATGCCGAGATCCAGGCAGTTATTTTGCCACCAGTCGTACTCTTTCTGATCCCAGTTGATGTCCAGCTTGATGTCGTCGGTGGAGAGTTTGACACCATCGTTGTTCTTGGAGGGGGGCGCCGCCATGGCCACGCCTTGGACGAGCAGCAGGGAGAGCAGCAGTATGGATTTGTGCATGATGACCTCGGGTGCGGAAGGATTGGTCTCAGTGTAGAAGCTGGCGCCTTAACCGGGCCGGAACCGGGCACGATGTCAGTTGGCGGGCATGTCATGCCGGCTTGCCGCGGGCGGGCAGGCGATCAGGCTAGCGGGGTTTGCAGCGGCAGACAACGGGGAGGCGCCGACAATTTGCCCAATCTGGTCGCAGCCTGTCCGTTTGTGAAGGTATCTGAGTCAATTCAAATGATTAGCCTTCATTCTGTGGCTCGGCTGACTATAATCGGCAGCCAACTTTTCCTGCATATCGCACCCCCTTCATCATGACTACACAGGCTTCTACCGTGCTGCGCTACCCCAAGGGGTGGTTCGCCTTGACCACGGTGTACAGTTTTACCGGGCTGGCCATTCTGGCCTCCATCGTCTTCTCCCTGCTGCTGTTTCTCTCCATCGACGAGAATCCCTTGATGAAGTGGCTGTTCGGCGGCCTGGCCATCATCTTCGAGCTGGGCAAGTTCTACGTCTGGTACGAGTATGGCGAGTGCAAGGCGCGGCGGGAGTTGAGCGGGGCCTTCTGGTCGCTGCTGTTCTACAGCGTACTGGCCGCCATCTCCATCGGTGGCAGCATCGGCGGCATCAACAGCGCCACCAACACCATCCTCAACCAACAGGCGCGCCATGAGCGGGAGATCGCCCGCTTCGACGAGCAGATCGCCAGCATAGAGCGGCAGATCCAGCTCAACGAGGAGGCGGCCCGCAAATATATCGAGATGGCGCGCATCTCCAGCGGCGTCAGCGGATTGCAGCAGGCCAACACCAAGCTCAGGCTGCGCCAGGACGAGTTGCGTCAGGAGCGCGACGCCAAGCCCATCAACGAGCAATCCTCCATGCTGGGACTGATGAGCAGCCTGGCGGACGGGGTGGGGATGAGCATCAGCCAGGTGCAGTTTCTGCTGGTCTGCTTCCTCTCCGTGTTGCTCGACGTGTTTGGCGCCTTCTTCGTCAGCCTGATCGGCGAGGAGAACCGCTTTCGCCGCAGCTGGCTGTGGCAGCAGGCCAGGGAGCAGACCCTGGCCCGCCAGGCGGAAGCGGCAGCCATGGTGCCCGCCGTGGTGGCCAGACCGGAACCTGAGCCAGAAGTGGTGGCTCAGGTGCGCAGCGCGCTGGAGAGCGGCGAGCTCAAGTGCAGCAAGCGGCGGGTCGCAGAGGCGCTGTCGCTGTCGCTGGAGGAGGTGGATCGGGTGTTCCAGCATCTGTTGGCCCAGGGGGTGCTGGGGCAGGGCAGCAACCGCCACTACCATCTCAGCTCGCAGGGGAGTTGATCATCAGGCCACCACACGGTGGCCTTTTTATTGCCGCGCGGGGGGGCTGTGCTAGTGGGTCAGCACCATCATCAGGCTGAGGAAGGCGGCCAGCCCGCCGCCGATGCCGATGATCCAGTAAAAGCCCTTGGCCCCCTGTTTGAGCGGGATGCGGAAGTAGAGCAGAAACGTCCACCACCCCAGGGCCAGCAACAGAGGAATAAGAAACATTCGAGCCATGGTGTCCTCGCTGTTATTCTGTTGACCCTTGATCAATCAACAGGATGGATTGTGCAATGACGCAGCTACAGATTACCGCATTCGGCGACCCCTCGGTACTTCGGCTCAACCCTTCCCTGGACAAGGTGCCAGCCGACGGCGAAGTGCGGGTGCGCATCTGCTTTGCGGGGGTCAACCCCATCGATGCCAAGACCCGGGCCGGCCTCGGCTGGGCGGCGGCCCAGAACAAGGACAAACTGCCCTGGACACCGGGCTATGACGTGGCCGGGGTGGTGGAGAAGATAGGCCCCGGCGTCACCGCGCTGGCCGAGGGGGATCGAGTGTGCGGCATGGTGGGCTTTCCCCTCGCGGCCGGCGGCTACGGCGAGTCCGTGGTGGCGCGCGAGGAGGAGCTGGTCAGGCTGGAGGATATTGGCCTCAGGCAAGGGGCGGCGCTGCCGCTGGCGGGCCTCACCGCCTGGCAGGGACTGTTTGAACACGGCGCCCTCAAGGCGGGGCAGCGGGTGCTGATCTTGGCCGGTGCCGGCGGTGTCGGCCACCTGGCGGTGCAGTTTGCCAGCGCCTATGGCGCCGAGGTGGTGGCGACGGCGAGTCGCGACAACCACAGCTTCCTGCACGGGCTGGGGGCCAGTCGGATGGTGGATTACCATGACGCAGACTGGGTAGCGCAGGTGGGTCAGGTCGATCTGGTGCTGGATCTGGTGGGTGGCGAGAGCGGCAAGGCGGCGCTTGCCTGCGTCAAGCCGGGTGGCCGGCTGGTGACGGTGCCTACCATCAGTGCCCAGCAGATCAAGGATGCCGCGGCCGGCAGCGCCATCGAGGTGCTCGGCATGCTGGTACACCCCGACCGCCAGCAGCTGAGCCAAATGCTGACCCTGCTGCGCCAGGGCGAGGTTCAGGTCACGGTCGCCGGCGAGTATGCCCTGGCCGAGGGGGCGCTGGCCCATCAGGCCATCGAGCAGGGCCACGTGCGTGGCAAGCTGTTGCTGCGCATGCCCGCCGCGGACGCTCTGGCCGGATGAACGGCATCACCGAGCTGGGGCTCGGCTGGCTGTTTCTGAGCGCCTTCACCTCCGCCACCCTGCTGCCCGGCAGCTCCGAAGTGCTGCTGGGGGCCATGGCGACCAAGGGGGAGTGGAGCATGGCCAGCCTGCTGCTGTGGGCAACGCTGGGCAACACCCTCGGCTCCATGACCACCTGGTGGCTCGGCTGGCTCGCCACCTTCAAGAAAAAACCGGAAGATTTTCAAGGCCGTGGGGAACAAAAAGCCCTCGGCTGGCTCAAACAACATGGCCACTGGTGTCTGCTGCTGGCCTGGACGCCGGTGATCGGCGATGGTCTCTGTCTGCTGGCCGGCTGGCTGCGCCTCTCCTTCTGGCGCTCTCTCATTCTCATCGGGCTCGGCAAATTGTTGCGTTATGCCCTGGTCTTTCTGCTGGCCAGGCAGATTTTCTAGCTTCACTCACGAGGTAACCGTGAACAAACTCATTCCATTAAGCATGCTTCTGGGCTTCTCCCTGCCCGTGCTGGCGGCACCCACCCTGGTGTCGGAACAGGTCAAGGAAGAGGGCAAGCTCGGCATTCCCTACCAGATGTACAAGCTGGACAACGGCCTGACCGTCATTCTGGCGCCCGACAAATCCGATCCCCTGGTGCACCTGGACGTCACCTACCACGTGGGCTCGGCCCGCGAGCAGGTGGGCAAGTCCGGTTTCGCCCACTTCTTCGAGCACATGATGTTCCAGGGCTCCAAGCATGTGGGGGATCAGGAGCACATGCGGATCATCAACGAAGCTGGCGGTGACATGAACGGCACCACCAACAAGGACCGCACCAACTACTACGAGACCGTGCCGGCCAACCAGCTGGAGAAGGTGCTCTGGCTGGAGGCCGACCGCATGGGCTTCTTGCTTGACGCGGTGAGCCAGAAGAAGTTCGAGATCCAGCGCGCCACCGTCAAGAACGAGCGGGCCCAGCGCATCGACAACCAGCCCTACGGTCTGGTGAGCGAGAAGGTGGGCGAGGCGCTCTACCCGCGCACCCATCCCTACTCCTGGCAGCCCATCGGCTACGTGGAGGATCTCGACCGGGTCGACGTCAACGACCTCAAGCAGTTCTTCCTGCGCTGGTACGGCCCCAACAACGCCACCCTGACCCTGGGCGGTGACTTCGACACCAAGCAGGCGCTGGCCTGGATTGAGCAGTATTTCGGCTCCATCCCGCGCGGCCCGGATGTGGCCGAGCCGACCCCTGCGCCCGTCACCCTGCCCGAGACCCGTTACGTGACGCTCGAGGACAAGGTGCACCTGCCGCTGCTCTACATCAGCTACCCGACCGTGTCGCTCGGCGATCCGCAGGAGCCGGCGCTCGACATGTTTGCCGATGTGCTGGGCGGCTCCGCCAGCTCCATGCTCTACCAGTCGCTGGTCAAGAGCGGCAAGGCGATTGATGCGGGCGCCTCCCACTACTGCGAGGAGCTGGCCTGTACCCTGACCGTCTACGCCTATCCCAACCCGGCGGTGGATGGCAGCCTGAAGACCCTCAAGAGCGAGGTGGACAAGGTGATCGGCGAGTTCGCCGGTCGCGGCCTCAAGCCGGAGGATCTGGAGAAGGCGATCAACAGCTATCGCGCCTCGGCCATCTGGGGTCTGGACAGCGTCTCCGGCAAGGTGAGCCAGCTCGCCATGGGTCAGGTGTTCGCCCAGGATCCCAACTATGTGTTCAAGAGCCTGGATGCTATCGGCAAGGTGACCCCAGAGCAGGTCAAGACCGCCTACGACAAGTTCATCCTGAACAAGCCGGCGGTGGTGCTGAGCGTGGTGCCCAAGGGCAAGAGCGACTGGCAGGCCGCCAAGCCCAACTTCACCCCGGCCAAACGTGAGCTGCCGGACTATGCCAAGCATGATCAGGTGCTGGCCGAGCGACCAGTGAAAGACGACTTCGATCGCAGCGTGCAGCCCAAGGCGGCCGATGCGGTGAGCGTCAAGGTGCCGGCCATCTGGCACGGCAAGCTCGACAAGGGGATCGAGATCATCGGCACCCAGAGCGACGAGATCCCCGCCGTCTCCATCATGGTCGCCCTGCCGGGCGGCATGCGGGCTGAGGGCAAGGGCGAACTGGGGCTGGCCAGCCTCACCGCCAGCATGATGGGACAGGGCTCGGTGCGTTTGACCGAGGCTCAGCTCAGCGACGAGCTGCAAAAGCTCGGCTCCAGCGTCAGCGTCTCCAGCGCCCAGTACAACAACCTGGTCACCATCAGCAGCCTGACCGACAAGCTGCCGCAGACCCTGGCGCTGGTGCGCGAGGTGTTCGAGCGGCCCGGCATGCGCGAAGCTGACTTCGAGCGGGTCAAGGCGCAGATGCTGCAAGGGATGAAGCAGAGCGAGCAGCAGCCGGAGTGGCTGGCCGGTCAGGCATTCCGCGAGCTGGTCTACGGCAAGCAGAACCGCCTCGGTCAGCCGGGTGACGGCGTGCTGGCCGACGTCGAGAAGCTGACCCTGGCGGACGTGAAGCGCTTCTATCAGAACTACTACAACCCGACCAACGCCAAGGTGGTGGTGGTGGGTGACGTGACCCAGGCCCAGGTGGAGGATCAACTCGCCTTCCTGACCCAGTGGAAGGGGGCCGAGCCCTCTCTGGGCAGCCTCAAGCCGGCGGGCGAGCAGGCCAAGCCGGGCATCTATCTGGTGGACAAGCCAGGGGCGCCCCAGTCGGTGATCCGCATCGGTCGCCGCGCCATGCCGTTCGATACCACGGGTGACTACTTCACCGCCGGGCTGATGAACTTCAACCTGGGCGGCAACTTCAACAGCCGCATCAACCTCAACCTGCGAGAAGACAAGGGCTACACCTATGGTGCCAGCTCGGGCTTCTCCGCCAACCGGGAGGCGGGTACCTTCGCCACCGGTGCCAACGTGCGGGCCGATGCGACCGTGGATGCCATCCGCCAGTTCCTCAAGGAGATGGACAACTACCGCAAGAACGGCCCGACCCCGGTCGAGCTTGCCTACATGCGCAGCGCCGTCTCCCAGCAGGATGCGCTCTCCTACGAGACCCTGGGCCAGAAGGCGGGCTTCCTGCTGCAGATGATCATGTACGACCTGAAGCCGGACTATGTGCAGGCCCAGAACAACCTGATCAAGACGGTGTCGGCCGAGACGCTCAAGGCCAGTGCGGCACGCTGGCTTGACCCGGCCGAGATGGTGATTGTGGTGGTGGGGGACAAGCAAAAGCTTGAAAAACCCTTGAAGGAGCTTCATCTTCCCATCTATCCGCTGCAGCTGCCCTGAGGGCGCTACATAATAAAGAGTGCCGCCCCCCTGTGGGGCGGCCACACATGAGCCGTGAATATGACTACGACAAGCTTGTCACTCACCGAGTTGTTGACCGCCCTGGGTTCGCCGGAACGGCTGACCGCCCTCAAGGGGATCCGGCGCGGGATCGAACGTGAATGTCTGCGCATCACCCCGGAAGGAACCCTGGCCCAGACCGATCACCCCCGCAGTCTGGGCTCGGCGCTGACCCATGCCAACATCACCACCGACTACTCGGAGAGCCTGCTGGAGTTCATCACGCCGGCCACCGACTCCATCGACAGCCTGATGGAACAGCTTGGCGATATCCACCGTCACACCATCCATCATCTCGGTGATGAGCGGATCTGGCCGCTCTCCATGCCCTGCTTCGTCGGCGACGAGGAGAACATCCGGCTGGCCCAGTACGGCAGCTCCAACATCGGCCGGATGAAGACCCTCTACCGGCAGGGGTTGAAGAACCGCTACGGCAGCCTGATGCAGGTGATCGCCGGGGTGCACTTCAACTTCTCCATGCCGGACAGTTTCTGGTGCGAGTGGCAGGAGCTGGTGTGCGAGGGGTGCTGCAGCCAGCGCTTCATCTCCGACAAGTACATGGGGCTGATCCGCAACGTCTACCGCTTCGGCTGGCTGGTGCCCTATCTGTTCGGTGCCTCGCCGGCCATCTGCGACTCCTTCCTCAAAGGGCGCAAGAGCAATCTTCCGTTCCAGAAGACCGGCAAGGGCACCCTCTACCTGCCCTACGCCACTGCGCTGCGACTGTCGGATCTGGGCTACACCAACAGCGCCCAGGCGGGGCTCAAGATCAGCCACGACAGCCTGCCGGCCTATGTCAGCAGTCTGCGTCGCGCCATCAACACCCATGATCCCGACTTCGCCAAGATCGGCGTCAAGGTGAACGGCGAGTACCGCCAGCTCAACGACAACGTGCTGCAGCTGGAGAACGAGCTGTACGCTCCGATCCGGCCCAAGCGTACCCCGCGCAGCGGCGAGAAGCCGTCGGATGCGCTGGAGCAGCGCGGCATCGAATACATCGAGCTGCGCACCGTGGATGTGAACCCCTTCACCCCGTACGGCATCGAGGTGGATCAGATCCGCTTCTTCGACCTGTTCCTGGTCTGGTGCCTGCTGCGCCCGTCCCCGGTGCTGGGCGACGAGGAGATTGCCCGCAATCGCCGCAACCAGACCAAGGTGGTGCTGGAGGGGCGTCGTCCCGGCCTCGAGCTGGAGGACGAGCAGGGCCATGCCATCGGCCTGAAGGAGTACGGCCTCAAGCTGTTCGACGAGCTGGCCGAGGTCGCCGCGCTGCTGGACCGCTGCTGCGGTCGCAACCGCTACCGCGAGACCCTGGCAATGCACCGCGAGAAGCTGCTCAATCCCGAGCTTACCTACTCCGCCCGCCTGCTCAAGCAGTTGCTGGAGAGCGGCCAGGACAACGGCTGCTTCGGCGACGAGCTGGCCAACCGCTACCGGGAAGAGATGCTGGCCGGTGAGCTGCAGTACTGGGACGAGGCCTACTTTGCCGGCGAGGCCCGCGACTCGCTGGCCAAGCAGCGGGAACGCGAGCGCAGCGACAGCCTGTCGTTCGACGACTTCCTGGCCGATTACTTCGGGACCAGCAAGACCCCGGCCTGATGACAGGCAACAAAAAAAGCCGCTCTTGAAGCGGCTTTTTTATTTCCTTGAACCCGAGCGGTATCAGACGTGGTTGTACTCAGACATGGTTATACATGGCCTCGATCTCGCTCTGGTACTTGGACTCGATGATCTTGCGGCGCAGCTTCATGGTCGGGGTCAGTTCCCCCAGCTCCATGGAGAAGGCGCTCGGCAGCAGGGTGAACTTCTTCACCTGCTCGAACTTGGCCAGCTCTTTTTGCAGATCCTGGATGCGTGCCTCGAAGAACTCCACCACCTTGGAGTGGCGCAGCAGCTCGGTCTTGCACTGGTACTGCAGGTTGATGGAGCGGGCGTACTCCTCCAGCGACTCGAAGCAGGGCACGATCAGCGCCGACACGAAGTGGCGGGCATCGGCGACGATGGCGATCTGCTCGATGAAGCGATCCTTGCCGATGGTGCCTTCCACCAGTTGCGGGGCCACGTACTTGCCGTTGGAGGTCTTCATCAGCTCCTTGAGGCGCTCGGTGAAGTAGATGTTGCCTTCGCTGTCGAGTTCGCCGGCATCGCCGGTACGCAGGAAACCATCCTCGGTCATCACCTCGGCGGTCGCGTCCGGCTTGTTGTAGTAGCCGCGCATCACGGTGGGGGAGCGCACCAGCAGTTCGTTGTTCTCACCCAGTTTCACCTCGATGCCGCAGAGCGCCGTGCCGATGGAGCCCAGCTTGAACTGGCTGTCTTCGTAGCAGCAGACGGTGGCGGTGGTCTCGGTCATGCCGTAGCCGTACTTGAGGTTGAGCCCCATGGCCTGGAAGAAGAAGTTCACCTCGTCGGCGAGGCGGGCGCCGGCCACCGGCAGGAAGCGGGTGCGGCCGCCGAAGCGGGCGCGCAGCTTGCGAAACACCAGTCGCTCGGCGAGCCAGAGCTGGCTGTAGAGCAGGGGGGAGGCGGTCTTGCCCGCCTGGCGGGTGGCGACCATCTGCTTGCCCACTTTGGTGGCCCAGCCGAACAGGGCCTGGCGCAGACGCGGCGCCTGGGCCACCCTGGCCTGGATCATGGCGTAGGCCTTCTCGTAGAGGCGCGGCACGGCGCACATCACGGTCGGCTGTACCTCGCCGATGACATCCATCACCTTCTGCGGATCGCGGATGTAGACGTTCTCGGCGCCACAATAGAGCACGTAGTAGCTCCAGGCCCGCTCGAACACGTGGCTGAGCGGCAGCATGCAGAGCGACACATCCTGCTCGTTCAGATCGAGGCGGCTGTTGTGCATCTCGAAACAGGCGGCGATGTTGGCGAAATCGAGCATGACCCCCTTGGGTTCACCCGTGGTGCCCGAGGTGTAGATCAGGGTCAGCAGGTCATCCATCCGGTACTGGCTCTCGCGCTCGCGCAGCACCTGCTCGCTGGGCTGGTGATTGCCGGAGACCAGAAACGTCTGGAAGTGGCTTGCCTGCGGGCAGCCGCGCAGGTTGACGCTGCCGTCGAGGGCGACCAGCTGGCGGATCTCGCCGCTTTCAACGAGCTGCAGCGCCTGGTCGAACTGAGGCTGCTCGCCGACGAACAGCACCTTGATGCCGGCATCTTTGACGATGTAGCGCAGCTGATCGAGCGTGCTGGTGGGGTAGATGGGGACGCTGACACCGCGGGCGGCCAGGATGCCGAGATCGGCCTGGGTCCACTCCGGCATGTTGCGGGCATAGATGCCGACCATCTCGGTGGGCTGGTGGCCGGCGCGGATCAGCGCCTGGGCACAGTAGTCCATGGCCTGTCCCAGAGTACGCCAGCCGATGGCACGCCACTGGCCATCCTGTTGTACGCGCAGGGCGGCCTTGTTGCCAAGCCGGGCGATACGCTCCCGCATCAGTCGAACCAGGTGGTGTTTCGGCATCAGTCAGACATCCTCAAGTAACAGTTGTACGCCCTAAGGGGCACTGAAAAATCGCGCTGGAGTTTAAACTCTAAGATTACAGCTTACAAGTGTTCGCCATTTGTCTTGGATCACAAAGTCGTCAATTAGGGTGAGCTTGAGGCATGATGGGGGCTGACATGCGGAGCCATTCAGGGAGGGTGAACAATGAGTGTCGGCATCAAGGGGGTGGTGACCGGGGTATTGCTGTTATTGGCGGGGGCCGGCGGCCTCTGGTTTACGCTGGGAGGCTCGGTGAGCGAGGAGGACAACCCCTGGCTGAGCGGTGCCGAGGGCTATGCGCAGGCGCAGCAGCTGGCCCTGCACAAGGGTTATCCGCTGCTCTACGTGATCGAGCGCGCCAAATGCCGGCGCTGCAAGCTGCTGGAGACCACCCTGTGGCAGTCAGCGGAGATGGCGCCGGTGCTGGCCCGGCTGGTCAAGGTGCGCCTCAACCCGGATGCGGGGGATGGCAGCGAGCACATATTGCGGCGCTTCCCGCAGGTGGCGACCCCGCCCGGCATCTATGTGCAGCAGCCGGGCGAGCCGCTCAAGCCCATCAAGATAGTGGTGGATATCCAGCAGATCTGGATGCCCGGGGTGACCTGGCAGCGCGGCTTCTTCATGCCGCTCTCCGCCGCCGGGTTCGAGGCGGTGCTGCACACCACCCAGAGCCTGCAGGATCCGGCTCTCGACAACGCGCCGCTGCTGTAGTGCTGCAGATGTAGTGCCGCAGATGTAGCGCGGCGGCCTAGCCGAAGTCGAACAGGCGGGACATCAGCACGGCATCTTCCCGATCCTGGCCGGTGCCGTAGTAGTCGGCGCGCCGGCAGTACTCGGCAAACCCCTCGCTCTCGTAGAGGCTGATGGCGGTGCTGTTGCCGGCCCGCACCTCGAGGAACCAGGCCTCGGCCTTGTTGGCCTTGCTGCGGGTGAGGTACTCCCTGAGCAGCGCCCGCCCCAGCCCCTTGCCCTGAAAGTCGGGGTGCACGCAGATGTTCATCAGCGAGCTGTCGCCCGCCACCAGATCCGAGATGTAGAAACCGGCCGGCTGGCCGTCGACCAGCAGCAGGCCGTTGAGGTAGCGCGGCCCGAAGCAGGAGAGCAGGTTGGCCTGGCTCCAGGGCTCCTTGTGGGCAGCCTGTTCGATGGGGTAGATGAGCTCGAAGTCGGTCTCGAGCAGGGGACGAAATTGCACCATGGTGGCTCCGGGTCGGGGCGGCTGAACGAAGAGAGGGTGGGGCCTGGCACTCAGCCGAGGCGCCCCTTGAGCTGCTGCCACAGCGCCCGTTTCTGGGCCGGGCTGGGCGCGAGCGGGCAGATCAGGGCCTCTGGCCAGGCGGGATCGGCCGCCTCCAGCCAGAGCAGGGGCGGGGTGTGGCCAACGGGCAGGCTGCTCAGCAGGCTGACCTCGTCGCTGCCGATGCCGAGCAGCTGGCAGAGATCCGCCAGCAGGCCGGGGGCGGGCAGCCGGCTCGCCAGGATCCAGAGCTTGCCGCTTGGCGGCTCGCTCGGCACGGCCGAGGCCGAGGCGGCCTCCTGCTCGCTTGCCGGGATCTCATTGGCCGGCGCGGGCGCAACCTGATGGCCCGCCAGCAGGGCTGGCCGGCGCAGTTGCCAGCTCGGGATGCCCATCCGGGCCAGCAGGTGTTGCCGCAGGCGACCGGATGCCTGGTCAGGTTGCTCGGGGGCGGGCTCCCGCGCCGTGGTCAGCTGCACTGGATCTTGCATGGACGATGACTCAGTCTTGATCTGCATTGATGAAAAAAGCTCTGCGCAGGGTACACTCGAACGCGTTTTGCTGCATCTTTTGCGGTATGTTTTAGCCAGGTGAGGCGGCCCGGCGCTCGGCAACCGGCCGGAGCGAGCCACAGGCGGCCTCCCGACAATCCAACAAGCAGGACAGGGAACCTTCGATTGCGTCGCGGGTGTGCCGGTTCCAGACAACCCCAGTATCGGAAGTGTGCCTATGCCACCTTTAGCATCACAGAATCTTCGTCTCGCCCCCATTCACGAGCGCCTGCCACGCCTGCTGTCGGCCCTCGGCGAAGGGCTCTACGAGCGCCAGGATGCCCTGCGGCTCGGCCTGCTGGCGGCCCTGTGCGGCGAGAGCGTGTTTCTGCTGGGCCCGCCCGGCATCGCCAAGAGCCTGATCGCGCGGCGCCTCAAGCTGGCCTTCTTCGATGCCCGCCACTTCGAATACCTGATGACCCGTTTCAGCACGCCGGAGGAGGTGTTCGGCCCCCTCTCCATTCAGGCGCTGAAGGAGGATGGCAAGTATCTGCGGCTCACCGCCGGCTACCTGCCTGAGGCCGAGGTGGTGTTCCTCGACGAAATCTGGAAGGCGGGCCCCGCCATCCTCAACACCCTGCTCACCGCCATCAACGAGCGGCAGTTTCGCAACGGCGACAGCCAGCACCCCATCCCCATGCGGCTGCTGGTGACCGCCTCCAACGAGCTGCCGGCCCCCGACAGCGGGCTGGAAGCGCTCTACGACCGCATGCTGGTGCGGATCTGGATGGACCGGGTGCAGGAGAAGGCCAACTTCCAGGCCATGCTGGCCAGCGACGGCCAATCCCACCAGAATCTGCCGCCCTCGGTGCAGATCCACGGCGAGGAGTACCTGGAGTGGCAGGAGCAGATCGACCGGATCCGGTTGCCGGACGACTGCTTCGAGCTCATCTATCAGCTGCGCCAGCAGCTCGACAGCCAGCTGGCCCACAGCTGCTATGTGTCGGATCGGCGCTGGAAGAAGGCCGTCAGGCTCATCAAGGCGAGCGCCTTTTTCAACGGCCGCGGCGAGGTAGCCCCGCTCGATCTGCTGCTGTTCAAGGATTGCCTCTGGCATGACGAGGCCTCGCGCACCGCTCTGCTGGAGATGATGACCGAGTTCTCCCGCCTCTACGGCTATCAGCAGCTGGCCATGACCCGTCAGCTGATGGGGCTGCGGGAGCAGTTCAAGCAGCTCAAACAGAGCGTGGCCCAGCGCCTGTGCTGCAAGGCCAGAAAGCGCCAGCAGTGGTTCGGGCGCCGCGCCCGCGGCATCCAGATCCCACTGGCCAATGCCCGCCCGTTCGGCAAACTGGCGCACTTCCACCTGCTCACCCCGGCGGCGCTGGATGGCGACGATCCGGAGCGGCTGGTGGAGACGCTGGTGTTCGACCGCACCCTGCTCTCCCACTGGCATCCTACCGGCGAAGCGCTGGTGGGCTGGCCACTCGGCAACCCCAAGGAGGGCCACTACGAGCTGGTGCTGGACGACGAGCTGCGCCTGCACGTGCTGGACCTGCAGCGCCAGCAAGTTCCCCTGGTGCTGGTGGAGCGCAACCCCATCCCCGAGGTGGTGATCGCCCCCTGGCAGGCCGCCCTGACCGGGCTGCTGGCAGAGGCCGGCGTGCTGGCGCAGGAGCTCAAGCGCCAGCGCAACCTGTTCGAGCGCCATCAGCAGCACCTCTTCATCGGTCGCCACTGGCTGCAGCAGGTGGAGGACAGCTTCTTCGTGCTGAACCGGGATCTGGACCAGCTGCGCGCCGACC
Organism: Aeromonas sp. S5(2024); assembly: GCF_041403025.1. NCBI lineage: Bacteria > Pseudomonadati > Pseudomonadota > Gammaproteobacteria > Aeromonadales > Aeromonadaceae > Aeromonas > Aeromonas sp. S5(2024). Next base: position 34,676 of record NZ_JBGLRI010000005.1, on the reverse strand, counting down.
TCAGCCACTGGCACGACCGGCTGCCGCAGCTGGACGCCTGAGCCATGGCGAGCGCGAAAGGGACTGTGGTGAGCCTGGTCGGCGGAGGTCGCCATGCTTGAGATCGGCATGATGGATCTGGGGCTGCTCATCGGCGAGGGGGAGCTGGCGGGCGAGATGGCGCTCTTGCTGGCCTCCACCCCCAAGATCTCCGAGTTCATCAAGCGCTCCCCGCTGCAGGGCAAATTGTTGCAAAAGCGGATCCGCCGCTGGAGCGAACAGCTGGGGGAGGAGATGCGCCACAAGCCGGTGCCGGTAGCGCTGGAGCAGGAGTATCGCCTCTATCAGGCCCACAAGGGGTTGCCGCTGGCCGAGCTGATGGGGCGATTGCCGGCCCTGCTGGACGGGCTGGAGCAGTACAGTCCCTTCGCCGGCGAGGCACGCAGTCTGGTGCGCCAGCTGATGGCCCATCCCACCGACAGCCAGCGCCAGCTGCTGATCGAGAAGTGGCGTACCAGCCTGGTGGGCAGCCTGCTGCAACTGCAGCAGCAGATCGCCGAGGCGGAGCGGGAGAAGCAGCGCCAGGAGATCGAAGATCAGCTGCTGGCGAGCCGTACCCTGGCCGATGCGCTCGATCCCAACCAGATCTCCGCCGGCGGGCTGTGGGATCTGGCGCAGGGCAGCTGGCACAAGCGCAGCCTGGTGCTGGTCAAGCAGTACGCCCGCATGCTGCAGCGCGAGCCGCTGCTGGCGGAGATCGCCAACCTGCTGGGGCGCAGCCAGCAGGACAACCGGGCCAACGACTCGCCGGTGCCGCCGGTGCAGGTGCACGAGCTGGAGGAGGTGCAGACCGACGACGTGCCGGACGATCTAGTGGGCATTCACCCGGCCAGCGATCTGATGCGACTGTTGCCGAGCGAGGCGGTGATGCTGGCGCTGCCGGAGCTGGAGCTGGAGTTCTACCGCCGCTATCTGGAGCGGCGCCTGCTGAGCTACCAGTCGCGTGGCACCCTGCCACGCCAGCGCATCATGCTGCGCACCCCGGAACTCGGCGGGCGGCAGCTGCAGCAGCGGGGGCCCTTCATCGTCTGCATCGACACCTCGGGCTCCATGGGGGGATACCCGGAGGAGTGCGCCAAGGCGCTGTTTCTGGCGCTGCTCAAGGTGGCGATGGACGAGAAGCGTGGTTGCTACCTGATGCTCTTCTCCACCGAGGTGGCGACCCTGGAGATCACCGCCGACACCGGGCTCGACAAGGCGGAGCGCTTCCTCTCCATGAGTTTTCACGGTGGTACCGATCTGGTGCCCTGCCTTGAGAAGGCCTTGATCAAGCTGGATGACCCCGCCTTTGCCAAGGCGGACGTGCTGGTGGTCTCCGACTTCATCGCCCAGAGCCTGCCCCACAGCCTGCTGGAGCGGATGAACCGCCAGCGCAAGCAGCAGACCCGCTTTCACGCGGTGGCCATGTCTCGCCACGCCAAACCGGCGCTGCTGCGAGTGTTCGACAACAGCTGGCTGCTCGATTGCGGCCTGCGCGGGCGCCTGCTGCGGCGCTGGCAGCGCAGCTGAGCCTGGCCGTCAGCAGCGAGGCTGGTGGCCGAGCCCCCGTTCGTTGACCTGCTCCTGATCCAGCAGCGGCTGGCCGCTCGGCTGGGAGACGTAAAAACCCCGCTTGCCGCTGCGCTTGACCCGATACATGGCCTGGTCGGCGCGGGCCAGCGCCGTACTGAAATCATCCTGCGGCCGGATCGCCGCAATCCCCATGCTCAATCCCACCGAGGCGTCGCCGTTGGGCAGCTCGAACGGGGTGGAGATGGCGTTGATGCACTGGCGGGCCAGGTGGCTGGTGCGGGGATCATCGCTGGTCCAGGGCAGCAGCAGCACGAATTCGTCGCCGCCGAGCCGCCCTATCTTCACCCCCTCCTCGCAGCAGTCGCGCAGCCGGCGGGTGAGGGCGATCAGCAGCTCGTCGCCGGCGCGATGGCCCAGGTTGTCGTTGACCTGCTTGAAGTCGTCGAGATCGATGAAGCAGATCGCCTGGTACTCCTGCGGGAACTGGCGCTGCAGCGCGGTGCGGTTGAGCAGGCCGGTGAGGGGATCCCGGTGGGCCAGCTGGGCCAGCTGCTGCTCGTACTCCTTCTCGTGGGTGATGTCGATGTGGGTGCCCATCACCCGGATGGGGTTGCCCTGTGCGTCCCGCTCCACCACCCGGCCCCGGTCCAGTACCCAGGTGGTCTTGCCATCCTTGGCGATCATCCGGTGCATCACCTGATAAAACGGGCTCTTGCCGCTCAGGTGATCGAAGAAGGCCTGCAGCACCCGCTCCCTGTCTTCCGGGTGCAGGTGTTCGCGCCAGACGTCGAAGTGAGCCGACAGCTCCTTGGGCTGGTAGCCGAGCATGGCGCCCCAGCGGCGGTTGAAGATGATGAGCTTGCCGGTGGGCACATGGTTCTGCCAGATGCACAGGCCGGTGCCGTCCATGGCGGCTTCCAGCTTCTCCCGCGCATCCTCGGCGACCCGCTTGAGCCGTTCGTTCTCCTGCAGCAGCTTGTCGTAGGCCGCCTGCAGCTCCTGGTATGTCATCAACCCGCGCTTCCCTGTAGTGGATGGCGCTTATAGTCGATGCTGATTTTCCATCTGTAAAGAGGCACGAGGGGTCAGTGTGAGAGCCCGCCAGATCTGGCTGATTTTCTCTCTTTCTCCCTGGTGGCTGTGTGCTTGAACAAGGCAGGATATGATGGTCATAGTGAACACACCTGCCTAGCTGTACCACCAGAGGGGAAACCGAACCGGCATGAAACGCATCATGACCCTGATCCTGCTGACGGGATTGTGCACGCCTCTCGCCTGGGCGGCTCGGACTCCATTGACCGAACCCCAGCTCTCCCGCGAGTTGCAGCTGCTGGAAGAGGGCTTCCAGCCAGACCGCATATTCCGGCTGCGCATCGCCGCGCTGGTGGCGAGCAAGGATGAGTATCCCCTCGACGTACAAGGGCGCATCGTGCGCCTGCAGTGCTGGGCCATGCCCGCCGAGTGGGACAGCGAGTATCGCGCCGTGGTGGCCTTTGCCGATCAGCAGCTGGCCATCGTCCGGGCCCGCAAGGACAGGATCACCGAGACCGGCCTGCTCACCTGTCGTGGTTTTCACCAGCAGCTGCTCGGCAACATGGACCAGGCCAAGGCCGACTATCAGCAGGCGCTGGTGCTGGCCCGCCGGCTCGGCGATCGGCTGCAGGAGGCCGACATCCTCAGCTTTCGCGGCGACATGTACGCCTATCAGGGAGAGCTGGCGGAGGGGCTGATGGAGCTTATCGAGGCGCACAAGCGCTTCGAGTCGCTGGGGCAGGACGGCAAGGCGCGGGAGGTGCTGGCCCAGATCGCCAACGCCTACCGGCGGATGGGGCTCTACGAGCGGGCCGAGGGCTATTTCAAGGAGCTGGAGCACGATTACGGCACCCTGGGGGATCAGGAGCGGCTGGTGGACATCCGCTCCCAGCAGGGGCTGCTCTATGCCGAGATGGGGGAGTATGAACGGGCCCTGCCGTTGATGATCCAGGCCGAGCAGCTCTACCGCTCCCAGCAGAAGGAGGGGCTGCTGGCCTGGATCCAGATCGAGATCGCTACCATCCTGCTCAACCAGAACAAGGTGGCCGAGGCGGTGAGCAAGCTGCAGCAGGCGGATGCCATCCTGCGCAGTGGCGAGAGCTCCGACAGCGTGACCCTGGGCCACTGGCAACTGGTGATGGGAATGGCGGAGGCGGCGCAGAGCAACCCGACCAAGGCGCTCTACTACCTGGCCCAGGCCGAACCCATCTTCGTCAAGGAGAAGAACCAGCGCTTCCTGGCGCGGGTCTATGAGGTGCGGGCCCGGATCCTGGAGCAGCAGGGCCAGATCAACGGGGCGCTGGCCAGCCTCAAAAAGTACGTCGAGACCAAGCACTCTCTGGAACGGGTGCTCAGGGAGCAGCGCTCGTTGCAGATGCGCTTCGAATTCGACCTGGCCCGCAAGGAGCTGGAGAACCAGGCCCTCAAGACCAAGCAGCTGCTGCAGGAGGCCAAGCTCAAGCAGTTGCAGGAGCGGCGCCACTGGCAATATGCGGTGGTCATTCTGTTGCTGCTGGTGATGGGCATGCTGGCGCTGCATCAGTTCAATCGCTCCCGCAAGATGCGCCGGCTGGCCATGACCGACGACCTGACCGGGCTGCACAACCGCCGCCAGATCCAGGCCAAGGGGCAGGCCTGGTTCAAGCAGGCGCGAGAGCATGGCAAGACCTTGTCGGTGCTGCAGCTCGACATCGATCACTTCAAGCAGGTCAACGACACCCTGGGCCACCACATGGGGGACAAGGTGCTGGCCGAGGTGGCCAGTTGCGTCGCCGCCCAGCTGCGCTCCCTCGATCGGGTGGGGCGCAACGGTGGCGAGGAGTTTCTGGTGCTGCTGCCCGACACCTGCCTCGACGAGGCGGCCGAGGTGGCGGAGCGGATCCGTCATCGGGTCGCCCAACTGCGCATCGACGGGATGCCCGATGGGCAGCCGGTGCACGTCAGCATCGGCTGTGCCCAGTACAGCCCCCTCGACGAGAGCTTCGGCGATCTGGTGCAGCGGGCTGACGAGGCCATGTACCGGGCCAAGCAGGCGGGCCGCAATCAGGTGATGCGGGCCGAGTAGGGGGCGCAGGCTCCCCTGCTCGTCTGCAAAGCCGGGCTGGGTATTTTTCACTCGCGCGGGTATAATGTCGCGCAATTTTGCTTTGGCTCAGGTGAGAAGACCCATGTAACGCAACCCTCTTCCTCTCTCCACCGGTTGGTCTGATGCCAGCTTGGTGTGGCTCGTTGCGTATCCATGCCGGACCGTGAGTCAATGCGGCACTCCGGAATTATCCCACGGTGGCTTAAGGCCGCCGCCCAATAGAAGAACGTTGAATTATGTCAGCTGAATTTCTGAGTGAAGTCTCCAAGAGACGCACTTTTGCGATCATCTCGCACCCGGATGCGGGTAAAACCACCATCACCGAAAAAGTCCTGCTGTTCGGACAGGCCATTCAGCGCGCCGGTACCGTCAAGGGCCGTGGCTCAGGCCAGCACGCCAAATCCGACTGGATGGAGATGGAGAAGCAGCGTGGTATCTCCATCACCACCTCGGTGATGCAGTTCCCCTATGCCGATTGCCTGGTCAACCTGCTCGACACCCCGGGTCACGAGGACTTCTCCGAAGATACCTACCGTACCTTGACGGCGGTCGACTGCTGTCTGATGGTCATCGATGCCGCCAAGGGTGTTGAAGACCGGACCCGCAAGCTGATGGAAGTGACCCGGCTGCGCGACACCCCCATCCTCACCTTCATGAACAAGCTGGACCGTGAAGTGCGCGATCCGATGGAGGTGATGGACGAGGTGGAGCGCGAGCTCAACATCATGTGCGCCCCCATCACCTGGCCTATCGGCTGTGGCAAATCCTTCAAGGGGGTCTACCACCTCTACAAGGACGAGACCTATCTGTATCAGAGCGGTCAGGGCCACACCATCCAGGAGAAGCGGGTGGTCAAGGGGTTGAACAACCCCGAGCTGGACGCCGCCATCGGCGAAGATCTGGCTGCCCAGCTGCGTGGCGAGCTGGAGCTGGTGCAGGGTGCCTCCCCCGAGTTCGATCACGATGCCTTCATCGCCGGCGAGATGACCCCGGTCTTCTTCGGTACTGCGCTCGGCAACTTCGGTGTCGACCACATGCTGGACGGCCTCACCGACTGGGCACCGTCGCCCATGCCGCGCAAGGCCGAGAGCCGTGAAGTGGCCGCCACCGAGGAGAAGTTCTCCGGCTTCGTGTTCAAGATCCAGGCGAACATGGATCCGAAACACCGCGACCGTATCGCCTTTATGCGTATCGTGTCAGGCACCTATTCCAAGGGCATGAAGATGCGCCACGTGCGCATCGGCAAGGACGTGAACATCTCCGACGCCGTGACCTTCATGGCCGGTGACCGTGAGCAGGCGGAAGACGCCTTCGCCGGCGACATCATAGGTCTGCACAACCACGGCACCATCCAGATCGGTGACACCTTCACCCAGGGTGAGGATCTCAAGTTCACCGGTATCCCGAACTTTGCACCGGAACTGTTCCGCCGTATCCGCCTGCGCGATCCGCTCAAGCAGAAGCAGCTGCTCAAGGGGCTGGTCCAGCTCTCCGAAGAGGGTGCGGTGCAGGTGTTCCGTCCGCTCATCAGCAACGATCTCATCGTCGGTGCGGTCGGTGTGCTGCAGTTCGACGTGGTGGTATCGCGCCTCAAGAGCGAATACAACGTCGAGGCGCTGTACGAGGCGGTCAACGTCTCCACCGCCCGCTGGGTGGAAGGGACCGACGTCAAGAAGTTCGAAGAGTTCAAGCGCAAGAACGAGGTCAACCTGGCCCTCGATGGCGGTGACAACCTCACCTATATCGCGCCGACCATGGTCAACCTGCGCCTGGCCCAGGAGCGTCACCCTGACGTCCAGTTCCGCCAGACCCGCGAGCACTGATAAGGGCTTGCCCGCTAGGCAGACAAGATAAAAAAAGACCCCGCCCAGGCGGGGTCTTTTGTTGCATGGCGATCAAGGCGCAGATGGGGGCAGTGCTGCCGTCATCCGTCGACAAGGGGGGCGATGCCCCCTATAAAGGAGGCTGTTACATGATTCAGGGAGTGATGCATGTCGGTCGAACTGCCCGTCGAGGCACAATTTCAAGCTTACAACGCCCATGATCTCGAGGCCTTCCTGGCCTGCTTCTGCGAGGCGTTCAAGGGATACCGGATGCCGACGGAGAGCCCGAGCACAGTGGGCAAGGGGGCGCTCAGAGCCTTCTATGCCGAGCATCGTTTCAATAACCCGCAGCTCAGGGCCGAGCTGCTGTCGAGAACCGTCATCGGCAACAAGGTGTTTGATCACGAGTTGATCTATGGCCTCTCCCCCGAGCCGCTGGAGAGCATGGCCGTCTTCGAAGTGGAGGCCGGCCTTATCAAGACGGCCTGGTTCTACTTCCCCACCTGAAAGGCGCCCTGCGCCCCTGTCTGCCTCGGCCTGACTGCAAGCCCCGTCCGCTAACACCGGCTGGCGTCAGGCCTCGCCCTCCATGCCGCTGGCGAGGTTCGCCAACCAGCGTTTGACCAGTAGCAACTCCTCCTCGGCCAGCGGGGCGGCCAGCTCTTGTTCCAGCCGGGCGACCCTGGCCTTGGCCTCGGCCAGCAGCGCGGCACCCGCCGGGCTCAGGCTGAGCTGCTGGATGCGGCCATGCTGGAGGTGAGGGGTGCGGGCCAGCAGGCCGCTACGCTCCAGGCTGGTCACCATGGGGCTCACCGTCTGGGGGGTGAGCAGGGTGAGGCGGGCGAGCTCGGCGTTGGAGCTGCCGGGGTAGGCATCCAGCATGGTGAGCAGGGCAAACTGGGGCGCCGTGATGGGCAGGTCCGCCAGCGCCCGCTCCATGCGCAGGCGCTGGGCGGCAGCGGCCTGGCGCAGCAGATAGCCGAGGTGGCCCGCTTCGCCGCGCTTGCCCTCGCCGGGGGCGGGCAGGGGGATGGACAGCTCTGTACTCAAGGGGGGCTTGTTTATCATGTCAGGGTGCTGATATGTTGTTCGTGCCCTGATATTAAATCATGCCCAAGGAGAACACCAGAATGAGCACCCGCATCGATTACCCCGACTTTCGCCAGCTGCTGCCGGCGGCTCACGACGCCCTGATCGCCGCCGGCAAGGCGGTGGACGAGGCCGGCCTCGACAAGAGCCTGAGCGAGCTGGTGAAGCTGCGCGCCTCCCAGCTCAACGGTTGCAGCTTCTGCCTGCAGTATCACCTGAACATCGCCCGTCGCAGCGGGGTGGGGCAGGCCAAGCTGGATCAGCTGGCGGCCTGGCGCGATGCCACCGTGTTCAGCGCCCCGGAGCGGGCGGCCCTGGCCTGGAGCGAGAGCCTGACCCAGCTGCCGTCGGACGGTGTGCCCGACACACTCTATGGCGAGCTGCGCGAGCACTTCAGCGAGGCCCAGATAGTGCAGCTGTCGGTGACGGTGGCCACCATCAACAGCTGGAACCGGCTCGGGGTGGCGCTGCGTTTCGTGCCGCCCGCCGCCCAGCTCTGAGCGGCAGCCAAACAAAAGGGCGGTATCGCGCCGCCCTTTTATCCCGAGCTGATCACTCAGGCTGGTCGCTGGTCATCGCCGGCGCCAAGCGTCAGCACCATGCAGATCTCGCAGGCATCGTGGCCGGTGCAGCCAAGCGGGCCCGGCAGGTGTTCGAAGCCCAGGGATTCGTAGAGCGCGGTGGCCTCGCGCAGCACGGCGGTGGTCTCCAGGTAGCAGCGCTGATAACCGAGCGCGCGCGCCTCGTCCAGCGCCTGCAGCACCAGCCGGCGTCCCAGCCCCAGCCCGCGCAGGGAGGGCATGAAGTACATCTTCTGCAGCTCGCAGACTTGCCCCTCTTCCCCCGCCAGCGGCGCTATGCCGCCCCCGCCGAGAATGGTGCCGTCCGGCCCCTCGATCACCCAGTAGCGGCTCTGCGCGCCCTGATAGGTCTCATGCAGCCGATCCAGATTGGGGTCGGCCACCCCGTAACCCTTGTCGGCGGTGAGCCCGTATTCGGCGGAGACGGCACGGATCACGGCGGCAATCTGGCTGTTGTCGGCAGCTGTGATGGGACGGATGCGGTAACCCTGCTGGCGACGGGCGCGGGAGAGGGCGCTGCGATAGAGGCGTAGACCGGTCCACAGCTGCTCGCGCTCGGCGAGGGTGAGCTGGGCCAGGGTCTCCTCCATGGCGCTGTCCATCTCCTGATGCAGATCCAGCAGCTGGGCCTGGCCGGCGATGGTGAGGCGCGCCTCCTTGCTGCGACCATCGGACGGATGGGGGTGCCAGCTGATGAGCTCGCGCTCGGCCAGGCGAGCCAGCGGGCGGCTGGCGTTGGACTTGTCGATGCGCAGCCGTTCGGCCAGTTGCTGGTTGGTGGCGGGGCCGCTCTCCAGCTCGATCAGCAGATGGGCTTCGAGCGGGCTGAGCGCCAGTTCGCCGCACTGCTGGGAGAGCATGCCGAGTTCGCGTACCAGATCGCGCGACAGGGCGCGCAGGGGGCGGGGATCCATATCAGGGCTTCCTATTTGGTTGTCATCAACAACCAATATAGCCAACTAGTTGTTACTAGCAACTTTTTATTGCGCTGGCGAGGGTCGTGAAACGGCGGGAATTACGAGCGGGCACAAAAAAGGGCCCGGGAGGGGGCCCAAACATTGGAAACCCGCGCGAGGGCACGGATCCCATCCTTGGTCAGGCAAGGTGCCGGCGAGCGTTAGACCAGCTCGGCCAGCATGGTGTCGGCATAGGGAACCAGGGCGTCGCCCTGCTTCACCTTGGCGAGGTAGTCCGGGTTGGCGATGAGCGGGCGACCGATGGCGACGAGGTCGAAGCGGTCGGCCTTGATGGCCTCGGCGGCGGTCTCGGCGCTGTAGTTGCCCACCCCCACCAGATGACCGTCGTAGCGGGCGCGCAGGTAGTCGGAGGCGCGGCCGTCCAGGTAGTCGAAGGTGAGGCTGTCATCGAAGATGCCCAGATGCACATAGGCCAGGTTGCGCTGGTTCAGCTCGGCCAGCAGGTGGTCGAACACGGCGCGATCCCGCGCATCCCCTTCAAGGTGCACATAGGCGCCGGGGGAGAGGCGCAGGCCCACCCGATCCGCGCCGATGCGGGCATTGATGGCATCCACCACCTCCAGCGCGAAGCGGCTCATGTTCTCGGGGCTGCCACCGTAGTTGTCGGTGCGTAGGTTGCTGGCGTGGTGCAGGAACTGATCGATGAGGTAGCCGTTGGCACCGTGGATCTCCACCCCGTCAAAGCCTGCTTCGATGGCGTTGGCGGCGGCCTGGGCGTAATCCTCGACCAGCTGGGCGATGTCGCTCTCGGTCAGGGCGCGCGGCACCTGATAGACCAGCTCGCGCATGCGGGGCACCGTGCCCTCGTGGGCGACGGCGGAGGGGGCCAGCACTTCGGCGTGGTGGAAGAAGGGGTGGGAGAGACGACCCACGTGCCACAGCTGGGCGAAGATCTTGCCGCCGTTGGCATGCACGGCGCCGGTCACTTTCTTCCAGCCGGCGATCTGCTCGGCGCTGTAGATCCCCGGGGTATTGGGGTAGCCCTGACCGTCCGGCCGGATGATGGTGGCTTCGGAGATGATGAGGCCGATGTCGGCGCGGCGCGCGTAATAGGCGGCCATCTGCTCGGTGGGCACCAGGCCCGGGCCTGCCATACAGCGGGTGAGGGGAGCCATCATGAAACGGTTGGCGAGGGTGAGGGTGTCGTTGAGGCGATAGGGCTGAAACAGGGTATTCATGATCGTCTGTCCTGAGGGAGTGATTCTTGAACGTGCATTCAAGACGTTTTTTGTTTTGTGTGCAAGTCTTTTTTGAACGAGCATTCAACATGGGTTGGTGTTGCCGGCTCGCTGGGGTAAACTTGCCGCCCTCTTATTTCCCCTCGCCGGCCCCTGGCCGGTGAATCCGCTTTTTCAACGGAGAAACCATGCGCAGCGCCGAGTTCAACCGGGACGACGTCTTGCGAAATGCCATGGAGGCATTTCGGGCCAAGGGTTACGCCAAGACCACCATGCAGGAGCTGGTGGCGGCGACCGGGTTGCATCCGGGCAGCCTCTACGCGGCGTTTGGCAACAAGCGCGGCCTGCTGCTGGCGGCGGTCGATCACTATGTGCAGGAGAAGAGCGCCCTGCGGCGCAGCTGCTTCGCCGCCGCGAGCCCGCTGGCGGGGGTGCAGGCCTACCTCGAGCAGGTGGTGAACGACGCCCTCTGCGGCACCTGTCTGGTGACCCGCACCCTGATGGAGCTGGCAGAGCAGGACGAAGAGCTGCACCTGAAGCTCAAGGCCATCTATGGCGAGCTGGATGCCGATCTGGCGGCGGTGCTGAGCCTGGCCCTCGAGCGCGGCGAGCTGGCGGCCGGGCGCGATATCCCGACCCTGACCGCTTTCCTGCTCATCAACATCCAGGGCCTGGTCACCTTCGCCCAGTGCCGCCCCGATCCCGCCCTGCTGGGCGGCGTGGTCACCCAGTTGATGACGGCTCTTCGGGCGTAATGCGCCACCCAGAAACAACCATGGCTCCTGCGGGAGCCATGGTTGTTTCTGGGAGGTCACACGCCGTCGGGTTATTCAGGATTCACCAGCTCTTTCATCAGATGCTTGAGCCACACCAGGGCCGGCTGCTGCGCATGCTGCTTTGGTATGCCAGACGCTGCGGGTTTACGCCGGGCTCACCAACTCCTTCATCAGCGCCTTTAACCAGATCAGAGCGGGTTGCTGCGCATGCACCGGATGCCAGACGCAGTTGAGGTGATAATCCGGCACATCTTCGGGCAGCGGCAGGCTTTTCAGCGGCCAGTGGCTGGCGAGCAGCTCGGCCACCATGCTGGGCAGCACCAGCAGGTGATCGCTCTGGCTGACGATGGCGGCGGCGGACATATAGCTCTGGCTGTTGACCGAGATGGTGCGACTGAAGCCCAGCGTCTTCAGATAGCGATCCAGGCTCGCCTCCGAGGTTCCGAGCGGCGAGTGGAACACGTGGGGCATCTCGATCAGCTGCGCCAAGCTGATGCGCTCGGCCGGCAGCGCCGGGTCATCCCCACTCTCTGCGAGCGCCGGGGCGGCCATCGGCAGATCGGCGCGCACCAGCCCGGCCAGCGGCTCGGTGAGCCAGGTCTCCTTGCCGAGATACCCCGGCACCTGCATGTATTCGTCAAAGCCGAGCACCAGATCTATCTCGCCACTCGCCAGCTCGGCTTCGGGCAGGGTGTCGCGCAGGATGCGGATCTCGATGGTGACTCCGGGCGCCAGCCGTTTGAGGCGCTGGATAAGCGGCGGGATCAGCACGCACTCCACGTAATCCGTGGTGCAGAGCACGAAGCGGCGCTTCGACTGGCTCGGCTCGAACACCTCCTCGTCGCTGAGCTGCTGCTCCAGCAGTCGCAGCGCCTGCTGCACCCCCAGATGCAGCCGCTGGGCGCGCGGGGTCGGCAGCATTCCCTGCGGGGTGCGCACCAGCAGCGGATCGCCAAAGAAGGTGCGCAGGCGATTGAGCGCATGGCTCATGGCGGGCTGGCTGATAAAGAGCGTTTCGGCGGCGCGGGTGACGCTGCCCTGGGTCATCAGGGCGTCAAAGGCGAGCAGCAGGTTGAGGTCGAGCTGGTGCAGTTTCATCAAGATTATTTGCCAGGCTTATGGGACAATCCATCCTATTCATTTGATGGATGTGAGCGCAACTTCTTACACTGCGACCACTGTTATTTTTCCAGGATCCCCGCGCCGCGTTTTCACGCCTGCGGGGTCTCAATCCATGCAAGGAGCCTTGCGATGAGCATCAAGACCATGAACACCACGCCGGCCGCTGACGGCTTCACCATGCCCGCCGAGTGGGCACACCAGCAGGCCGTCTGGATGATCTGGCCGTTTCGCCCGGACAACTGGCGTGAGGCCGGTCGCTTCGCGCAAGTCACCTTCGCCAAGGTGGCGGATGCCATCGGGCAAGCCACCCCGGTCTTTATGGGGGTGCCGGCCCAGTTTATGGAGCAGGCTCGCGCCATCATGCCTGCCCACATCACCCTGGTCGAGATGAACAGCGATGACTGCTGGGCCCGCGACAGCGGCCCCACCATCGTCACCAACGCGGCCGGCGAGTGCCGTGGGGTGGATTGGGGCTTCAACGCCTGGGGTGGCCACAAGGGCGGTCTCTACTATCCCTGGGATCAAGACGAGCAAGTGGCGGCCCAGATGCTGGCACAGCACGGCATGGCCCGTTACGACGCGCCGCTCATTCTGGAAGGGGGCTCCATCCACGTCGACGGCGAAGGCACCTGCCTGACCACCGCCGAGTGCCTGCTCAACGAAAACCGTAACCCGCACCTGAGCAAAGAGCAGATCGAAGCTCACCTGCGCGACTATCTGGGTGTGCAGAGCTTTATCTGGCTGGACGAAGGCGTCTACATGGACGAGACCGACGGCCACATCGACAACATGTGCTGCTTCGTGCGTCCGGGTGAAGTGGCCCTGCACTGGACTGACGATCAGAACGATCCCCAGTACGCCCGCTCCGTGGCCGCCCTCAAGGTGCTGGAAGCGGCGGTCGACGCCAAGGGTCGCAAGCTGAAAGTGTGGAAGCTGCCCCAGCCGGGCCCGCTCTACTGCACCCAGGAAGAGTCTGCCGGTGTCGAGAGCGGTACCGGTGTACCGCGCGAGGCGGAAGGTCGTCTGGCCGGCTCCTACGTGAACTTTCTCATCACCAACGATCGCATCGTCTACCCGTTGCTGGATGCCGCCACCGATGGCGAAGCCCAGCGCATTCTGGAAGAGATCTTCCCGGAGCATAAGGTCGTCGGCGTGCCGGCCCGCGAGATCCTGCTGGGCGGTGGCAATATCCACTGCATTACCCAGCAGATCCCCTCCGGCAAATAAGAACCGAATGACGATCCTGCTGCGAGACCGTGATCAAGGCTCATGTGCTGCTCGGAAGCCTCACGTATGTTTATACGCTCCGGTTCCTGCGCTGCTCTTCACCTTGCTGACGCCCTCTCGCGACGGGTCGTAAACCGGTTCTAGTTAGTATTCAAAACCCCACGCCGTGGGGTTTTATCTCTTGATGACGTGATGGTCGCAGGTGCTGATGCGGCGATCATCATGACAAACCGTCACCCTTTACAGGAGATCACCATGATCGAAGTGACCGAGGTTTCCATTGCCGAGCTGCGCGGTGCGCTCGAAGCAGGCCGCACCACCGCGGTCGAACTGGTCAAGGCCTATCTGGCCCGGATCGAGGCTTACAACGGCCCCGAGACCGACACCAAGCTCAATGCTTTGGTAGTGCCCAATCCCGATGCGCTGAAAGAGGCGCAAGCGTCTGATGAGCGCCGTGCCCGTGGCGAGACCCTGAGCCCGCTCGACGGCATCCCCTACACCGCCAAAGACAGCTATCTGGTCAAGGGGCTGACCGCCGCCTCCGGCAGCCCGGCCTTCAAGGATCTGGTGGCCCAGCGCGATGCCTTTACCGTTGAGCGGCTGCGCGCCGCCGGTGCCATCTGCCTTGGCAAAACCAATATGCCGCCGATGGCCAATGGCGGCATGCAGCGCGGCGTCTATGGCCGTGCCGAGAGCCCCTACAACGCCGACTACCTGACCGCGCCCTTTGCCTCCGGCTCCTCCAACGGTGCCGGTACCGCCACCGCCGCCAGCTTCTCCGCCTTTGGTCTGGCCGAAGAGACCTGGTCGAGCGGCCGTGGCCCGGCTTCCAACAACGGCCTGTGTGCCTACACCCCATCCCGTGGCGTGATTTCGGTGCGCGGCAACTGGCCGCTGACCCCGACCATGGATGTGGTGGTGCCCTACGCCCGCACCATGGCCGATCTGCTGGAAGTGCTCGACGTAGTGGTGGCCGACGATGCCGACACCCGTGGCGATCTGTGGCGCTTGCAGCCCTGGGTCAAGATCCCCAAGGCGTCCGAGGTGCGTCCGGCTTCCTATCTGGAGCTGGCCGCCAAGCCCGATGCCCTCAAGGGCAAGCGCCTCGGCGTGCCGCGTATGTTTATCAACAAGGATGAACTGGCCGGCACCAGCGAAAACCCCGGCATCGGCGGCCCGACCGGTCAGCGCATCCATACCCGCGAGGCCGTGATTGCGCTGTGGGAGCAGGCCCGTCAGGCGCTGGAAGCCGCTGGCGCCGAAGTCATCGAAGTGGACTTCCCGCTGGTCTCCAACTGCGAAGGGGACCGACCCGGCGCACCGACCGTGTTCAATCGCGGCATCGTGAGCCCTGAGTTTCTCAATGACGAGCTGTGGGAGCTCTCCGGCTGGGCGTTTGACGACTTCCTGCGCGCCAACGGCGATCCCAAGCTGAATAAATTGGCCGATGTGGACGGCCCCCAGATCTTCCCCCACGATCCGGGTACCCTGCCGAACCGCGAGGGCGATCTGGCGGCGGGCATGGACGAGTACGTCAATATGGCCAAGCGCGGTCTCAAGCGTTTCGACGAGATTGCCTCTGTGCCGGACGGCCTGCGTGGGCTGGAAAAGACCCGCAAGCTGGACTTGGAAGACTGGATGGAGGGGCTCAAGCTCGACGCCGTGCTGTTCCCCACCGTCGCCGACGTCGCCCCTGCTGACGCGGATGTGAATCTGGCCTCCGCCGATATCGCCTGGAGCAACGGCATCTGGGTTGCCAACGGCAACCTCGCCATTCGCCACCTCGGTGTGCCGACCGTCACCGTCCCCATGGGGGTGATGGCCGATATCGGTATGCCGGTGGGCCTGACCTTCGCCGGTCGCGCCTATGACGACAACAAGCTGCTGCGCTTTGCCTCGGCCTTCGAGTCCACCGGCAGCAAGCGTATGGTGCCGCCACGGACGCCACCGTTGGCTTGATCGCCACAGCTGGCATGATTGTTGTTAGGTCAGGCATAAAGAGAGAGGGAGGCATCATGCCTCCCTCTTTTTTCGTTCATTTTCTGGCTTTGACTATCACACCCGGATGTTCTGGCCCGCCCCCATCTCGCTCTTGGTCATATGCTGGGTCTGCTCCTCTTGGGACAAACTGCCCTCCCACTCGTGGGCCTTCTCCAGCAGATCGGCGAGGCTCTCCCTGATCTGTTGCGGGCGATAGTTCCCCAGCGCGATCTTGGAGAAAAACGATATCCGCTCGGTGCCGGGATAGATGCCGACCCCATAGCCATGGCGCAAGGGGGCAAGGGCATGCTCGCCAAAACGCAGGAATAACTCGCGGGATAAACGCTCGGGAAGATCGCTCGCCGTGGTCACCGAGAGTACCAGCGCCATCTCGTCGGGTTGAGCCACGATATTGACCACAAAGGGGGCGGTCGATTCCTCTGCTGCTCGCTGGATTTCGAATGTGCAGACGCCGTTTTCATCGAAGGCCAGCGGTTCGACCGACAGCTCGGCCACGATTTTCTGATAGATATCCAACACAACGCTCCAGTCCGGTTGCCCGGTCGTCTTCGAAGGGGCAGGGCAAGATCACAACGAGACGGCCCCGCCACCGAGTGGGCAGGGCCGTCATCCATATTGAAGGCAAGGGCTACACCTTGATATTGAGTACTCGGCCCTCTTCCAGTTCGAACACCCGGACATCGCTCACTGGATTGTCGTTAAAGCGCACGCTTTTCTTCATCTTGGCGGGGGCGTTCTCCCCGTCTGATGAGCCAGTATTTTCATCGATCGCCGGTGATGTCTCGTTGGTGCGTGTGTTTGCCGCGGTCAGGGCATCCAGCTCGGCGCTGGCTCTTTGCTCAAACAGCTGGCCGAAGCTGCGATTGAACTCGGCATTGACCTTGGTGTTGAACACCTCCGACTCCTGACTGTGCACCTTCAATGCCTCTTGCAATGCCTTGGGATCGTTACTCAGCGAGGTGAACAGCGTATTGGTCTGCTCGATGGCACGGGAACTCAGCAGGCCGAAGATGGCGTCTCTCCCATTGATAAAACTGGAGAAGTGCTCCATGGCAAATGCCCGGGAGGAATCGCTCATGGCCTCAAGACCCAGCCGATTCTTGTTGGAGTCGGTAACATCCGCCAGGGTCGCGGTCTTGGGATCGCTGCCCGGCTTCAGATATTGGGCATCGTTTTTGAACTCGCTGATGGGCTGGTTAAAGGCTTGCTGCACAAGCTTCTTGATTTGGCCAAGTTCGGTCAGCTGCCGCTGCACCTCGGACTGAATTTGAGTGGCCCGGGTGGTGAGTGCGCTCTCCCCCTTGGTGGCGGCTCGGCTAAAGAAATCGACCACCGCATTTTTGATGCGGCCCAGCGTGCTTAAATGGGCCAGGTCTCGCTGTACGGAGACATCCCCACTCTTGCCGATATGAATGGTGTACTCCTTGCCTTCACCCAGATGAAGGGCAAGCTTCTGATTGCTGCCGGGGTTGACGTTGGTGAGCTGCAGGCTGTCGATAGCCTTCAACATCACCGGGGTAGCTCCATGAATAGCCATAACCTTGGTTCCTTATCTCACTAACAAGCGATACATCTGGCCTGCATCATACCCGTCAGTGAAAACGGCGTTTATTAGCCATGGTTGCACTATTTTAGTTTGGGGTTGGTCTGCGCCGGAGGCTCCTGTGATGGATACAAGCTGCTGCGCTTCGCCTCGGCCTTCGAGTCCACCGGCAGCAAGCGTATGGTGCCGCCGTGTTTGCTGCCGTTGGGGCATAACAACACTGGGTTGCCTCACTATAAAGCAAAAAAACCACCCGTCATGCGGGTGGTTTTTTACTATGAAAATGTTAGTTGTTAATTCTTACTATGCTTATTCATGGTCGCCAGATTGTAATGTCATCTAGATATATATCGAAACAAGAATTATATTCTTGTGATAAATCTTTCTAGCTCAGGGATTTTTTGACATGCCGGAACTAATCTAGCTATTGATAAATCCTTATGTTCATATTGAGGTTTGTTTATTTTTTTAATTGTTTTTAATTCTTCTAATTTTTCCAGTTCGGCTTTTTGAATATCTCTATCAAGTTCAGCATTGAAACTATCTATTCTATTGTGAATGTATTTTTTAATCCTCATTAGCCACTCTCTAACAAAGTGGTAAACATATTTTCCTCTAGTCAATTGCTCTTTGCTTAAAGAACGAACAGCGTCATAGTAATGTTTTTCATCATCTGAAAGTGACTGCATTCTGTTGCTAATTAATTCAATGCTTTTTAACTTCAAGGTGACAGAATCCTTGTCTATCTTCTCGAAAATGTCCTCATTACATGGAAATTCAACTCCTAGCCCTAATACTCTTGACATATATAGTTGGATTGATAGCTCACGTATTTCCTGATAAAAGCTTTCTTTTGCGCTTTTATAATATGTCATGACGCTGTCAATTATTTTCTTATTTTTATCATCAAACCTGAAAGTGGACGTCAGAAAATGTCTAATGATTTTTTCATCTGAAAGAGGGCTTTCAATTGCATAGAATGGAAGTGTCATTATATTTTTAGCAGAGTGGCAAAATAAAGAATAATCTTGATCAACAAAAAAATATGTATTCTCAAGATGGGTGCTGTCTTTGTCACTTAGTTCTGTAAATAGAGCTACCGATTGATCTTTGCCTGAGCCATTGATATGTGAATAATTCTTTATAAAGCCACTTAGATTTAAGGCGTGAAAGTAAAAATCATAGTCATCATCCCCTTCAAAAACAAACATTATTTCCCCTGGATTTTTATTCTTTATCAATTTCAAGCGCAGTACACAAGGGGTATTTATTGCACTCATCATTCTTGCTAGCCTATCATTCATCTTTTCACAGTCTCTTTATTTTTTGTGATGCTGAGTGTTTTAACCTCATCTTTTAATTCGTTATTAAAAACAAATGGAGAATGAGTTATAGCCAACAACTGCACTACTGATGGACTGTTTGATATATCAACTAATACATGTTCTTGCCATTCAAGTGACAATGATAATTCTGGTTCATCGATCAAAACAATTTTACTTTTAGTATGATCAAGGTACATATGAGCCATCAAAGAAATAATCTGCTTTTCGCCAGATGAAAGATCTTCCAATTCTATATGCGTTTTTGTGAAAATGTCCTTAACAACAACTTGTAAACTCTCCACATCATAATTTAATGACTTCGAATCGTCAGATAGCTGTAAGTATTTATTGCATATGCTTACAAAACTTTCTATTTTTTCTTCTAATTCTTTAGTAGAGTCAATTACACCTTTTAATTTAGAAAGAAAATAATTAAGCATTCTATTGTTTATTAATTGCTCTTTGCTTTCCATAATTGCAGTGACTTCTTGTATTATTCTTTTGTTTTCTTTTATATCTTTGTTGACAACTCTACCCAAGAATAGAGAAAGCTCAGGAATAGATGGTAATTTTTGCTTGCCTTTAGTTGGCGCATCTATTTTACCTGTCATCATATCTTCAATTATTGTTGCGCTGAGGCTTCTATAGCCCAAACTTGAACGACGTTCTATTGAAGAGCTAATTTCTTTTAACTTGTTTTCTACATCATACAAACCAAACTCTATATTAGATGATGACTGTTGATTTAACTTGATAAGCTCGCCATCAACTATAGAAAAATTATCGCTATCTTCACGGTTAAATCTATCTCGCAGCGTGGACTTTTCAATTCTTCGATAGGTGGGAAGGTAAATAATATCAATGTCACTTGTGATCTTTCTTATTTCATCTAGATTAATTGATGACTCTGTTTTCTCTGAAGTACTTGAGGGGAAAAGATCACTTTCATTTGTTGAGCTATAATATTTTTTAAGTGCTCGTTTTAAATCATTAAGCATGTTTTCAATGTCAGGGTGCGTATATGGAGATGATGAATATAATTTATGATACCATGCTGTATTTCTCGCGCTTTTGATTGGTTTACTTCTTGCGAAGGATAATAAATCTTCGACCTCTGATGTATTAATGTATCTTTTTAATGATTCTAAACTAGTTGGCACGAAAGAACTGGACAAAAATTCATTAAATCCCAATTCAGATATATTAATGGAGAACTTTTTTTCTCCAATGTCAAGTTCTATTGATTCACATCTGATTTTTCTTAATTCATCTGCTTCTCCTTTAAGTGTAGATTTTAAAGCATTAATTAAAGTCGTTTTTCCTGCGCCATTTTCGGCAATTATTATTGTGTTTTTTCCGTTAAATATTAATTCTATATCCTTATAGCCATATAGTTTTTTAATAGAAAATCTTTTAAGTTCATAGTTCATTTTACTATCTCCAATAAGTATGTGCAGATTGATGAAATAATGTATTTAGTATGAAATATCACCTTGTATGTTGGGTTTTGCAGAGGAGTAGCCACGTGATCATTGCTGTAATATCTGGAATACGCACTTTTCTGAGTAAGGCGTAGCTTAACCGAAGGCCACGCTACCGCCCGTGGATTACAGCTTCCAATATGCTCCTATAAACCAGCAGGCTCAGTGGTCCATTGCATTTTCATAGGCACCATATGGGCATGGTAAGCAAATGGGATGAGTTAGGCTAGTGTAGATGATGCTGTAACTATAAAAAATGTATCGTTTTTTAGTTGGGTAATCTATCAATGTCATGGGCTCGAATAGCGCGACGTATTAGGACGACCGTGAACAGGTAGTAGCCGAGAAGCCGCGGACATCCGGAGTTTTCTGCCTGCTTTGCCATAACGTGGTGCTCGGCGGTATGCGGACGATTACGCTGTGCTCATCGTCCCTACAGCAAGTCGGTGATTGCGTGTTTTGAGCCTTTACCTCTCTCTACTCCCCGTACTGCCAATCGCCATATTGGTCGTGGTTTACCGCCAATTCCCCCTGTTTTTTCTGAATTCCACCTGACTTCCCCCAGACTTCACCTTCTCTTCACACAAGCCCATTTTCCCTTCACAAATCCCCCGTATTTTCTGCCCACTGATAAATGGGCCCGGCTTGTCACAGGGGTGGCGAGGGGCCGATTGGCGCGAGGGAGCAAGATGATGAAAGGTTGGATAAAGTGCGGGCTGGCCGGGGCCGTGGTGCTGATGGCGAGTTTCTGGGGTGGCAGCGTGCGGGCGGCGGGGATGTCGCTGACACAGGTGAGCGGCCCCGTCTACGTGGTAGAAGACAATTACTACGTGAAGGAAAACTCCATGGTCTATTTCGGGGCCAAGGGCGTGACCGTGGTGGGGGCGACCTGGACGCCGGATACCGCCCGCGAGCTGCACAAGCTGATCAAACGGGTCAGCCGCCAGCCGGTGCTGGAGGTGATCAACACCAACTACCACACCGACCGGGCCGGCGGTAACGCCTACTGGAAGTCCATCGGGGCCAAGGTGGTAGCGACGCGTCAGACCCGGGATCTGATGAAGAGCGACTGGGCCGAGATCGTCGGCTTTACCCGCAAGGGGTTGCCGGAGTACCCGGACCTGCCGCTGGTGCTGCCCAACGTGGTGCACGATGGCGACTTCACGCTGCAAGAGGGCAAGCTGCGCGCCTTCTACGCGGGCCCGGCCCACACGCCGGACGGTATCTTTGTCTACTTCCCCGACCAGCAGGTGCTCTATGGCAACTGCATCCTCAAGGAGAAGCTGGGCAACCTCAGCTTTGCCGATGTGAAGGCCTATCCACAGACGCTTGAGCGGCTCAAGGCGATGAAGTTGCCGATCAAGACGGTGGTGGGCGGTCACGACTCGCCGCTGCACGGCCCCGAGCTTATCGATCACTACGAGGCGCTGATCAAGGCAGTACCCCAGTCATAAGCCGGCGTGGCGGCAGTCGAATGATGCGCTGGGCGCACGATAAAAGAGGCGCCCGGCCGGGCGTTTGTGGCAGGGGAGCGCCCTTGCCCCCTGTTTCGGGCTGTTCAAGGGCGGTCCCCTTTCATAAGATGGGCCTCTCTTCACGCAGTTAGCGGGCCTTTCGTGATGCACGCAATTCAAGACGAACAACCCGATTCACTTGGCCGCCTCAAGCAGGCTTTCATCACCGGCATGTGGGCGTCCCTTGCCAGCATCATCATCGGCTTCGCCTTCAAGGTGTGGCTGGCGCAGTGGGTGGCCAAGGGGGATCTGGCGCTGTTCAACAGCGTGGTGGATTTGATCTCCCTCTCCTTGATCCTGATGACCGGCTTTCGCTCCTCCATGGTGGTGAGCTACTCCCAGACCAAAAACGATCGGGACATCATCAATATCTTCCGCTACTTCCTCATTGGCATGGTGCTGCTCACCTGGGGGCTGGTGATCCCCTACATCAAGCACGGGCTCCATATCCGGGCCGAATATCTGCAACTGGTGGGGGTCATCTTCGGGCTGGGGCTCAAGGTCTACTTCACCAATCTGGTGGCCATGTACCGGATGTACGGGATCTCCAACCGGGTCACCTGGCTGGAGCCGCTGGCCAACGGTCTGCTGTTTATGGCCTGCTACTTTGGGCTCGGGATGGAAGCGCTCCCTTCGCTGTTCTACGGGCTGACCTTCTCCTCGCTCGGCATAGCCGGCTACATGTATCTGCACCGGCGTAGGGCCATCGCCACCCGGCCGCTGGCCAAGGTCGAGCTTGGCCCCGAGATGCGCAGCTATGTGAAGAAGAGCTTTACCGCATCCCTCGAGGCGGGGGCCAGCATCCTGATGATCTACATCACGGTACTGCTCACCATTCGCCACTTCAGCCTCGACGAGCTGGGGGATTTTCAGGTGGTGGTGCGCCCCATCTTCACCTACATGACCACCCTGTTTGTCTTCCCCATCTACCGCTTCGTGCTGCCTGAGCTGGCGGTCAATCTGCGCAGCGGCGATCACCGCCAGATCCGCCTGATCCGGCGCTGGATCTTCCGCCTCAGCGCCATCGTCAGTCTGGTGTTCTTCCTGGTGATGTTGCTGGCGGGCAAGCCGCTGGTGTCGCTGCTGTTCCCGGCCGACTACCTGGGGGCCGTACCGGTGCTGCTGCACTTCTCCCTCTTCTTCATCTTCATGATGCTCAACGGTTACCAGCTTGCCTACATCAAGGCCCACGGCCACTTTACCCAGAGTCTGCTGATCCGGGCGGTGGGCATAGTCGCGCTGGTGGCGGCCTACTACCTGGTGGCTCGCTTCACCACCAACGTGGTGGCCATTATCGTGGCGCTGGGTCTCGGCTATCTGGTGATGTTCGTGCTCTCCACCCTGGCCGAGCAGCGCATCCTGCGGGCCCTGCCGCCTGTGTTGGCCAGTAACGGGTAGCCGCCGGCCGGCAAATAAAAAACGCCCGGTCGGGCGTTTTTTATTTGGGGATTAACAGCGCTGGGCTAATGATTTTTGGACATGTTGCCAGTCATTGAGTAGCAAGCTGCGATTTTCCGGCTTTCTGTTCACAAACATGGGGCTTGGGTGGGGGCTGGTAAATATGTTGAGTTGCGGCGCAACGGCTCTGATATGTTTTTCCACTTTCTGCGCTTTTTTGCCGACCAGCACTACGGCTTGAAGGCAAGGCAGTAGTGTAAGCAGTTGGGCCAGTGAATCTATGCCTTGGCGTATGTCCTTTGTGTTGGCTGCCCGGATACGCTGGCCCGAGCCTATATACCAAGGGACGGTATTCCAGAGCAGAATGCGTCGACGGTCTAGATCGATGGCATGTGTCATTTCAAAGATATTCTTGGCTGTTTCATCCGAATTGTTCATGGATATAAAGCCGGAATTCTTTGCCTTGGGGCCAGGTGCTTCCAGTAAAAAAAGTACCTCCGCCTGCACTCCGGCATCCCAGGGGTCAAAGTAGGGAATGGCTGCCTCGGCGCCCATCTTTTCTCGCAGATCCCTGACAAATTGGGTGAGAGCACGTATGTGCGGCTCCTCCAATTGTGCCATCCGCGCCTTTATCGCCGCGTCATCTGCCAACATCTTGGCTATGTCCATCCCATCCCCCTGGATTATTCGATGATGTCAGCGTTTCCCACTACGACTGGCCTTTCCAGCCAGAGCCTGCTTTCTGGCGCGCTGCTTCTGGGCTGCCTTGCTGCTGCGGCGTGGCTCGGGCTCGAAGCGGGTCAGATCCGGCTCAAAGCCCGGGAACCACTGCTGGGGCAAGCGGGTGTCGAGCACCGCCTCCACCTTCTCCAGCAGCGGCGCATCTTCCGGGCTGAACAAGGTGATGGCGAGCCCCTTGTTGCCCGCGCGACCGGTGCGGCCGATACGGTGCACGTAATCCTCCGCCACAAACGGGAATTCCATATTGATCACGTAGTTGAGATCCGTGATATCGAGGCCTCGGGCCGCCACGTCGGTGGCAACCAGCGCCTGCAGGGTGCCGGCGCGAAACTCCAGCAACACCTTCTCCCGCGCCCCTTGTGACAGGTCACCGTGGAAGGCCAGCGCGTTGATGCCGGCCTTGCCGAGCTGCTGGGCCAGCTTGTCGGCCCCCTGGCGGGTGCGGCTGAAGATCAGGGCCGGCGCCCAGCCCTTCACCTTGAGCATGTGTTCGACCAGCGCCAGTTTGCGATCGCCATCCACCGTATAGACCCGCTGCTCCACCTCGGCCGCCGTGGTGTTGCGCGGGGCCACTTCGATAAGTGCCGGGTCACGCAACAACACCTTGCTCAAGGCAAACAGGTTGTCATCGCAGGTGGCCGAAAACAGCAGGGTCTGGCGATCGGTCGGGATCTGTTTCAGCAGTGCCTTGATCTCGTCCATAAAGCCCATGTCGAGCATGCGATCCGCCTCGTCAAACACCAGATGGCGCAGCGCCGCCAGACTCAGCGCCCCCTGCCGCAGATGGTCGAGCAGCCGGCCCGGGGTGGCGATCAGGATATCCACCCCGGCTTTCAGCGCCTCCACCTGTGCCGCGATGCTCACCCCGCCGTAGACCAGCGTGCTGGTGAGGTCGGTGCCCTTGGCGTAGCGCGTGACACTCTCATGTACCTGCACCGCCAGCTCGCGGGTCGGCACCAGCACCAGGGCGCGGATGGGGCGAGGGACATCGTTCGTCGGGTTTTGCAGCAACTGCTCCAGCAGCGGCAGCACGAAGGCGGCGGTCTTGCCGGTGCCGGTCTGGGCACCCGCCATCAGATCGCGCCTCGCCAGAATGACCGGGACGGCGCTGGCCTGCACCGGGGTCGGTGCGGCGTAGCCAAGCTCGGCCAGGGTCTGCTGCAAGCGGGGGGAGAGCGCCAGGTCGGCGAAGGAGGCAATGGACATAAGGGTACCCGTCGGGATGGGCGCGGCCACGCCGCGCTGGAAACAGTCTTGATGGCCGGCATGGTAACAGATAGAGGAAGGTCGGCAGAAGCTGGGTTGGGGGAGTGGGGCTATGAAGGGTAGAGTTCATCAGCAAGCAGTGACAGCCATCAATGATGGTGGCAACAAAAAAGAGGGCCTAAGCCCTCTTTGATCTCTGAGATCTCTGAATACCAAGCAAGGTTATTTTTGATACTTGGGAGAATGAGGGCCGTAGAGGATGCCATTGGGCATATCGGCGCTCAGCAGCCGGAAGCTGGTGATCCCGGCAATCTCATGTCCCTTGTCGGTAATGGTGTTGGCAATTTGGTTGACGACAGCAACGACCAGCATACCGATCAAGCCACCACCAGAATTGCTCTGCTGTTCTGCGCTGCTGGCACTGGCTTTACCTTCCCACAACAGTTTGCCGGTTCGAAGATCGACCAGACGCGCACTGGCTGTGACTACGGTTTCACTGGACACAACCAGATAGCTGGTGCCGTAGTTCTGGATGTCCAGATACAGGGCTGTATCTGCACCATAAATCTCGTACAGCTTCTTGATTGGCAACGCATGAATGTCAGCCGCTTCCGTCACGCCGTTTTGACGGAAAGTCTCATTGGTGACGGCGACAGGCAGCACATAGTAACCAGACTCAGCCAGCGGGAGCGTGATTTGAGATTGCAGGCTTGCCCCGGCTTTGACATCGGGTGAGTGGTTCAACGGGGGCAATACCAGAATGGAGGTCGGTTTGCTCTCTTTGAACGCCGTGTAATCGTAAGAGGGGCGCTGTGCACAACCAGCCAGCAGAAGAGTGGCGAACATCAGTGAGAAGAGGGCGGGCATCTTCATTGGGTAGCCCCTTTTTTGTTGGACATCAGGAAGTTCATGAAGGGAGCCGATTCCGGGAACAGACGTTTTTCTGTCTCAAAATGCTGCCGTGTTTCTGTATCTTTGCCCAGTTGTGCATACAGCATTCCTAAATGGGCATGGAAACCGGGGGGAACGGCCTGGCCTTTGGCACTTGCCTCTTGCTGGTTCTTTTCAAGGGCAGAGATTTGCTCCTCTACGCTGGTTTCGTTGCCTTCCATGTTTTGATAGACAACCTGTTGGTACTGATCCCAGTTGTAGAGAGAACGTGGTGCCTGAGCACACGCAGTCAACAGCATGGCCGCTGCCAGCAAGGTGAATAGCTTGAACTGTTTCATTTTTATTATTCCTACTGCGCCGGATGCCAGGCGCCGGTCTCAATACCGTTCACCAGATTGTTGACTGCTTCGCGGATGGCCAAGTCCAGCACTTTGCCATTCAGAGTTGAGTCATAGCTTGCGGTACCACCGAAACCGATGATCTCTCGATTGGACAGTTCGTATTCACCAGCCCCCTGGGCAGAGAAGACGACTTCGGAGGTGGTGACATTGACAATGTTGAGATTGACCTTGGCATAGGCAATCTGGGATTTGCCGCGACCCAGTATGCCGAACAACTGATGATCCCCGACTTCCTTGCGACCAAATTCAGTGACGTCACCGGTGACCACATAGTCAGCCCCTTTGAGGGCTTGAGCCTGTTTCTTGATCCCCGCTTCAGCCTTGATCTCATCCATGTTGTCACGATCGAGCACGCTGAAACGGCCGGTTTGCTGCAGATGGGTGATCAAGACGGTTTTTGCCTGGCTGCCCAGTCGATCCACGCCATCGGAGAAAATGCCGCGCATGTAGCTGGAACGGTTATCAAATTTACCGACGGAGATCGGGCTGCGAGTGCCCTGATAGTGAGTTTGGTAGGAGGCAACTTTGGGGACATCCAGGGAACGGGAAGATTCGCTGGCACAGCCAGCCAACAAACTCGCCATCAGGATGAAACCATATGAAACAACGAACTTCTTCATATAAGGTCCCGTTTAATAAGGAAAAAACAGCGTGGGACTCTAGCATGGTTCGCTGCGAAGAAAGTGCCCCGAATGGGGGGCTGGCCAGTTCAATAACTGAGCATTCAGTTAGTTTGTATTGGCAAAGATATGGTGTGACCCGTCAGCGGCAGTGAAACACCTCCTCCAGCGCGTCCACCACGGCGCGCACCCGGCTGGCTTTTTGCAAGTCGGGGTGGAGCACCAGCCAGATGTCGACCGGATCGCACAGGGTGGGCAGCACGCGCACCAGCTCCGGCTCCTTGTCTGCCAGAAAGGTGGAGAGCAGGGCGATGCCGAGCCCCTGGCGAGCCGCCGCCAGCAACAGCAGCTGGGCGTTGCACTGCAGCACCACGTTGGGCTCGTGCAGCGGCTCCCCGCACAGGCTGTGCCAGTGGCGGGAGACCAGCTCCCTGGCAAACAGCAGCAGGGCGTGCTGGCTGAGGCCATGGCCGCTCTTGGGCGTGCCGTGGCGGGCCAGATAGTCGCGGGAGGCGTAGAGCCCCATCTCTATGGTGGTGAGGCGCTTGATCACCAGCTCGTCGTTGTCCGGGCGCAGCCCGCGGATGGCGAGATCGGCCTCCCGGTAGGCGATGTCGCTGACGCTGACCGCGGTCTGCAGGCTGAGCCGGATGCCGGGGTGGCGCTCGCGCAGCAGGGTGAGGGCGGGCAGCACGAAGGCCTGGGCCAGGGTATCGGTGGTGGCGATGCGCACCTCGCCGCACAGGCTCTGATCGCCGGCGCTCGCCTTGCGTTCGATGGCCTTGATGGCTTGCTCCATGGCGCTGGCATCCGCCAGCATGGACTCGCCGAGGGGGCTGAGATCATAGAGCTTGGGGGTGCGGATAAAGAGCTTGGAGCCGAGGTTCTGCTCCAGCGCCGTGATGCGGCGCCCCACGGTGGCCTGATCGACCCCCAGTACGCCGGCGGCACCGCGCAGGGTGCCCTGCCGTGCCAATGCCAGAAAAAACCGCGCGTCGTCCCAGTTGATCATCGAGCCTCCCACTCAAAGTGCCCCGGCGGGGCGTGCCCATTAGAAGCCAGTGCCGCCGGGATCACAAGGCGAGAGTACCCTTGCCGACATGCAGATAGATGCCACTGACATGCATTATTGAAGCAGGCTGATGCATTTGTGTCGCTGTCGAGGGGTCGCGGCGGGCGCTATCATGACGCCTCTCGTCAGCGGCCTTGCCCGCCCTCATCGGAGCCTTGCATGTCATCATCTCTTTGCGCCGCCGCCCCCTCTGCGGCGGCCACCTCCCATCGCGCCATCCTGCTGTTTCTGCCGCTGGCGCTGATGTCGGCGCTGCTCAACAGCAGTGTGCCCACCCCCCTCTATCCCCATTATCAGCAGGCGCTGGCCCTGAGCGATGTCAGCCTCACCCTCATCTACGGCGGCTATGCGGGCGGGGTGCTGATCTCTCTGTTCGGGGTGGGCAATCTGGCGGGCAGGGTGAGCGATCTGCGCGCCATGATCTTGCCAGCCCTGCTGGCGGTACTGGGGGGCGCCCTGCTGTTCTCTCTGGCGGACTCCTTCTGGTCGCTGTTGCTGGCGCGGGTGCTGGCCGGGATCGGCACCGGCGCCCTGACCGGCGCCGCCAACGTGGCTCTGCTGCGCTTTGGCCCGCGCGATGGCGGCAAGCGGGCCGCCCTCAGCGCGACCCTCTCCTTCACCGCCGGGCTGGCGCTCGGCCCGGTGTTCAGCGGGTTGGCGCTGCAGCTGGAGTGTTATCCGACCCAACTGCCCTTCCTGCTCATCATGGGGTTGGCGGCCTGCGCCATGGCGGGGGTGGCGTTGAGCTGGCCCGCCCGCGCGCAAGGGGCGCCGGCTGCGGCAACGCAGCAGGGCAGGGGATCGCTGGGGGAGGGGCTCAAAACCACCGGGGCGGCCTTCTTTATTTGTGCACTGGCGCTGTTTACCGCCTGGGCGGTGGCGGCCAGCCTGCTGGCCATCGGCCCCAAGGTGGCGAGCCAGTTGCTGGGGCTGCGGGATCTCGGCCTGTTCGGCTATCTCATCGCGGCCTACATGGTGCTCTCCGGCCTCTGCCAGCTCTGGGCCCGTCGGCTCGATGCCCGTCACACCCTGCAAAGCGGTGCCCTGGCGCTGGCGCTCTGCATGTTGCTGTTTGCCGGTGCCGTGCATGCCCAGTCGTGGTGGCTGGCGGTGCTCGGCTTGCTGGTGGCCGGTTACGCCCAGGGCGCGGTGTTCGTCGGCAGCGCGACCCTGGTCAACCGCATCGCGCCGGCTGCCAGCCACGCCCGGCTGGTGTCGCTCTTCTACGTGATCGCCTATGTGGCGAACTGGGTGCCGGTGCTGCTGGGCTGGGTCAGCGACGGGGCCGGCGTGCAGGCGGCGGTGGATCTGCTCACCGTCGGCAGCGTGCTGATCAGCCTGGGGCTGGCCTGGGCAGCCTGGCGCACTCGCTTCGAGCCGGCTGCCGGCTAGCGTGATTCAGTCGGCTAGCACTACTCGCTCGGCCGACAGATGGTGCATCCATTCGCGCAGGATCAAGAGGGCGGCGGCAAAGCGCCGGGTCTTGGGCAGGCTAGCGTGACTCAGTCGGCCAGCACTACCCGCTCGGCCGACAGATGGTGCATCCATTCGCGCAGGATCAAGAGGGCGGCGGCAAAGCGCCGGGTCTTGGGCAGGCTAGTGTGACTCAGTCGGCCAGCACCACCCGCTCGGCTGACAGATGGTGCATCCATTCGCGCAGGATCAGCAGGGCGGCGGCAAAGCGCCGGGTCTTGGGCAGGCTGGTGTGGCTCAGTCGGCCAGCACCACCCGCTCGGCCGACAGATGGTGCATCCATTCGCGCAGGATCAAGAGGGCGGCGGCAAAGCGCCGGGTCTTGGGCAGGTTGGCGGCGGCTAGCGGGTCACCCTCCACCATGGCGGCAAACTGGCCGAACAGCTGCTCCAGGCTCTCCCGGCTCAGTTCACTACTGCCGAGCACCTCGGCCAGCGGCAGCGGCGCCTGCAGGGTCACCACCTCATGGGGTGGCACCTCGGCGGCCAGCGGCATCAGCACGTCCTCCACCACCATGATGGCCTGCTCCAGCTCCAGCGCGCTCGGCGGATCCCGGCGAAACGGGCCCGGTGTCATGGCTTCGAGGCCGAAGCCCAAGTCGCGGGTAAAGCGGGTGCCGTCGGCCCGGGTCAGCTGCAGCTGGCTGCTGTGCTCCCCCAGGCTGAGCAGGATGGCGGTCTGGTTGTGGGTCATGGGGTCTCCTTAGTGGCAGTCGCGACTCAGCCTTATCCATACACCCGCCGCGACCTGCTGGCGAGGGCTTTCGGCGCCCCCCATCCGGGGAATACGGCTTGCAATATATGGAAGTAATGGCATTCTGGATGTCTAGATGGTTGTCTTGTCGTTACCTTCAGGAGCTTAGATATGGATATTCGTACCGCCCCCCGTGCGCTTGCGCTCGCCCTGTTGCTGGCCAGCAGCCTTGCCACCGCCAACGAGGCGCTGGTGATCCAGACCGACTTCGGTCTCAAGGATGGCGCCGTCTCGGCCATGAAGGGGGTCGCCTTCGGAGTGGATCGCACCCTGCCGCTCTATGACCTGACCCACGAGATCCCGGCCTACAACATCTGGGAAGCCTCCTACCGCCTCTATCAGACCCTGCAGTACTGGCCCAAGGGCACCGTGTTCGTCAGCGTGGTGGATCCGGGGGTCGGCACCGATCGCAAGTCGGTGGTGCTCAAGACCAAGAGCGGCCACTACATCGTCAGCCCGGACAACGGCACCCTGACTCTGGTGGCCGAACACTTCGGCATTGACACCGTGCGCCAGATTGACGAGAAGACCAACCGCCTCAAGGGCTCCGAGAAGTCCTACACCTTCCACGGCCGCGACGTCTATGCCTACACCGGTGCCCGGCTCGCCTCCGGTGCCATCAGCTATGAGCAGGTAGGGCCCAAGCTGGCGGCCGAGGTGGTGAAGATCCCCTATCAGCCGGCAGTGGCCGAGCAGGATGGCACCCTCAAGGGCACCATTCCGATCCTGGACGTGCAGTACGGCAACGTCTGGACCAACATCGACGACAGCCTGCTGACCAAGGCGGGGATCAACAAGGGTGACAACGCCTGCATCAAGATCAGCGAAGGGGATGCACTGAAATACGAGGGCAAGGCCCCCTATGTCAGCAGCTTTGGCGATGTGCCGGAAGGCCAGCCGCTGGTCTACCTCAACAGCCTGCTGCAGGTGTCAGTGGCGCTGAACATGGACAGCTTCGCCGCCCAACATCAGGTGCAATCCGGCGCCAACTGGCATATCAGCCTGAAGAAGTGCTCCTAAGCAGGGGGCTTTCATCAACGACAAGGGCGCTGCGGCGCCCTTTTCATTGCTGGTTCAGCTGTGGGTTTTACTGCCCCTTGAGCGGGGCGGTGGCGGATTGTAGCCGGATGGGCTGGGGCGGCAGCTCGCGCACGCTTACCACCACCTCATAGCGTTTGTCGGCTTCGGCCGGCGGAATGTTCTTGAACAGCGCCTGGGCGGTGGCCTGGGGATCCTGGCCCAGTTTGCTGGCGTGATAGAGGGGGGCGGGCAACGCCGGCGGGCGCGCATCGGGACGACCTGCTGGTGGGGCGGGCAGCTCGCAAGCCTGGGCCGACAGGCTGGCAAGCAGCAGGGTGAGTGCGAAGGGGTAACATGACATGGGGATGACTCCATCCAGGGAAGATGGCCCATCAAACGCCAGGTGGGCCGCTAGCTCAACGGCTTTTACGCTCTCTTTTCACCCTCTTTACAGTCGTGACAACGGGCGCCTTGGCGCCCGTTGTGGATCCTGGCAACCGCAGGGCTCAGAACTCGTTGGAGAGCGCCTTGTACCCCTTGACCAGATCGATGTTGGTGTGGGCCACGTCCTCGGAGAACTCGGCGGCATCCACCGAGACCCGCGGGATATGGTCCAGATCGCTCTGCTGGTTGATGCGGGTGGTGGAGGGAACGTAGAACTCCGGCGGCAGATCGCAGCCGTCCACCACCGAGTTGTGGCGTACCACGGCGCCGTCACCGATGTGGCAGTTGAACAGCACGCTGTTGAAGCCGATGAACACCCGGTTGCCCACTTCGCACGGCCCGTGGACTATGCTGCGGTGGGCGATGGAGGTGTACTCGCCGATGGTGACGGCGGCGCCGGACTTGGAGTGGATGACGACCCCGTCCTGAATGTTGGAGTTGGCGCCGATGACGATGGGCTCCATGTCGCCGCTGGCATCCACCTCGTCGGCGCGGATCACCGCATAGGGGCCGACAAACACGTTCTCCTTGATGATCACCTTGCCACAGATGATGGCTGTCTTGTCGATATAGGCTGACTCGTCGATGACCGGCAGATGGCCGGAGGGATTCTTGCGGATCATGTTACATCCTGTTGAAGAGGAAAGCGGACGGGAAGCAGGCCGGACATGCGGGCCCGCCGGAGAGTCAGCTTACGCCTCGGTGCCGGGAGGGGAAACCCTTTACTGGTCTGACCCCGACATGGGCCGGCGCCCCGGCAGGGTGTTCCCTCTGGGCAAAATATGGGAGCATGGCCGTTCTCGAGGGCGAAACGGCCCGCTCGACATTATGTGCATAACCCTGGATACCCAAGATGAAGAAGATTGTTGTGCTGCTCGGCATGCTGCTGGCCCCCTGGTTCTCCTCCGCCGTGCAGGCCAAAGGGGAGGCCGGTGAATTTGACTATTACGCCATGGCGCTCTCCTGGTCACCGGAGCATTGCGCCATCAAGCCGGCTGACCGGGACCAATGTTCCCGCCAGCTGGGATTCGTGCTGCACGGGCTCTGGCCCCAGTATCAGCGCGGCTATCCGAGCAGCTGTAGCTGCGAGCGGCTGGATCCGGCGATGGAGCAGCAGTTTGCCGGGCTCTATCCCAGCCGCTTTCTCTATCGCCATGAGTGGGAAAAGCACGGCACCTGTTCCGGCCTGAGCCAGCGCGGCTTTCATCAGCTGGCTAGCGACCTGCGCCAGAAAGTGAAGATCCCGGCCGCCTATCAGTCCCCCGCCGAGCCGCTGCGCAAGAGCCGTTTCCAGCTCAAGGCGGATCTGGCCAGTGCCAACGACTGGCTGGCCCCGGACAACATCACGGTGGCCTGCGCCGACGGTGGCCGCTTCCTGCGGGAGGTCTATATCTGCATCAACAAGGAGGGGACGGCAGCCGTCACCTGTTCCGACGAGATGCAAAAGCGCGAGTTGCGCTCCTGCGGTCAGCCGGACTTCCTGCTGCGCAGCGTACGTTGACCACGTATCTTCATCAGGCCCCTCGCGGGCCTGATGTGCAATGAGGGTATGGGAAAGGAGTCTGATCAATGAAGAGCAAGCAAGGATTTTCGGGGAAGGAGCGGGCGCTGCTGCTCGGCGTGAAAGGGGTGGGGCCCACCGTCATCGGGCGGCTTGAACAGCTTGGCTACTACAATCTGGTGCAATTGGCCGAGGCCGACACCGGCCATATCGTGCAACTGGTGGCCAGCATGCTGGGCTCGACCTGCTGGCAGAACAGCCCGCAGGCCCGGGCGGCCATCGATGGGGCCATCGCCCTGGCGCGCAGCCAGGTCGGCGGCGTCACTCCCGAGCAGCGAGAGGCGACATCATGACGCTGTTTGCCGAACTGGGGTTGCGCTACCCCATCATTCAGGCCCCCATGGCCGGTGTTCAGGACAGCACACTGGCACTGGCCGTGACTCAGGCCGGCGCGCTGGGCTCATTGCCTGCAGCCATGCTGAGCCTCGCCACCTTGCGTGAAGAGCTGACCCGGTTGGCGGCGAGCGGGGGGCCATTCAACATCAACTTCTTCTGCCATCGGCAGGAGGCGCCGGATCCCGCCGCCCAGGCCCGCTGGTTGCAGCGGCTGGCGCCCTACTATGACGAATACGGCGTGCGTGATACTGCCGGTACGGCGGCTCCCAGTCGGGCCCCGTTCAATGCCAAGCATGCCACCATGGTGGCCGAGTTCAAACCGGCCGTGGTCAGTTTTCATTTCGGACTGCCCGAGCCCGAGTTGCTGGCCAGGGTGAAAGCCAGCGGGGCCAAGGTATTTGCCAGCGCCACCACGGTCGCTGAAGCCCGCTGGCTCGCCGACCATGGTGCCGATGCCGTCATTGCCCAGGGGCTGGAGGCCGGCGGCCATCGCGGCCATTTCCTCGAGGACGATCTCAGCCTGCAGCAGGGCACCTTTAGCCTGTTACCACAGATAGTCGAGGCGGTGAGGCTGCCGGTCATCGCCGCCGGCGGCATTGTCGATGGCCACGGCATTCGCGCTGCACTGGCGTTGGGCGCCAGCGCCGTACAGATGGGCACCGCCTTTCTCTGTTGCCATGAGGCCACTACTTCGGCCCTGCACCGGGCGGCACTGCACTCGCCGGCAGGGCAACACACGGCGCTGACCAACCTGTTCAGTGGTCGCCCGGCCCGCGGCATCGTCAATCGCCTGATGCGAGAGCTGGGCCCGTTGTCCGAAGATGTGCCTGCATTTCCTCATGCCAGTGGCGCGCTGGCACCGCTGCGCAGTGCGGCCGAACAGCGGGGAGACACTGGGTGTTCGCCGCTCTGGGCCGGCCAGAATGTCTCTGGTTGCCGTAACTGGCCGGCTGCCGAGCTGATCTCGCGCTGGGTAAAAGAAGCCGGGTTGGTTGCAGTTATGCCTATATAGGAAGTCAACGCGGGCGCTGGCTCAAGCGGGGGGATGGAAAACAGGGTAAAAGCAGACTCGGATCTCCCTGTTTTACTCGTAATCTGTGGATAAGTTTGTATAAAAGCTGTGCTTGGATATGAATAACTAAAAAAGTGCGCTTTTTTGCGATTTTATTGCATTCACCCCCTTGCCAGCGTGATCAATCTCTCTATAATGCGCCCCATCGACACGGCAAGCGGCAACGCAAACAACCGGGTCGGTAACCTCGAAAAGCCTTTGCAAATAAGGCTTGACTCGAGAAGGCGGTTGAGTAGAATGCCACTCCCGCAGCAGCCAAAAGCTGCGTCGTTCTTTAACAATTTGAATCAAGCAATCTGTGTGGGCACTCACAGCATCGAGCATCAAAAACAATTTTTGATATCAATGTCTGATGAAGTGACCAAAGCAACTTTTAGTTGCA